>CAUJJO010000201.1 GCA_963205125.1 Pseudomonadota bacterium | reverse complement strand
GTGAACACCGCCGTCATCACGAAGGCGCCCAGCACCGGCCCGAGCACGGTGCCGCTGCCGCCCATCACGCACATGAGGATGGGGTAGAGCGTCCAGCTCAGGTTCAGGAAGCCGCCCGGACTGACGGCGAAGACGTAGAAGGCGTAGAGGCTGCCGGCCAGCCCGGCCACGAAGGCGCCGGCGGCGAAGGCTCCGACCTTCACGCGCAGCACCGGCACGCCGCTGGCGGCGGCGGCGATCGGGTCCTCGCGCACCGCCATCAGCGCTAGGCCGGTGCGCGAGCGCGCCATCCAGGCCACCGCCGCGGTGCTGCCCACCGCCAGCAGCAGGCCGACCCAGTAGTGGGGCTTCAGCGTGTCGAAGGGTTCGGGCGACATCGACACGCCGGCGGAGCCGCCGGTGAAGCTGCCGCCCTTGATCAGCAGCACGCGCACGATCTCGCCAAGGCCCAGCGTCCCGAGCGCGAAGTAGTCGCCCGCGAGCTTGGACAGCAGGGGAATGCCGATGGCCACCGCGAACAGCGCGGCCACGAGGCCGCTGGCCAGCAGCAGCAGCGGGTTGAAGTAGAAGCCGCCGTCGTCGAAGAAGTGCGTGGCCAGCAGCGCCGTGGTGTAGCCGCCGATGCCGAAGAAGGCATGCTGCGAGAGGCTGATCTGCCCCGTGTAGCCGGCCACCACGTTCCAGCTCTGCGCCACCGTCGCGTAGACGAAGACCATGAAGAGGTAGAAGAAGAGGTAGTGGTCCGGCGCGCCCGGGATGAAGGGCACGAGCGCGAAAGCCAGCGTCGCGATGGCGGCGAGGATGAGCCGCTTGTTGTCGCCCTGCAGGTTCATGTCTTGGTCACCGTCCGCACGAACAGGCCCTGCGGCCGGAACATCAGCACGAGCAGGAACACGGCGTAGCCCACCGCGTCGCCCCAGCCCGGCAGCAGGTAGGAGGAGCCGCTCTCGATCAGGCCGAGCAGGATGCCGCCGGCCAGCGCGCCGCCGACATGGCCCAGGCCCCCGAGCGCCAGCGCGATCAGCGCCTTCAGGCTGAGCAGGAAGCCGAAGTAGGGGTCGATGGTGTAGGTCGCCGCCAGCGTGCAGCCGGCGATGCCGGCCAGCGCGATGCCGATGGCAAAGGCGATCATGTTGACGCGGTGCGGCGCGATGCCGACGAGCGCGGCCGAGGTCATGTCCTCGGACGTCGCGCGCACGGCCTTGCCGATCATCGTGCGGCGCAGGAACTGCGTCACCGCGATCGCCGCCACCAGCGCGACGAAGAAGCCCGCCGTGCGCGTGATCGACCAGTTCATGCCGAGGAACTGGAAGCTGGTCGAGGTGTAGGTCGTGGTGATGGAGCGCGGGTCGGGCGTCCAGGCCAGCGACATCACGCTCTCCAGCATGAAGCTCAGGCCCACCGCGATCAGCAGCGAGGTGTTCTTGTCCTGCATCGCCGCGGCGCGGCGAAAGAGCAGCTGGTACATCGCGCTGCCCACCAGCAGCGATACCGGCAGCAGCAGGAAAAGCATCACGTAGGGGTCGACGTCGAGCAGCCGGAACGCCCAGTAGGCCGCGTAGCCGCCGAGCACGATCATCGCGCCCTGGGCGAGGAAGATGATGCCCATGGTGCCGAAGATCAGGCTCAGGCCGATCGCCGCCACGCCGTACATGGCGCCGAAGAGCACGCCGTTGACGAGCAACTCGGTGATGATTCCGAGTTCGTTCATCCCAGACTCCCGATGTAGGCCTTGCGGATCTCGTCGTTGGCCAGCAGCTCGGCGCCGCTGCCCTGCATGACGACGCGGCCGGTCTTCAGCACGAAGGCGTGGTCGGCCAGGCGCAGCGCGCTCTGGATGTTCTGCTCGACGAGCAGGATGGTGACGCCGCTGTCGTGCAGCCGGCGGATGAAGCGGAACACCTCCTCGACGATCAGCGGCCCGAGGCCCATCGAGGGCTCGTCGAGGATGAGCAGCGAGGGGCAGGCCATCACCGCGCGGCCGATCGCCAGCATCTGCTGCTCGCCCCCGCTCATCAGCCCGGCGCGCTGGTCGCGCCGCTCGGCCAGGCGCGGAAACAGCTCGAAGATGTGCGCCAGCGACTCGTTCATGCGCGCGCGCACCTGCGCCGGGTAGGCGCCCAGCTGCAGGTTCTCGAGCACCGTCATGCGCGTGAAGAGGCCGCGGCCCTCGGGCACGTGCGAGAGGCCGGCGGCGACGATCTGCTGCGGCGCCATGCCGGCGATGCTGCGGCCGTCGAAGACGATCTCGCCGGACCGCGGCTTGATGAGGCCGGAGACCGTCTTCAGCAGCGTCGACTTGCCCGCGCCGTTGGCGCCGACGAGCGCCACCACGCTGCCGCGCGGCACGGCCAGCGAAACGTCCCACAGCACCTGGCTGTCGCCGTAGCCGGCGCACAGGCCGCGCACCTCAAGCAGCGGCGGGGTCGCCAAGATAGGCCTCGATCACGTTGCGGTCGGAAACGATCTGCGCCGGCGTTCCTTGAGCGATCTTCTCGCCGTGGTTCAGCACGATCACCTGGTTGCACACGGCCATGATGGCGTCGACCTTGTGCTCGACCCAGAGCACGGCGATGCCGAGCTGGTCGCGGATGCGGCGGATGACGCCGGTCATGGTCTCGATCTCGCTTTCGTTGAGGCCGGCCATCGGCTCGTCCAGCAGCAGCAGCTCGGGCGCGGTGGCCAGCGCGCGCGCGATCTCGAGCATGCGCCGGTCCGACAGCGTCATGTGCGCGACCTCGCGGTCGCGCTGGTCGGCAAGCCCGACCATCGCCAGCGCGTCCAGCGCGCGCCGCTCCGGCTTGTCGGCAGCACCCGGGCGGCCATAGACGGCGCCGACCATGGCGTTCTGCAGCGCCGTCATGCGCTGGAAGGTGCGCACGAGCTGGAAGGTGCGCGCGATGCCGAGCCGGCACACCTGGTGCGGCTGCAGCCCGACGAGGTCACGCCCGTGCAGGCGCACGCTGCCGCTGTTGGGCGTGTAGACCGAGGTGATGACGTTGAAGCAGGACGACTTGCCGGCGCCGTTGGGGCCGATGAGCCCCGCCACCTCGCCGCGGCGCAGCGCGAAGGACAGCCGGGTGAGCACGCGCAGGCCGCCGAAGGCGATGCTGATGTCGTCGAGCTCGAGCACCGCGGTGACCGGGGCGGAAGTGGAGGAAGGGGCTGCGTTCATACGGCCATGCACACGCTCTTCAGCTCGGTGCAGGACTCGACCGCGGCGCGCCCGAGGTCGCGCCCCATGCCCGA
>CAUJJO010000200.1 GCA_963205125.1 Pseudomonadota bacterium | reverse complement strand
GAGGGGCACGGGAATCCCTTGCTTGTCGATCCTTTGCTGCGGACGGCCCTCAGTCTGCCAGCGTTTTCGCCGTCGGCAAGAGCCAGGGTCGTCCGGGTCGGCAGGGCCAGCAGCGCCGGACGGCACCTGTCCGCCGACACCTGCCCGACACCTGCCCGCCCACGCAGGGCCTAGACTGGCCGGGTGAACGCCGCCGCCCCTTCGCCGCCGCTGTCGCGCCTGCTGGACCTCGCGGCCGAGCTGGTGCAGGCCGTGCGCGAGGGCCGTTCGGCCACCGACTGGCTTGCGCGCTGCCCGCCCGAGGCGCGCGCAGGCGTGCAGGCGCTGGGCCTGGACGCGCTGCGGCGCCTGGGCGCGGCCACCGAGCTGCGCCGCCTGCTCGCCCCGCGCCCGCCGCCCCCGGCGGTCGACGCGCTGCTGTGCACGGCGCTGGCGCTGCTGTGGCCGCAGGCCGCGCCGCCCTACCCCGACCACACCCTGGTCGACCAGGCGGTGAACGCCGCGCGCCAGCGCACGCCCGCGGCCGTGCCTTTCCTCAACGCCGTGCTGCGGCGCTTCGTGCGCGAGCGCGCGGCCCTGGTCGAAGCCGTCGAGCGCACGCCGCTGGGCGCCTGGAACCACCCGGCGTGGTGGATCGAGCGCGTGCGCCGCGACTGGCCCACGCAGTGGCAGGCGCTGCTGCGCGCGGGCCAGGTGCGCCCGCCGATGACGCTGCGCGTGAACGCGCGCCGCAGCACGGGCGCGGCCTACGTGCAGCGGCTGGCCGAGGTCGGCCGGCGCGCCAGCCTGCTGGCCGACCCGCGCCTGGCGGGCTGCGCGGTCCAGCTCGCCGAGCCCTGCCCGGTGCAGCAGCTACCCGGCTTCGCCGAGGGCGAGGTCTCGGTGCAGGATGCCGCGGCGCAGCTTGCCGCCGGACTCGTGCTCGGTGCGGGCGCGGGCGCGCAGGCGCTGGCACCCGGCGCGCGCGTGCTCGACGCCTGCGCCGCGCCCGGCGGCAAGACGGCGCAGCTGCTCGAGCGCGCCGAGCTCGAGCTGCTGGCGCTGGACAGCGACCCCGCGCGCGCCGCGCGCATCCGCGACACGCTGCAGCGCCTGCGGCTGCCGGGGCAGGCCCAGGTGCGCGCCGTCGACGCGCGCCAGGTGGCGCAGTGGTGGGACGGCCGGCCCTTCGACGCCATCCTGCTCGATGCGCCCTGCAGCGCCTCGGGCATCGTGCGCCGCCACCCCGACATCCGCTGGCTGCGGCGGGCCGACGACCTGCGCGCCCTCGCCCGCCTGCAGGACGAGCTGCTGCAGGCGCTGTGGCCGCTGCTGGCGCCCGGCGGGCGGCTGGTCTACGCCACCTGCTCGATCTTCAAGGCCGAAGGCGAGCAGCGAATCGACGCGTTTATGCAACGGCTGCCCCCGGGCAGCGCCCGCCTCGATCCGGCCTCGCCGGGCCATCTGCTGCCGCTGCCGGACAATGCAGCCGCGGCCGGCGCGGCCGCGACGATCGCGCCGTCCGACGGCTTCTTCTACGCGCTGATTCACAAGAATCACGAGAGTCACGAGAGCTGACGCCCTCGCCCCCACCATGGATCCTCGGCGGCTCCCGCGTGTCCCCAGGGCCGGCTGCCGACGCCGGGGCGGCGCGGTGGCGGATGCGCGCACGCGCGGCGGCGGTGCCCGCGGGCAAGCCTCACGGCGGCAGGCGCTGATCCTCGCGGCGGGCCTGCTCGCCGGCCTGGCGCTGCCGCGGCGCGCGCGCGCCGCGGTCGAGCTCACCACGCTGCAGCTCGTGCGCAGCGAAGGCGCGCTGCTGCTGGACTTCGCGGTGCAGGTGAACCTGCCGCGCGCGGTCGAGGAGGCGCTGCAGCGCGGCGTGCCGATCTACTTCACCGCGCAGGCCACGCTGCTGCGCAGCCGCTGGTACTGGCGCGACGAGCGCGTGGCGCGCGTTCACCGCAGCTGGCGGCTGGCCTACCAGCCGCTGACCAACAGCTGGCGCGTCGGCCTCGGCGCGCTGAGCCAGAACGCCGCCACGCTGGCCGAGGCGCTGGCGGTCGTCACGCGGGCCTCGCAGTGGCGGCTGGCCGAGCTCGCGCAGCTCGACCCGGAGAGCCGCTACATGCTGGATTTCTCCTGGCGGCTGGACACCTCGCAGCTGCCCGGCCCGATGTCGATCGGCCTGCCCGGCGCCAACGAGTTCGCGCTGGGCGTCGAGCGCACGCTGCGCGTCGAATAGGGCCAAGGCGATGACGCGCTCGGCGCGCTGGACCTGGATCGTCGCGCTGACCGCGCTCACCGGCCTCGTGCTGGTGCTCAGCTTCGTCGTGCGCATGGGCTTCGACGGCGGCAGCGGCAGCGCCGCGGGCGAGCGCCGCTTCGTCTGGCTGTTCTGGGCCAACGTCGCCGTCGCCGCGCTGCTCACGCTGGTGATCGGCTTTGCCGCGGTGCGCCTGGTGCTGCGGCTGCGCCGCGGCAAGTTCGGCAGCCGGCTGCTGATCAAGCTGGCCGGCATCTTCGCGCTGGTCGGGCTGCTGCCGGGCCTCACGATCTACGCCGTGTCCTACCAGTTCGTGGCGCGCAGCATCGAGGCCTGGTTCGACGTGCGGCTGGCGCAGGCGCTGGATGCCGGCCTGTCGCTGGGCAAGGGCACCTTCGACACCCTGGTGGCCGACCTTTCGGGCAAGGCGCGGCTGGCCGCCGAGCGCGTCGGCGACGGCAGCGCGGCGACGACGCCGCTCGGGCTCGAGCGGCTGCGCCAGCAAAGCGGCGTGGCCGAGCTGGCGCTCGTCGGCGGCAGCGGCCAGTTGCTCGTCAGTGCCGGCGGCAGCACCGGCAGCAGCGCGCCCGAGCGCCCCGGCGCCACGCTGCTGCGCCAGGCCCGCGAGGTCGGCGTGGCCAGCCAGGTCGAAGGCCTCGACGAGCAGGCGCTGGCCGCCCCCGGCAGCGTCGGCGCGCGGGTGCGGGCGCTGGCGCGCGTGCCCAGCCGCGCGCTGGCGATCGCGCCCGAGCAGGACCGCTTCCTGCTGCTCGTGCAGCCGCTGTCGCGCACGCTGGCGGCCAACGCGCTGGCGGTGCAGGACGCCTACGCCGAGTACCAGCAGCGGGCGCTGGCGCGCGACAGCCTGCGCCGCATGTACCTGGGCACGCTGACGCTGGCGCTCATCCTCGCCGTCTTCGGCGCGGTGCTGCTGGCGATCCTGCTGGGCACGCAACTGGCGCGGCCGCTGCTGCTGCTGGCCGACGGCGTGCGCCAGGTGGCGCAGGGCGACCTCACCGCCAAGCCGGTGTTCGCCTCGGGCGACGAGCTGGGCGGCCTCACGCGCTCCTTCGCCGACATGACGGCGCAACTGGCCGAGGCGCGCGAGCAGGTGCAGGGCGGCGTGGCCCAGCTCGAAGGCGCGCGCGCGCGGCTGCAGACCATCCTCGACACGCTGAGTGCCGGCGTCATCGTGCTCGACCCCGAGGGCCGCATCGACACCGTCAACCCGAGCGCCACGCGCATCCTGCGCCTGCCCTTCGGCGCCTGGCACGGGCGGCGGCTGGACGAGGCGCCCGAGCTCGAGGGCCTGGCGCAGAACATCGGCCAGCGCTTCGAGCTGCTGCACACCAGCCCCGAGGCCGGCGAGCGCGACCAGTGGCAGGAGAGCTGGGAGCTCGCGCGCGGCGACGGCGTCGCGATCAGCCTGCTCGTGCGCGGCGCGCAGCTGCCCGGCGCGATGCAGCTGCTGGTCTTCGACGACATCAGCGACCTCGTCTCGGCCCAGCGCAGCGTGGCCTGGGGCGAAGTGGCGCGGCGCCTGGCGCACGAGATCAAGAACCCGCTGACGCCGATCCAGCTCTCGGCCGAGCGGCTGCAGCACCGGCTCGAGGACAAGCTCGAAGGCGCCGACCAGTCGCTGCTGCTGCGCTCGGTGGCCACCATCGTCAACCAGGTGCAGGCGATGCAGCGCCTGGTCAACGAGTTCCGCGACTACGCCCGCCTTCCCGCGGCGCAGGCGCGGCCGCTGGCGCTCAACCCGCTGGTGCAGGAGGTGCTCGCGCTCTACGGCAAGGCGGTCGACGACGGCGTGCTCGCGGCGCGCCTGGAGCCCGAGCTGCCGCTCGTCATGGGCGACGCTACGCAGCTGCGGCAGGTCATCCACAACCTCGTGCAGAACGCGCTCGACGCCGTCTCCGAGCAGGACGACGGCCGGGTGCAGGTGCGCACCTCGAGCGCGCGCGGCGAGCACGGCGAGCTGCGCGCGGTGCGGCTGACCGTGCTCGACAACGGCCCCGGCTTCGCCGAGAAGGTGCTCAAGCGCGCCTTCGAACCCTACGTCACCACCAAGGCCAAGGGCACCGGCCTCGGGCTCGCGGTCGTCAAGAAGATCGCCGACGAACACCATGCGCGGCTGCGCCTGGCCAACCTGCAGCGCGACGACGATCCCGAGGGCGAAGTGATCGGCGCACGGGTTTCGCTATCATTTTCGAGTTTCGCTCCCGAGGCGGCCACCCCGGCCGCCGCGCAGGCGGGCGCAGGCGGTGCCGCCACCGACCGTGGCGACACCCTCGAGGTGCAATGAAGCGCGCATGGCAACCATACTGGTCGTAGACGACGAACTGGGCATCCGTGCCCTCTTGTCGGAGATCCTCACCGACGAAGGGCACACGGTCGAGCTGGCGGAGAACGCCGCCCAGGCTCGCAGCGTGCGCGAATCCCTGCGGCCCGACCTCGTGCTGCTGGACATCTGGATGCCCGATGTCGACGGCATCAGCCTGCTCAAGGAGTGGGGCGCCACCGGCATGCTCAGCATGCCGGTGATCATGATGAGCGGGCACGGCACCATCGACACCGCGGTCGAGGCGACCAAGTTCGGCGCCAGCGCCTTCCTCGAAAAGCCGATCACGCTGCAGAAGCTGCTGCGCGCGGTCGACCAGGCGCTCGTCAAGCCCGCGCCGCGCGGCGGCAGCGGCAACCCGCCCGGCGGCAACGGCGGCCCGCTGCCGCGCGGCGACGGCAACCCGCCGCCCGGCGAAGGCGGCGGCCTGGCCCAGGCCGTGCCCCTGGCGGCCCCGCTGCCCAGCGGCCCGCGCGCCGAACAGAGCTTCGACCTCGACCGCCCGCTGCGCGAAGCGCGCGACGCCTTCGAGAAGAGCTACTTCGAGTTCCACCTCGCCAAGGAAAGCGGCTCGATGACGCGCGTGGCCGAGAAGACCGGCCTCGAGCGCACCCACCTCTACCGCAAGCTCAAGCAGCTCGGCGTCGACCTCACGCGCAACAAGCGCGGCAGCGCCTGAGCCCCGCGCCCGCGCTCCCCCTGTCCCGGCGTCCCAAGTCCCGCAGGCGCACGCTATACTGCGCGGCTTCGGCCTGGTAGCTCAGTTGGTAGAGCAGCGGATTGAAAATCCGCGTGTCGGTGGTTCGATTCCGCCCCAGGCCACCATTTCCCCCGAATCGGACCCCGGCCAAGCCCTGCTCGAGCCCTCCGATTCCCCGAAAAAGCCCCAAGTGACAAGGACTTGGGGCTTTTTTGTTGTCCAGCGGGTTCCACCGACGTCCAGGGACAACCAGCTCATTGTGCAGTAGGTTTTGCAGTAGGTGCCCGCAAGCGGCCCTCCGGCGAAAAAACCTACTGCATCGGCGCCGCCCCCCTCTGCCGGGCACCCTTGTCGCCGCGCCACAGCGGCCAGAAGGCCGGCCGCCAGACGGTCGCCCTATGTAGGCTTGCGTGAACGGGGCGCCTCCCTCGCAGCTCTTCATCCAGGCGGCTACAGCCTCCGTCGATCCACTCGCCCGTCTCGCGAACTTTCGAGTGCCCTGGACCACAGACGGGATCAATGAATGTGTCGCCAGCCTTGCCCGGCGACGTCCATCCAGAACGGACCGCTCGCGAAATGTCGATGTAGCGACACGGGTACTGGGGCTTCTCTTTCGCCAAGACATCAACGTCCTCAGTGGGCAAGCCGTCATCTCCGTCCACGGCAGGTCTCCTTACTCGCCCGACTCGAACTCAGCGTTCTTGAACTTCAGCACGTTGCAGTTCTCCTTCACCGCGCGCTGCAGCCCATCGTCGAAACCGGTGGGCGACTCGGCCTGGATCTCGATGGCGATCTTCACCTTCACGCCGGGGCGCATGGTGAATTGCTGGACGACCTCGTCGACCAGATCGGCGAACTGCTTCTTTGCCAGGAACGGGTCCAGCTCGATGCTGCCGTAGAACTGCTTCTTGACCGCCTGCCCCGCAGTGGCGCCGCCCGTGGTGTAGCCACCCTTGGCCGAGTCCTCCACGCGGGGCGTGCCGCCACCAGCAGGAACCGTCGTCGTTGCCGCACCGCCCCCGGCCTCGGCGGCCTTCGCACGCGAGGCTTCCTCCGCCGCGCGCAGCGCCTCCATGTAGGCCGCCGCGGCGAACGGCTCGATCAGCAGCAGCGACGAGTCCCTGATCAGCGACGTGCGCTTGCCGTAGCTGAACCCGCCGTAGCGCCCGTCGTCCTTGCCCTGCGCGCAGCAGAGGAAGCTTCGCGTGCGAAGGCCGCCGAGGCCGGGGGCGGTGCGGCAACGACGACGGTTCCTGCTG
>CAUJJO010000199.1 GCA_963205125.1 Pseudomonadota bacterium | reverse complement strand
GCGTGGCGCAGGCTGCGGTAGGCGTCGGCGGCGTTCTGGCCCACGCCTTCGGGCAGCAGGCCCGCTGCTTCGGCGCGCTGCAGCAGCGCGATGTTGCCCAGGTTGGGCTCGAGCTCGGGGTGCTCGCGCGTGTGCGCCAGCACCAGATCTTGCGTGGCGAATTCGGCATCGATCATGCCGCCCGGGCTGCTCTTGAGGTCGAACAACCCCGCGCGCACCGGGCTGGCGGCGTGCATCTTGCCGCGCATCTGGGTGATCTCGGCGCGCAGCGTGCCCAGGTCGCGCGGGGCGGTGAGCACGCCATGGCGAACCGCGTCGAAGCGCGCCGTGAGATCGAAAAGCTCGTCGCTCCCTTCTGACGCAGCAGGGGAGCGTGGGGGCAGCATCTCGCCGGCGCCGGGCCGCCCCAAGGCGGCGAGGGCCCCCTCTGGGGGCAGCGCGACAGGCGAAGCCGTGGAGCGTGGGGGCAGCATCTCGCCGTCGCCGGGCCGTCCCAAGACGGCGAGGGCCCCCTCTGGGGGCAGCGCAACAGGCGAAGCCGTGGAGCGTGGGGGCAATAACCTCGCCCGCGTCATCGCCTGGTGCTCCCAGGTCCAGGCGGTGTTGCTGCCGCGCTGCTGCTGATACTCGGCAAAGGCCTCGAAGCTGGTCACCAGCAGGCCCGAGCTGCCGTTGGGGCGCAGCGCGGTGTCGATGTCGTAGAGGTGGCCTTCGCCGGTCTGCAGGGTCAGCCAGGTAATGAGCTTGCGCACCAGCGCGGCGTAGGCCTCGGGCGCACGCTCGTCGGGGTCGTCGAACACGAACACCAGGTCGAGGTCGCCGCCGTAGCCCAGCTCCTTGCCGCCCAGCTTGCCGTAGGCGATGATGCCCAGCCGCGGGTCGCCCCGGTGGCGCTGGCGCAGCTGTGGCCAGCACCAGGCGAGTGCCACGCGCAGGATGGCGTCGGCCAGCGCCGAGAGGTCGTCGGCCACCTGCTCGACGCTGATGCGCCGCTCGACATCGCGCACCAGGGTTCGAAATACTTCCGCGTGGTTGGCGCGGCGCAGCAGGTCGAGCAGGTTTTCCTCGTCGTCCTCGCCGCCCTTGGCCAGGGCCCGGCGGCGCTCGTGCAGCTCGCGCTCGAGCGCCTGGGCATCGAAGCGGCCGGTGAGCAGCTGCGGGCTGGCCAACTCGTCGATCACGCCCGGGTGCTGCAGCACGTAGCGCGCCGGCCAACGCGCCATGCCCAGCACGCGCAGCAGGCGCTCGTGCACGGCCGGGCGCTCCAAGAGCAGCACCAGGTAGCTCTCGCGCTTGAACATGGCATCGACCCAGTCGATGAAGCGCGGCAGCGCGGCTTCGGCGAAGCGCCCTTCGCCGAGCCAGCCGGCCGTGCGCACGAGCAGCTGCAGCAGGCGCTGGCGCGTGCGCTCGTGCAGGGCCTGCACGCGCGCGTCCTGCAGCCAGCGCGCCAGGGCCTCGCGCGGCTCGGCGCCGGCAAAGAGGCCGGGCACGCCGTCGAGGTCGGACGGCGCTGGCGCGCGCGTGTCCTCCGCGGCGACGGGCTTGCCGCAGGCCTTGCACGGCATGCTGCCGCCCAGCAGGCGGTCGAACTCGTCGGCGACCATCTCGCGGTGCGCGTCCAGCTCGCCCAGGAACGCGCAGGCGCCGGCGTAGCCCATGGTGCGCGCCAGCCATTCGAGGTCGTCGTCGCGCGCGGGCAGCAGATGGGTCTGCTGGTCGTCCAGATACTGGATGCGGTGCTCGACGCGGCGCAGGAACACATAGGCGCGCGCCAGCGCATCGGCGGTCTCGCGCGGCATGAGGCCGGCGCGCGCCACGCGCTCGAGCGCGTGCAGGGTCGGGCGCGTGCGCAATTCGGGAAACTGGCCGCCGCGCACCACCTGCAGCAACTGCACGATGAACTCGATTTCGCGGATGCCGCCGCGCGAGAGCTTGACATCGCCCGTGCGCCCGGGCCGGCCGGCGCTGCGGCGGCTGGCGTGCTCGCGGATCTGCCGGTGCAGCGTGCGCAGCGACTCGAACACGCCATAGTCCAGGTACTTGCGAAACACGAAGGGCTGGATCACCGCGCGCAGCGGCTCGGCGGCGTCGCCCGCGATGGCCGCGCGCGGGGCGACGGCGCGCGCCTTCAGCCAGGCAAAGCGTTCCCACTCGCGCCCCTGCACCAGCATGTATTCCTCCAGCGCCTCGAGCGAGCAGGCGGTGGGGCCGGAATTGCCGTTGGGCCTGAGGGCCAGGTCCACGCGAAACACGAAGCCGTGCTCGGTCACGTCGCCGATCAGCGCGCCGATGCGCCGGCCGGCGCGGGTGAAGTATTCGTGGTTGGCAATGCGCCCGCCGCTGCCGGCGTCGCCCGCCGTCTGGCCGTCGGCGTCATACAGATAGACCAGGTCGACGTCGCTGGACACGTTGAGTTCGCGCGCCCCCAGTTTGCCCATGCCCATCACCCAGAAGCGTGCGCGCCCGCCCCCATCGGCCAGCGGGGCGCCGTGGCGCGCGTCCAGCTCGGCAAAGGCCTGGGTGCAGGCGGCATCCAGCGTCAGTTCGGCCAGTTGGGTGATGGCCGTGGTGATCACTTCCAGCGGCGCACCCTGCTCGCAATCGAGCACGACCAGGCGCTCCATGACGAGCTGGCGCAGGACGCGCAGCGCCGCGCCGGCCTCGCACCCGCGATCCCTCAGTTGCGACAGGCACGCCGCCATGCTGGCGTGGGTGGGCGTGCCAGGGTCGAGCAGCGGCAATTCTTCGGCATAACGGCGGCGCAGGCGTTGCACCAGGCGCGAGTGCGCCGCGATCGGCGTTGTCGCGACGCCGGGCGCCGCGGGCGAACCTTGTGCGTCGACGACGGTCATAATTTGTCCGAGCCACCCGGCGCTGCGGCCAGACGCCCTTGATCCACGCCCCCATCCGAATCGCTGCCACGCTGATGCGCTGGATCGTGCGCGTGGTCGTGTCGGCGATCCTGCTGCTTGTGCTGGCCTGGGCGGGGCTGCATTGGTTCATTGTGCCGCGAATCGACGATTGGCGCCCGCAGCTGGAACGCCTGGCCACGCGCGCGGTGGGCGCGCCGGTGACGATGGCGGCGCTGCGGGTCGAATCCAATGCGCTGGTGCCGGCCATCTCGGTGCACGATCTGCGCGTGCTTGGCCCCGATGGCGCGCCCGGCCTGCAGGTGCCCAGGGCGCTGGTGGTGTTCTCGGTGGCCTCGCTCGTGCAGGGCGGGCTGGAACAACTGGTGATCGATGCGCCCGAGCTCGAAGTGCGCCGCACCGCGCAAGGCCGTCTGCTGGCCGCCGGCATCGACCTGTCGGGCGATGCGGCCGGTGATTCGACCGCAGCCGACTGGATCCTGGCGCAAAAGGAGATCGTGGTGCGCGGCGGCCGCGTGCGCTGGCTGGATGAGGCGCGCGGCGCCGCGCCGGTGGAGCTGTCGGCGGTCGACCTCGTGCTGCGCGGCAGCCGCTGGCGCCATCAGCTGCGGCTGGACGCCACGCCCAGCCCTGAATGGGGCGCGCGCTTCACGCTGATCGGGCAGTTCCGCCAGCCGCTGTTCTCGCTGCACGCCGGGCGCTGGCAGGACTGGGATGGCCAGCTCTACGCCAGCC
>CAUJJO010000198.1 GCA_963205125.1 Pseudomonadota bacterium | reverse complement strand
CTGCTGGATCGTGACCTTGATCTGGTCTTTCGTGATCTCGCGCGGCGGGCGGAAGTGCGGCAGCGTCTGCGGCACGATGGAGGGCTGCAGGCAGTAGCCGAGGTCGATGCCGCCGTAGCGCCCGGCGTGCAGGATCTGCTGCACGGCGATGCCGCCGGCCTCATGGATGTAGCCGGCGATCTTCTCGAAGCCGGGGATGGCGCTGTCGTCGTGGATGGCCACCTGGCGGAAGTAGCCCTTGCCCTCGCCCAGCGGGTCGGGGTAGGCGCCCTGGTTGGTGATGATGCCGCAGCCGGTGCCGGCGATGACCTGCGTGCGCGCGAACTCGCGGATGGTGTGCGTGCCGTCGCGGTTGTTGTAGTTGGAGATGCAGCAGGAGCCGTACTTGATGCGGTTGCGCGTCTTCAGCTTGCCCCACTGGGCGGGCTCGAAGAGGCGGCGCAGCGCCGGGCTCGGCCCTGCGGCCTGTGGGTTCGCGTTCTCGCTCATCTTGGGGGCCTCGTCCTCGTGACTTGCTGGAGCAGCAACGCGCAACCATGCAACGGCGCGCGCCCGGGCGCCATCGGGTCGGGCCGAAGTCTTGCGTTGCGTCAAGCGCGCGGCGGCTCAGGCGGCTCGGCGCAGGGCGCGCACGCGCTCGACGATGCACTGCGCCGCGCGGTCGATCTCGTCCTCGGTGTTGAAGCGGCCGACGCACAGTCTCAGCGCCGCGCCCTGCTGCGCCTGCGCGGCGCCCGTCGTGCCTGTCCTACCGATCGCCTGCAGCACGTAAGAGGGCTTGACCGCGCCGGTCGAGCAGGCCGAGCCGGCGGAGGCGGCCACGTCCTCCAGGCCCAGCAGCAGCGCATCGGGATCGACCCCTGCAAGGCTCAGGTGCAGGCTGCCGGCGAGGCGCTGCTCGGGGTGGCCGTTGAGCTGCAGCCCATCGAGCTCGCGCAGGAGCCGCGCCTGCAGCCGCTGGCGCAGCGCGAGCAGGCGCCGGCTCTCGGCAGGCATCTCGGCCATTGCCAGTTCGCACGCCAGGCCCATGCCGACGATGCCGGGCACGTTGAGCGTGCCCGGGCGCAGCCCGTCCTCCTGCCCGCCGCCTTCGAAGAGCGGGCCGAGCCTCACGCGCCGCGGGCGGCGGCGCCGGTAGAGCGCGCCCACGCCCTTGGGGCCGTAGGCCTTGTGCGCGGAGAGCGAGAGCAGGTCGATGCCTGAAGCCTCGACGTCGATGGGCACGCGGCCCAGCGCCTGCGTGGCGTCGACGTGAAAGAGCGCAGCGCTCTCGCGCACGACGGCACCGATGGCGGCAATCGGCTGCAGCGTGCCGACCTCGTTGTTGGCGGCCATCACCGAAACCAGCCGCGTGTGCGGCGCGAGCGCCGCGCGCACGTCCTCGGGGTCGACGCGGCCAAAGCGGTCCACCGGCAGCACGGTGAGCGACCAGCCCGCGCGCTCGAGCCGCCGCGCGTTGTCCAGCACCGAAGGGTGCTCGATCGCGCTCGTCACCAGATGCGCCGCAGCCTCACCCGCGGCCAGGCCCAGCAGCGCCAGCGCGTTGGCTTCGCTTGCGCCCGCGGTGAAGACGATCTCCGCATCGCGCGCGCCGATGGCCTGCGCGACGCGCTCGCGCGCCTCCTCGACCGCCGCCGCGGCATGGCGGCCGAAGACGTGGTTGCGGCTCGCGGCATTGCCGAAGTGCTCACGCAGGAAGGGCAGCATGCCCTCGAGCACGCGCGGATCGAGCGGCGTCGTCGCGTGGTGGTCGAGGTAGATCGGCGGGAGCATGGGCACGGTCCAGATCTATTCCTCGAACAGCTCCGAGTGCGTCCCCGCCCGCACGAAGAGGAGCGTGTTGCCGTCGAGCCGGTAGATCAGCAGGAAGTCGCCGCCGATGTGGCATTCGCGATGATCGGCCCAGTCGCCCTTGAGCGGGTGGTCCAGCCACTGCGGGCCGAGCGGCTCATCGTTGCCGATGACCAGCAGCATCGCCTCCTTCAGCCGCTTCAGGTCGTAGCGGCCCGAGCGGCAGAGGCGCTCCCAATCCTTGACAAAGGCCCTGGTGTAATCGCGCGCCCTGGGCGGTACGGTCCGCTTACGGCTGGCGGGCTTCTTCGAGGCCATCGATCAGCGCATCGGCGGAATCGAAACGGGCGGCACGAGCCTTGGCCATGGCGCGAGCCTCGACCATGGCCTCCCGCGTCCGGGCGTTGGGCACCTTCAACTCGAGTGGGAAGGCCTGATCGTTGACGACGCGCTTGAGCAGAATGCGCACGGCATCGGAAACGGAAAGCCCCATGGCGGCGAGCGCCTCGCTGGCTTGCGTCTTGATTTCGTCGTCCACGCGGACGTGCAGCATCGAGGAATGGGCCATGGTCGGATCCTCCGTCCACGCCATTGTGTATCTCTATTGCGATACAGTCAAGCCGGCCAGGTGGTTGATGGTGACCAGGATGCCGTTAGCATCCGCCCCCTCATGAACCTGCCCTACGAATGGCAAATCGGCTGGCGCTACACGCGCGCGGGCCGCGCCGGGCGGCGCAACGGCTTCATCAGCTTCATCTCGGGCGTGTCGATGCTGGGCATCGCGCTCGGCGTCGCGGCGCTCGTCATCGTGCTCAGCGTGATGAACGGCTTCCAGAAGGAAGTGCGCGACCGCATGCTGAGCGTCATCTCGCACATCGAGGTGCTCGAGGCCAGCGGCGGCGCGCTGCCCGACTGGCAGGCGACCGCGGCGGCCGCGCGCAAGGATGCGCGCGTCGTCGGCGCCGCGCCGTTTGTTGCGGCGCAGGCGCTGGTGGCGCGCGGCGAAGCGATACGCGGCGCGCTCGTGCGCGGCATCGACCCGGCGCGCGAGGCCGAGGTCACCGTGCTGGCGCGCCAGTTGCAGGGCGGCGCGCTGGCCACGCTGCGGCCCGGCGAGTGGAACGTCGTGCTGGGCGCCGAGCTGGCGCGCCTCGTCGGCGCGCGCGTGGGCGACAAGGTCACCCTCGTCTCGCCGGCCGGCCAGCTCACGCCCGCGGGCGTGGTGCCGCGGCTCAAGCAGTTCACGCTCACCGGCGTCTTCGAGAGCGGGCACTACGAGTACGACAGCAGCCTGGCGCTGATCGACCTCGACGACGCCGCCAAGCTCTTTCGCACCGGTGGCCCGACGGGCGTGCAGCTGCGCCTGTCCGACGTGCACGAGGCGCGCGCGGTGGCCGCCGATCTCGCGCAGGCGCTCGGGCCCGAAGTCATCGTGCGCGACTGGACGCGCACCAACCGCAGTTGGTTCGACGCCGTGCAGGTCGAGAAGCGGATGATGTTCATCATCCTGACGCTGATCGTCGCGGTGGCGGCATTCAACCTCGTCAGCACCCTCGTGATGACGGTGACCGACAAGCGCGCCGACATCGCCATCCTGCGCACGCTGGGCGCCAGCCCACGCTCGATCATGGGCATCTTCGTCGTGCAGGGCGCGACCTCGGGCGTGCTGGGCACGCTGGGCGGCGTGGCGCTGGGCCTGCTCGTGGCCTGCAACATCGACGTCATCGTGCCGGCGATCGAACACGCGCTCGGCGTCGCCTTCCTGCCCGGCAACATCTACCTCATCAGCCGCATGCCCAGCGAGCCGCTGGCCAGCGACATCGTCCCGGTGACGCTGATTGCGCTCGCGCTCGCCTTCGTCGCGACGCTCTACCCGAGCTGGCGGGCCAGCCGCGTCAACCCCGCCGAGGCGCTGCGCCATGAGTGAGCCGGTGCTGCGCGCGGTCGACCTGCACAAGCGCTTTCGCGAAGGACGTGGAGCCGAGGCGCTGGACGTGCAGGTGCTGCGCGGCGTCGACCTGCAGGTGGCTGCGGGGCAGACGCTGGCCATCGTCGGCGCCTCGGGCTCGGGCAAGAGCACGCTGCTGCACCTGCTGGGCGGCCTGGACGCGCCGACCTCGGGCCGCGTCGAGCTGATGGGCCGCGACTTCGCGACGATGAGTGCGGCCGAGCAGGGCCGCTGGCGCAACCTGCACCTGGGCTTCGTCTACCAGTTCCACCACCTGCTGCCCGAGTTCAGCGCGCTGGACAACGTGGCCATGCCGCTGCGCATCCGGCGCCTCAACGTGACCGCGGCGCGCGCGCAGGCGCAGGCGATGCTCGAACGCGTGGGCCTGGCCGCGCGCGTGAAGCACGCGCCCTCGCAGCTCTCGGGCGGCGAGCGCCAGCGCGTGGCGATCGCGCGCGCGCTCGTCACGCAGCCTGCCTGCGTGCTCGCCGACGAGCCCACCGGCAACCTCGACCGCGACACCGCGCACGCGGTGTTCGAGCTGATGCTGCAGCTTGCGCGCGAGCGCGGCACCGCCTTCGTGCTCGTCACGCACGACCCGACGCTGGCCACGCGCTGCGACCGCACGCTGACCCTCGGCGGCTGAAGCTCGGCGACCGAAGTCCCCGCAGCGCGCGAAGGCGCATCGCCGCTGCCGGACAATCGCCTCGTGCACCTCCTCAACGCCGACCTGCATTGCCACTCGACCGTCTCCGACGGCACGCTGGCACCCGACCAGCTCGCCGCGCGCGCGCAATCGCGCGGCGTGCAGCTCTGGGCGCTGACCGACCACGACAGCGTCGACGGCCTGGCAGTGGCGCGCGAGGCGGCGCTGGACCTGGGTCTGGGCTTCCTCGCGGGCACGGAGATCTCGGTCAGCTTCGCCGGCGAGAGCGTGCACATCGTGGGCCTGGGCTTCGACGCTGCCGATGCCGCGCTCGTCGCCGGTCTGGCCGCGATCCGCGCGGGCCGGCTGCAGCGCGCAAGAGACATGGCCGCGGACCTCGCACGCGCCGGCATCCCCGGTGCCTTCGAGGGCGCGCTGGCCTACGTCGATGCGCCCGAGTCGATCTCGCGCACGCACTTCGCGCGCTTCCTCGTCGAGCGCGGCGTCTGCGCCGACGTCGGCGAGGTCTTCCGCCGCTTCCTCGTCGAGGGCAAGCCGGGCTTCGTGCCGCACCGCTGGGCGCGCCTTCGCGATGCGGTGCGCTGGATCACCGCCGCGGGCGGCATCGCCGTCGTCGCGCACCCGGCGCGCTACCGCTTCTCGCCCACGCTCGAATACGCGCTCTTCAGCGAGTTCACCGCACACGGCGGGCAGGGTGTGGAGGTGATGGTCGGCGCGCACAGCGAGGCCGAGCGCCGCCACTACGCGGCGATCGCCGCCGAGTTCGGCCTCGCCGCCTCGCGCGGCAGCGACTTCCACGACCCCGTCGAGAGCCGCGTCGACCTGGGCGCCCTGCCCGACCTGCCGGGCACGCTCGAGCCGGTGTGGGAGCGGCTCACCTCGCGCATCGAAGGGCACATCGAAAAAGGCGCCGAAGCCTGCGTGGGGCGCTGAAGCCGCAAGTTCGATCGCGCAGCCCTCGAGGCTCTCCTGCCGAGTCCAGGATGGGATCTGCAGAGCCCCGCTGCCCCGCGGCTTATGCTCCGTGCCCATGTCCTTGGCCGACGACGCCCCCGAAACCGAACCGCGCCAGGCCTGGGTCGTCGTCTGGGCCTGCTTCACCGCGCTGGCGGTGATCTTCGGCGTCTCGTACTCGTTCGCCGCCTTCTTCGAGCCGCTGCAGCAGCAGTTCGCGGCGACGCGCGCCGACGTCTCGATGCTCTTCGGCGTCTCGGGCCTGATCTACTTCGTGCTCGGCGCGGGTGCGGGCATGCTCGCCGACCGCTTCGGCCCGCGCGTGGTGACGAGCCTGGGCATGCTCTTCATCGCCGCCGGCTTGCTCGGTGCGAGCTTCGCGGCCTCGCTCCTGGGCGTCATCGTCGCCTATGGCCTTGGCCTGGGCATCGGCATCGGGCTCGTCTACACGCCGGCCATTGCCTGCGTGCAACCCTGGTTCACGCGTCGGCGCGGCATGGCCGCGGGCCTGGCGAGTGCGGGCATAGGCGCGGGCACGCTGGTCGGGCCGCTGCTGGTCACGGCGCTGCTGGCCTGGAGCGACTGGCGCGTGACGCTGCGCGTGGTCGCCGCAGTCGTGCTGCTGCTGGGCCTGGCGGCGACACTGCTGCTGCAGCGTGCGCCGGCCGCAACGGCCGGCGCGCGCGCCGTCGCCGGCACGCCGCTTGGGCAAGCGCTCGCCAGCCCCAGCTACCGCTGGCTGTACGCGATGGCGCTGCTGGCCTCGCCGGGCATGTTCATCCCCTTCGCGCATGCCTCGGCGGCGGCGCGCGACCTCGGCATCGACGAGCTGCGCGCGGTCGGGCTCGTCGGCCTGATCGGCGTCGGCTCGCTCGCCGGGCGCTTCGTCATCGGCAGCTTCGCCGACCGCATCGGCCGCGCGCGCACGCTGGTGCTGATGCAGGCCTCGCTCGGCCTGTCCTTCCTGCTCTGGGCGTTTGCCGGCGGCTACGCGGCGATGGCCGTATTCGCGGTCTGGATGGGCCTGTCGTATGGCGGCATCGTCTCGCTGATGCCGGCCTTCGTGATGGACCGCTTCGGGGCACGCGCGGTGTCCTCGCTCGTGGGCATCCTCTATACGGGTGCGGCACTCGGCAACCTCGGCGGCCCGGTGCTGGCCGGCGCGGTGTTCGACCAGAGCGGCAGCTACCAGGGCGTGATCTGGGCCTGCCTGGGGCTCTCGGCGCTCGCCACCTTCGCGGCGGCGCGGGCTACGGGCTGGCGGGTGCCGGATCGCGGCGATGCCGCTACAGTGCAG
>CAUJJO010000197.1 GCA_963205125.1 Pseudomonadota bacterium | reverse complement strand
GCGACCTGCCGGTGTTCGCCGTCGGCTCGCTGCTGGCCTTCGTGTCGGCGCTGCTGTGCATCCGCTGGCTGATCCGCTACGTCTCGACGCACGACTTCCGCGTCTTCGCCTGGTACCGCATCGCCTTCGGCGCGATCGTGCTGCTGACCGCCTACACGGGCATGGTCAACTGGGCCGAGTGAAGACGAGGTCGCGCACGCCGTGCCCCAGGCGCAGCCCGCGCGCCTCGAACTTGGTCAGCGGGCGGTAGTCCGGGCGCGGCGCGTAGCCCGCCGCAGTGTTGCGCAGCAGCGGCTCCTGGCTCAGCACCTGCAGCATCTGCTCGGCGTAGGGCTCCCAGTCGGTGGCGCAATGCAGCACGCCCCCGGGCACCAGGCGGCTGGCGATCAGCGCCACCAGCGGCGGCTGGATCAGGCGGCGCTTGTGGTGGCGCTTCTTCGGCCAGGGGTCGGGGAAGAAGACGTGCACGGCGGCAAGCGAGTCCGGCGCGATCATCTGCTGCAGCACCTCGACCGCGTCGTGGCGCACGATGCGCAGGTTGGCCAGGCCCATCTCGCCGATGCGCTTGAGCAGCGCGCCGACGCCGGGCTCGTGCACCTCGACGCCGAGGAAGTCGACCCCCGGCTGCGCCGCGGCGATGGCTGCCGTCGCGCCGCCCATGCCGAAGCCGATCTCCAGCACGCGCGGCGCACTGCGGCCGAAGACGGCGGCGAAGTCCAGCGGCCGGGGCTCGAAGGGCAGCACGAAGCGCGGCCCCAGCTCGGCCAGCGCGCGCTCCTGCCCGCTGCCCATGCGGCCGGCGCGCAGCACGTAGCTGCGCACGGGGCGGTGGTGGGGGGAGCCGTCGGCAGGCGCGTCGTGCATGGCGTGACAAGGGCGGCAGCGGACCTTGCGTCCGGGGGAGGAGGCCGGTGGCCTCGGCCCGCGGGCCCAGGCGTCGGGGACGCCCGGGATTGTGCCGCGGGCAGGCGGTCGAGGGCCGGTCGATAGCCGGGCAGTTGATTGCCCGGCCCTGCCGGTGCTCAGAACCCCATCTGGACCGCCAGGTACAGCGAACGCCCCGGCCCGGGCATGGCGACGCCCCAGGGCACGCCGTTGATGCTCATCGTCGTCCCCTGGCCGATGTAGGCGCCCCCGGTGGGCAGGGCGTAGTGCCGGTCGAACAGATTGTCGATGCCGAAGTCCAGCCGCACGCGGCCCCAGGTGGTGCCCGTGCGCAGGTTCAGCAGCGTGTAGCCGGGCGTGGCGATCTCGTTGCGGACGTCGTTGATCCTCCTCTTGGGCGCCACCGACACCACTTCCAGCGCACTCTGCCAGCTCCCGAGCCGGTGGCTCAGCGACACGCGCAGGTTGGCCGGCATGATCTGGAACAGGTCGTCGCCGCTGTCGCGGTTGCGGCCGCGGGTCAGGTTGAGCACGCCCTCGAGCGTCCATTCGCCCCCGGGCAGGCCGGGCAGGGCTGCCCGGCCCGTCATGTCCAGCCCGACGATGCGCGCCGACTGGTTGGCCAGGCCGAGCACGTTGAACTTGCCTGCGGTCCAGGTGCTGCGGCGCACGGCGTCGATGTAGTCGTCGACCTCGGTCAGGTAGGGCGTGGCGCGTAGGCTCCACGAGCGGTCGGCGGCGTGCCAGTCGATCGTCGCCGAGACGGTATGCGCGACCTCGGGCTTCAGATCGGGGTTGCCGACATAGCCGTTGCCGTCGCCGACGAAGTTGTTCATCGTCGCCGCCATCGCCCAGGACGACCAGGTGTAGCGCTCGTACAGGTTGGGCGAGCGCACCTTGCGCGCGATGCCGCCTTCCAGGTCGACGGTGCTCGACCAGGCGTGATGCACGATCGCCGACAGGTCCAGGTTGTCGTCGGTGCGCCGCCGGGACGAGGCATTGAAGGCGGCGGCTTCGGCCGCCTGGCCGCCCGGCGCGCTGCTCAGCGTGTTGTAGCCGTGCACCGTGCCGGCGTCGCTGCGCACGCGTTCGACGCGGGCGCCGGCCGTCCAGGACCAGGCGGAACTCGGGCGCGCGATCCACTCGCCGTAGAGCACGCCGCGATCGCGCCGGCCGTCGCGGATGTTGTCGAAGGTCCCCGGGCCCATGCCGCCCCCCGAAGGCGGCCACCAGTCGTCCAGCCGATAGGCCAGCCACTCGGCGCCCAGGCGCAGCGTGTCGCTGTCGCCGAACGCGATGTCGGCGCGCGAGCTCAGGCCGCGGTGGCTGCTGGCCGTCTTCATCGGCATGCCGGCGGCGCAGGTGCCTTGGGGATCACCCGCGAAGCGCACCGGGCTGCAGGCGCTGCCGGTGCCGGAATGGCTGCCGTACCAGAAGCGCTTGTCGGCGCCGAAGTCCATCGTGTGGTCGACGTCCTCCTGGAACACACGCGCCTCGAAGCGGCCCCAGTCGAAGCGTTTCTGCAAGCGCAGCTGCCCGCGCCACTGCCGGTTGCCCAGCATGTCCATGCGCTGGTTCGGGTAGAGCTGCTCGGGCACCTCCTGGTAGCCCAGCCGCGCCTCGAGCAGGTGCCGTGGCCCGCGATGGGCGAGGGTGAGCGTCTGGTTGCGCGTGTCGTAGGCGCTGGAGCCGACCTCGTCCAGCGGCAGTGTGTGGCCGTTGCGGCCGGTCTGCACGCTCGTCTTGAAGTCCCCGCCGGCGCGGTAGTTGTCGGCGCGCGAGCGCGCCGCGCTGTAGGCCAGGGCGAGGGTCGAGCTGGCCAGGTTGGCGCGGGCATTGACGCCCATGCCGCGCCCGTTGCTGCGCGCATGGGCGCCGAGTTCGCCGCTCGTCAGCAAGGTCTGTTCATCCGGCGCGAAGACGGGGTCGGCCGTGCGCGCGACGATGCTGCCGGCGATGCTGTCGCCGCCGGCACTCACCGGCGAGATGCCGGCGTAGACCTCGAGCGAGGCGACGGCGGCGGGATCGAGGTAGGACAGCGGCGGGTTCATGTGGTTGGGGCAGGAGGCGATGAGGTCCAGCCCGTCGACGCTGACGCGCACGCGGTCGCCGCCCAGGCCGTGCAGCGCCGGCAGGCTGGAAGCGCCGCCGGCCGCCTGCAGCGATACGCCGGGCACGCGGAGCAGCAGCGCCGCACTGTCGCCCTGCGCCGCGCGCAGGCGCTGCAGGGCGTCAGCGTCGAGGGTCGTCGGCGCGCCGGCTGCGGCCGCGCGCTGGCCCTGGATCAGCACGGTGTCCCGCGCCGAGCTCTGCGCCGCGGCGGGCGCCGCGGCGAGCAGCGTGATGGCCAGGCCCAGCAGGTCCTGACGGTGGGGAAGGCGCGCGCGGCGCAGCGGGCGTGCCGCGCGACCGGCGCGAAACGATGTCGATGAGTTCATGAGGGATTCGGATTCGGATCGGTGCTGCACGAGCGCGAGGCAGGCGCGGTACGGGCGCGACACAGGCGCGGCGCAAGGGCCGCGGCCAGCGCGGCTCGGGCAGCAGGGGAGAGTCGGCGCAAGCATCCGCCCGGGGACGGACTCCCGGGGCACGCGTGCTTCGGAGGGGGATCGGCAGCCGTACGCCTCCCCGCCGGCTGGCGCCGGGTCAGCGTCTGCCGGGCAGGGGAGGTGCGGCCTCAGGCGTGCGTGGGCGGACCCCGCGCCGCGGTGACCCGCGACGGGGTCTCGGCCCGCGGCTGGCGGGTCGACGGGAGCGGCCGTTCCGAGCCCGTGGCGGGGCCGATGGCGTGGCCGGCGACGTCGGCTGGCAGCGGCGTGGCCAGCCCGGCGAGCGAGCAGCATGTCGGGCCGTGCCCCGTGCCGCCCGGTGCCTGATCGGTGAGGCTGGTGCTTGACTCCGCGCGGGCGAAGACATCGGTCGCCGCCGAGCTGCGGCACACCTGCGTCGACCACGGCCCCTGCGCGAGCATGCGCGCGTGGTGCCAGCTGTCGAACTGGACCAGCAGCAGCTGCGCCAGCAGCGCCAGCAGCACCGGCAAGGCCGATGCCCACTTGCGCCGATTCACCAGCCGTGCCACGCGTGTCATCGGTGGGCACTCTAGCCTGCCCCCGGCCTGGCGGACTTGGTGCGGGTCAAGGCAGCGGCGATGCCACGGGCCGGGGTCGAAGGAGGAGAGGGCGACCGAGAGTGGCTGGAGTCGCCTGCGCTGATGTATCCTCCGCGGGTGCCCTTCCAGGGCGCGCTGCGGGCGTAGTTCAATGGCAGAACGGCAGCTTCCCAAGCTTCATACGAGGGTTCGATTCCCTTCGCCCGCTCCAGCTTTCCCGCCGCGCCGCTGACCGGGCTTTCCCCCTCGCGCGGTGCGCGCTCGGGCACTACCCTGCGAGCTTCGTCTGCTCGCTTCGGTCATGACTGCCCCGATCCACCTCCTCTGCGTCTCGGCCCGGCCGGTGGACCTGTGGGATTCGTCCTTCGGCCCCTTCGTCGTGCATCACGCGCCGACGCTTGCCGAGGCCGCGGCAAGCCTGCAGACGCGCGGGCTGGACGCGCTGCTCGTCGATGCGTGCGAGCCCGGTGCGCTGGCGGCGCTGGCCGAGTGGCCGCCGCTGGCGCAGGCCGGGCTGGATCTCGCCGTCGTGGCCATTGCCCCCGAGCCCGGGGTGGCGCAGACGCTGGCGCTGATCCAGGCCGGCGTGCAGGACGTGCTGCCGCCGACCGACACCGCCAACCTCGCGCGCGCGCTGCGCCTGGCGGTCGAGCGCAAGCGGCTCGAGGCCGCCGCGCGCAAGGCCTACGCGACGGACCTCGCCACCGGGCTTCCCAACCCCACGCAGCTGCTCGAGCACATGACGCACCTGGTCGCGCTGCGCGCGCGCGAGCCGGCGCCGATGGCGCTGGTGGTGCTGCGCATCGAGGGCCTGGCGGCGACCGAGGCGGCGCTGGGGGTGGAAGCCGCCAACGTGCTCAAGCGCAAGGTCGCGGTGCGCCTGCGCTCGGGCCTGCGCGCCAGCGACGTCGTCGCCTCGCTCGGCGCGGACACCTTCGCCGTGCTGCTGGCCTGGCTGGACGCGGCGGACGCCGGGCAGCGCGTGGCGAGCAAGCTCGCGCAGGCGCTCACGCAACCCTTCTCGATCACCGGGCGCGAGCGCCGCGTCGGCGTGCGCATGGGTCTGGCCTCCTTCCCCGAGCACGGCGAACACGCCGAGGACCTGCTGCGCCGCGCCCTGGCCCAGGCGGCGCAGATGGCCACGCTGGGCGCGGACGCCGCCGAAGCGATCGAGCGCCTGCCGCCGCGAGGGCAACTGGCCGCCGCCAACGACGAAGAGTGAGCCTCGCGCCGCGCAACCCGCCGCACAACCCGCCGCGCAAGGCCTACTTCAGGATGTCTCCCAGGCACAGGTACTTCAGCTCGACGTAGTCGTCGATGCCCTGGCGCGCGCCCTCGCGCCCCAGGCCCGATTGCTTGACGCCGCCGAAGGGCACTTCGGCCGTCGAGATGAGGCCGGTGTTGATGCCGACCATGCCGTACTCCAGCGCCTCGGCGACGCGGAAGATGCGTCCCACGTCGCGGCTGTAGAAGTAGCTGGCGAGGCCGAACTCGGTGGCGTTGGCGGCGGCGATGGCCTCGGCCTCGGTCTGGAAGCGGAACACGGGCGCGAGCGGGCCGAAGGTCTCCTCGCGCGCGCACTGCATTTCCGAGTTCACGTCGGCGAGCACGGTGGGCGCGTAGAAGCGCTCGCCCAGGCGCTTGCCGCCGGCCACCAGGCGCGCGCCCTTGGCCAGCGCATCGGCGACATGCGCCTCGACCTTGGCGACCGCCTGGTTGTCGATCAGCGGGCCCTGGTTGACGCCGGCCTCGAAGCCGTTGCCGACCTTGATGTCCTGGGCGCGTGCGGCGAGCCGCTCGACGAAGGCCTCGTAGATGCCGGCCTGCGCGTAGAAGCGGTTGGTGCAGACGCAGGTCTGGCCGGCGTTGCGGTACTTGCTGGCCAGCGCGCCCTCGACCGCGCTGTCGAGGTCGGCGTCGTCGAAGACGATGAAGGGCGCATTGCCGCCGAGCTCGAGGCTCAGCTTCTTCACCGTCGGTGCGCATTGCGCGGCGAGGATGCGGCCGACCTCGGTGCTGCCGGTGAAGGAGAGGTGGCGCACGGCGTCGCTTGCGCACAGCACCTTGCCGATCTCGATCGAGCCCGCGGCGTCCGCGGTGAGCACGTTGAGCACGCCCGCGGGCATGCCCGCGCGCTGCGCGAGTTCGGCGACCGCCAGCGCCGACAGCGGCGTCGCCTCCGCCGGCTTGATGACCACCGTGCAGCCCGCGGCCAGTGCCGGCGCCACCTTGCGCGTGATCATCGCGATCGGGAAGTTCCACGGCGTGATCGCGGCGCACACGCCGATCGGCTGCCGGATCACGAGGTAGCGCTTGTTGCCATCGGTGGTCGGGATGGTCTCGCCGTAGAGGCGCCGGCCTTCCTCGGCGAACCACTCGAGGAAGCTCGCGCCGTAGACGACCTCGCCGCGCGCCTCGGCCAGCGGCTTGCCCTGCTCGGCGGTCATGATGCGCGCCAGGTCGTCGGCATGCTGGTTCAGGAGCGCGAACCACTTCATCAGGATCGCGTGGCGCTCCTTCGCGGTCTTGGCGCGCCAGGCCGGCCAGGTCTTGTCGGCGGCGACGATGGCCTCGTGCGCGTGCGCGGCGGCCAGGCGTGCCACGCTGGCGAGCGTCTGGCCGGTGGCGGGGTCATGCACCTCGAAGCGCTCGGGGCCGGCGACCCAGTTGCCGCCGATCAGGGCGTCGGTCTTCAGCAGGCTGGGGTCGGCGAGGGTGGCAAGCGGCGAGGTCTTGGTGTCCATGGGGCGGGTCGAGCGGGCAAGGGGGTTAGCGAGGCTTCCATCCCTGGCCCGCGCGGATCGCCGCGCCGTCTTCGTCCAGCGTCGGCGGCGCCTGCGGCGCCATCGCACGCACACCGTCGAAGCGCATCGGATTGGGCACCGTCGGCAGCGCGCGGCCCCGGGCGTCGGGAAGCTGCGCCTGCATGCCCCGGTGCACGACTTGCGGATGCGCAAAGACCTGCGGCAGGTTCAGGATGGGCGCGCAGGGTACCGCATTCGGCTCCAGCAGGTCGCACCAGGCCTGGGTTGTCCGCTGGCGCATCCAGGTTGCGATGATGGCGATGAGCTCGTCGCGGTGCGCGATGCGCGCGCTGTTCGTGGCAAAGCGCGGGTCGGTGGCGACCTCGTCGTGCCCCACGAGCTTGCACAGGCGCTGGAACTGGCCGTCGTTGCCGACGGCGAGCACGATGTGCCCGTCGGCGGTGGCCAGCACCTGGTAGGGCACGATGTTGGCGTGCGCGTTGCCCATGCGCGTGGGCGTCGTGCCGCCCACCAGGTGGTTGCTCGCCTGGTTGGCGAGCATCGCCACCTGCACGTCGAGCAGCGCGGCGTCGATGTGGCAGCCGCGCCCGCTCGACTCGGCCTGGCGCAGCGCGGCGAGGATGGCCGTCGTCGCGTAGAGGCCGGTGAAGAGGTCGGCCACCGCGACGCCGACCTTCTGCGGCTCGCTGCCCGGCGTGCCTTCCTTCTCGCCGGTGAGGCTCATCAGGCCGCCGGTGGCCTGGATCGCGAAGTCGTAGCCCGCGGCCTGGGCGTAGGGGCCGTCCTGCCCGTAGCCGGTGATCGAGCAGTAGACCAGGCGCGGGTTGATCGCCGAGAGGCTCGCGTAGTCCAGCCCGTACCTGGCGAGCTGGCCGACCTTGTAGTTCTCCACGACGACGTCGGCCTCGCGCGCGAGGCTGCGCACGAGTTCGGCGCCTTCGGGGCTGGCGATGTCCAGCGCCACCGAGCGCTTGCCGCGGTTGCAGCTCAGGTAGTAGGCCGACATGCGCTCGTCGGCCCCGCCCCACCAGGGCGGCCCCCAGGCACGCGTGTCGTCGCCGCTGCCCGGGCGTTCGACCTTGATGACCTCGGCGCCGTAGTCGGCCAGCACCTGCGTGGCCCAGGGGCCGGCGAGCACGCGCGAGAGATCGAGCACGCGCACGCCGGCCAGCGGCGCGGGGCGGCCGGCGTTCACGGCCTCAGTTCGAGAACGCCGCGATGCCGGTGATCGCGCGGCCGAGGATGAGTGCGTGCACGTCGTGCGTGCCCTCGTAGGTGTTGACGACCTCGAGGTTGACGAGGTGGCGCGCGACGCCGAACTCGTCGCTGATGCCGTTGCCGCCCATCATGTCGCGTGCCATGCGCGCGATGTCCAGCGACTTGCCGCAGCTGTTGCGCTTCATGATCGAGGTGATCTCGACCGCGGCGCTGCCCTCGTCCTTCATGCGG
>CAUJJO010000196.1 GCA_963205125.1 Pseudomonadota bacterium | reverse complement strand
AGCTCGGCCAGCAGCTTCAACAGCTGGCCGGCTTTCTCCTGCCCGAGCACGTCGAGCAGCTGGCGGCTCGAATCCGCCGAACGGCGCTCGGCTTCGCCCAGCAGCAGCCGGCCGGCGTCGGTCAGGCGCAGCCGCTTCTTGCGCAGGTCCGCCGGATCGGCCTGCTCGTGCACCAGGCGGCGCTCGCGCAGCGAGTGCAGCACGACCGAGGTGGTCGAGCGGTCGAGCGCGACCCTGCGCCCGAGCTCGTTCTGGCTGGCGTCGCGCACCTCGCGCAGCATGAAGAGCACGGCATACTGCGAGGGCGTGAGGTCCAGATGACGGCAGGATTCGGAGAAGGCCGCCACCGCGAGCTGGTGGGCGCGGCGAAAGAGGTATTCCGGGCTCGCGAAGAGCGCGAGCGGCGCGGGCGCGGTCGTCGGTTCGGCGGCAGCTTGGTCGGCAGATTCGGGTGCAGGCGCGGCGCCGGCCCGGTTCGCCCCGGTGGGCTTGGGCGTCCTCGTCGAGCGGGCTCTGTTCGCGGGTTCGATCATCGCGTGTCATCCCCTGGCGCCGTGAGCAGCCGCGCCGCTGCAAGCGCTGGCGGCCTGCCGCCGCTCGACTGTCACACGTCGATCAGGATAGCAGGCCTGCCGGGTGCCCGACTTCGGGCCGGGCATCGGGTGGGCGCATGAAGCCCAGGGTCATCGTCGTCGACGACGAGGCGGCATCGGCCACGGTGCTGGCCCGGCTGCTCGAGCACCTGGGCTGCGAGGTCGGCGCCTTCACCGCGGCGGCGCAGGCGCTGCCGGCGATGCTGGCCGGCGACGTCGACCTCGTCTGCCTGGACCTGCGCATGCCCGACCTCGACGGCCGCCAGGCGCTCACGCTGATCCGCTCGCACGAGTATTCGACGCGCGCACCCGGCGTGCCGGTGATTGCCGTCAGCGGCCGCGTCACGCCGGACGATCGCGCGCAGGCGCTGGCCGACGGCTTTGCCGCCTACCTCGCCAAGCCGGTCCGGGTCGAGCGCATGCGCATCGTGCTTGGCCGCGCAATGCTGCTGCGCCAGCACCTGCAGCGCAGCCGCTACACGGTCGACCGGCACAGCCTCGAGGAGCGGCTGGCGGCGCTGCACCGCGCGGGCGCGCCGACGGCGCTGCACGCCGCGGCGGGGCTTGCCCTCGCGTTCGAGCAGGAAGGCCGGGCGGCCCTGCTGCAGGCGCTGCAGGGCGCCTATGCCGGCGACTTCGCCGCGGCGCGCGCGGCGCTGCTCGCCTTCGCGGCCTCGTCCGAGAACCTGGGCGCGCTGCAGCTTGCGGCCACGCTGCGCATCGCGGCGGACTGGTTCGAGCGGGGCTCGGAGGACGACGGGGTGACCGCCGCCGTGCTGGCGCGCGCCGAGCTGAACCGCGTCGTCTTCACCCTGCGCGAGCAGGTGCGGGCGGACTGAGCGGCGCGCCGCCTGCGGCGGCCGGCAGTTGCACGCGGAAGGTGCTGCCAAGCCCGGGCGTGCTCGACGCCTCGATCGTGCCGCCCATGCGCTCGACCAGGCTGCGCGTGATCGTCAGGCCAAGGCCGCTGCCCTGGACGGCCGAGCGCTCCGCCCCCAGGCGATCGTAAGGCTCGAAGAGCCGGGCCAGCTGCTCTGCGTCCATGCCGCGGCCGGTGTCGGCGACCTGCAGCCGCCAGGCGCCCGGAGCCCCGGGCGTGCCGGCACCGGGCAGCGTCTCGACGCGCTCGATCGCGATGCGCACGCAGCCGGGCCGCGCCGCGTTGTACTTGATCGCGTTGGACAGCAGGTTCAGCACGACCTGGCGCAGGCGCGCGCAATCGGCGTGCACGCGGGCGTCGGCCGGAAGCTCCCGTGCCTGCAGGTCGACCTCGGCGGCCTGCGCCACCGGCTGGAGCAGGCGGCAGCACTCGTCCACCAGCGCCGCGAGGTCGACCGCTTCGGGGTGCAGCACGATGCGGCCGGCCTCGACCGCGGCGAGGTCGAGGACGCCGTCGATCAGCGTCAGCAACTGCTGGCCGGCATGCATGATCTGCCGCACATGCCCGGCAGCTTCCCCGGCGAGCCCGCCGAGCTGCAGCAACTGCGCGAAACCGAGCACGGCATTCAGCGGCGTGCGCAGCTCGTGGCTCATGTGCGAGAGGAACTCGCTCTTGGCGGCGTTGGCGCGCTCGGCCTCCTGCTTGGCCTCGGCCAGCGCCTGCGTGCGCTGCGCGATGCGCGACTCGAGCTCGCGGTTGAGCTGCTCCAGCTCCTCCTCGCGCGCCTTGAGGGCGCTGATGTCCTGCACCACGCCGGCCACGCGCAGCGGCTGCCCCTGCGCGTCGCGCGCGAGCACGCGAAGCCGCTCCTCGAACCAGACCGTGCGGCCGTCCCGGTGCAGCGCGCGAAACAGGCCGGTGGCTGCGTCAACCGCGCCCTGCTGCAAGCCCGCGAGGCGGCCCATGTAGCGCTCGCGGTCGCGCGGGTCGATCCGCGCACTCAACCAGCGGCGGTGATCCTGGGGCAGGTCCGCCGGCTCGTGGCCGACCAAGGCGAGCAGCACGTCGTTGCACTCGAAGCTGCCGCTGCCCCGCGAGTACTCCCACAGCCCGACGCCCACGCCTTGCGTCACCGCGCTCACGCGCTGCTGCGCCTGGCGCAGCTCGGTGATGTCGAAGCCGAAGGCGTAGGCGTAGCGACGCGGCGGCGTGCCGTGTTCGACGCCGTGGTAGCTGATCCACGAGACGCGATCGCGGCCCCGGCCGTCGACGTAGGCGCGCTCGACGCGCAGCTCGGGCTCGCCGGCCAGCGTGCGCCGCAAGACGTCCCAGCGCGCCGCGCTGCCCTCCTCGCCCAGCAGCTCGTCGGCGGTGCGACCGAGGATTTCGGCCGCGGGCCGGTTCAGCAGCCGGCAGAAGTTGGCGTTGACGAAGACGTAGCGCATCTGCTCGTCGACGCCGCAGACCCAGCTCGGGTGGCCATCGAGCATCGCGCGCAGTTGCGCGTCGCCCGCCTGCGGCCCGCCGGGCCGCGGGGTCGGGGCGGGTTCGGCGTCGTCCCCGGTGCGCATGGGCGTAGCGTAGCGCAGCGCGCGCTGCTGCGGGTCGCAGCGGGTCGCTGCGGGTCGCTGCGCTGGCGGAACTCCGGCCGCGCCCGCCGCTCAAGTACCGCAGAAAGTCTGGTAGCGCGCCGTCACCTCCGGCGGCGCCGGCTCGGCAAGCGCCGCGTGTTCGGGCTGCACGTCCCATGGTCGCAGCAGCGCAGCCAGCAGGCGCTCGAAGGGGCGCAGGTCATCCTCGTCCACCGCGGCGGCCAGCGCCTCCTCGACGCGGTGGTTGCGCGGGATGATCCAGGGGCTGGCGCGACGCATCGCCGCCGCGCGCACCGGCGGGCTGGCGTCCTCCTGCGCGAGCCTGGCCCGCCAGCGCGCGAGCCAGGCCTGCAGCGGCGCGCGGTCGGCGAAGAGGGCCTGCAGCGGCGCGGGCGCGCCCTGCGCATCGTCCGCCGCTTCGCCCGTGACTTCACTCGCCGCGTCGGCCGCCGCGGCCTCGGCCAGTGCCCGCCAGGCGAGCGTGAAGTCGATCTGCTGCGCCTGCAGCAGCGCGAGCCAGTCGTCGGCGAGCGCGGCATCGTCCGGCTGCGCGCGCACGAGGCCCAGCTTGGCACGCTGGCCTGCGCGCCAGGCCTCGTCAAACCAGGCCGGGAAGGCGTCGATCACCGGCCGCGCGAGCGCCAGCGCCGCCTGCGCCTCGTCGGCCAGCAGCGGCAGCAGCGCTTCGGCCAGCCGCGCGAGGTTCCAGCGCGCGATGCCCGGCTGATTGCCGAAGGCGTAGCGCCCGCCGTGGTCGATCGAGCTGAAGACGGTGGCCGGGTCGTAGGCTTCGAGGAAGGCGCAGGGGCCGTAGTCGATGGTCTCACCGCTCACCGTCATGTTGTCGGTGTTCATGACGCCGTGGATGAAGCCGAGGTTCATCCACAGCGCGAGCAGCCGCGCCTGGCGCCGCGCCACCGCCTGCAGCAGGCCGAGGAAGCGCTCGTCGCGGCCGGCGAGTTCGGCGTCGTGGCGCGCGATGGCGTACTCGGCCAGGCGCCGCAGCTCCTCCTTCTGCCCGCGCGCGGCGAAGAACTCGAAGCTGCCCACGCGCAGGTGACTGGCCGCCACGCGCGTGAGCACGGCGCCCGGGAGTTCGCGTTCGCGGTAAACCGGCGCGCCGGTGGTCGCCACCGCCAGCGCGCGCGTGCTCGGCACGCCCAGCGCGTGCATGGCCTCGCCCATCAGGTACTCGCGCAGCACCGGCCCGAGGGCCGCCAGGCCGTCGCCGCCACGCGCGAACGGCGTGCGGCCCGAGCCCTTGAAGGCGATGTCGCGGCGCTGACCGAAGCGGTCGATCACCTCGCCCAGCAGCAGCGCGCGGCCATCGCCCAGCTGCGGGCTGAAGCCGCCGAACTGGTGCCCGGCGTAGGCCTGCGCCAGCGGCGCGGCCCCTGCGGGGAGGCGCGTGCCGCTGAAGATCGCGGCGCCGGCCTCGCCTTGCAGCGCGGCCACGTCCAGCCCGAGCTCCTCGGCCAGCGCGGCGTTCAGCAGGCGCAGGCGCGGCGCGGGCGCCGGCGTCGGTGCCCAGGGCACGTAGAGGCCCTCGAGCTCGCGCGCGAAGCTGTTGTCGAAGGCGAAGGGCGAGGCGACGCCCGCGCCGCGCTCGGCGCCAGGAGCCTGCGCGATGCCCCGAGGATCGATCGGCCGGGTCTGCAGCATCGCCGCAGTGTGCGACAAGTGCGTCCTGCGCATCGCTGCAGGGCCATGCGCCGCACGGCGGCGCAAGCGTCATCAGCTGACGGCCAGCGGCCGGCGGCCGGCGCTGCCCTAGGCGTTGCGCTGGCGCTCGCCGCAGCGCGGGCAGAAGCGGGCGCTCTGCGCCATCGATTCGCCGCAGTCGACGCAGAAGCGCCGCCCCGGCCCCGGTCCGGGCGTCGGCGCGCGGGGCAGCGGCGTGGCGGGTGTCGGCGGCGCCGCCCGCTGTGGCCGCGGCGTGGCCGCCGCCGGGCTGCCTTCCTGCGCCTCGGCGGCGTTGATCTTCTCGGCGTAGCGCTTGATCTGCTGCGCGCTGCGGCGCGCCGCGGTCTCGTCGCTCGTGAGCTCCAGCAGCACGCGGCTGCCGACGCCCTGGTCGGCCGCGGCGTAGAAGGCCGAACGCGCACGCGTGACCGTCCAGCGCAGCCGCACGGTCGAGGTCGCCGTGGCGCTGCAGGCCAGCGTCAGCAGCAGCGACTGCGCCTCGAGCCGGCTCCACAGCAGATGGGCCACGCGCAGCGCGTAGCCGCCGGCAAAGAAGAACAGCACCGCGGCGCTGCCCAGGCGCCAGGCTTGCGTCGCCCGCTGCAACTGCTGCCACACGACCACGCCCCAGAGCAGGCCGCCGACGAGCGTGAAGCCAAGCCCGAGCGCCAGCAGCACGAGCAGCCAGGGCCGCCGCGCGCCGCCGTGGCCGGCCGCAGCCGGCGCGGCCGCCAGCAGGGGCTGCGATTCCTCCAGCGACGAGGCGTCGAAGCGCGCGCCGCTGCCGCGCCAGTCGGCCTGGTTGCTCTGCCACAGGTAGCGGCGGTTGGGCACGCCCTCGCTCCAGTAGCGGTGCAGCTCGCGCTCGACCTCCTGCTGCACGCTGTCGACGTCGGCGTCGATCTCGACCGTGCAGGGCGCGGGCGTCGGGCTGCGCGTCGGCGGCCGGTCGGCGACGACCAGGCCCGCGGCCAGCGCGACCAGTTCGGTGAGCAGCAGCGCCGCGAGCATCAGCGCCGCCCCCTCGACCAGGCCGACCGCCGCCAGCCGTTCGGTGAGCGCCTGCGGCGCGAAGGCGCCGGCCATGCCGACGATCAGGGTCAGCGCCAGCTGCAGCGCGATCACACGCGGCCCCGGCGTGCTGCGGCCGGGCAGGCGCGCGCGCAAGAGCACGACGGCGGCAAGCACCACGCAGAGCGCCGCCATCACCGTCGCCCCGGCCGGCCCGAGCAGCACGCGCGCCAGCAGCAGGGCCAGCGCCAGGCCAATGATCCAGCCCAGATGGGCGATGCGCTGCCCGATCCAGGCCTGCAGGCCAAGCGGCGCTGCGGCCAGCGCAGCGCGCCCGCGCAGCAGCCACGCCCACTCGGCGATGCCCTGTGGCGGCAGCGGCGGCGGCCCCCCTTCCAGCGCGGCGGCCAGCGGCGCGGCCTCGGGGTTGGGCGTGTTGACCGAGCGCAGCGCCGTCACCAGCGGCCCCGGCTGCCCGGGCAGCAGGCGCAGGCCGCGCTGGCGCAGGGCGCGCAGCACGTCGATCGTCGCCAACGCCAGCAACAGCAGGCCCAGTGCGACGTGCAGCGCCTGCCCGTCCTGCGGCAGGCGCAGCAGCTTGGTCGGCATCCAGCTCGGCAGGTTCAGGTCGGCCAGCGCCAGCACCAGCACCAGCATGGCCGTGAGGCCCAGCAGCCCGGCACGCGCCAACAGCGCGAGGTTCTCGCTGCGGTAGATCCCCTGGACCTCGAACGCAGGGCCCTGCGGGCCCCACTGGTAGGACATGCCCTCTCCCGTCCGGACGATGCGCCGGAACACAGGGCGCGAGTTTTGCATGAAGCACGCGCACTCCGGCCGCGCCCCCCGAAGGCGCGCGCACAATGCCACGCGGCGCCCCGGGGCGGCGCGCGCAGCCACCGCCTCACAGCTTCTCCGTCTCCCCGCTGCGCGGCTGCCACTTCATCAGCCGGCGCTCGATGCGGCCGACGAGCGCGTCCAGCACCAGCGCGAACGCGGTCAGCACGACGATGCCGGCCATCACGGTGTTGATGTCGAAGGCGCCCTCGGCCTGCAGGATCAGGTAGCCCACGCCCTGGCTCGAGCCCAGGTACTCGCCGACGACCGCGCCGACGAAGGCCAGTCCCACGCTGGTGTGCAGGCTGCTGAAGACCCAGCTCGTGGCACTCGGCAGGTAGACGTGGCGCAGCAGCTGCCGCGGGCCTGCACCCAGCATGCGCGCATTGGCCAGCACCACCGGGCTCACTTCCTTGACGCCCTGGTAGACGTTGAAGAAGACGATGAAGAAGACCAGGGTCACGCCGAGCGCGACCTTGGAGCCGATGCCCAGGCCAAACCACACCGCGAAGATCGGCGCGAGGATGATGCGCGGCATCGAGTTCAGCGCCTTGATGTAGGGCTCGAGGATGGCGCTGGCCAGCGGCGAGAGCGCAAGCCACAGCCCGCAGGCCAGGCCCAGGCCCGCGCCGAGCGCGAACGCCAGCAGCGTCTCGACCAGCGTCACCCACAGGTGCCGGTAGATGTCGGCCTCGACGAAGAACCAGCGCCCGATGCGCTGTGCAACGACCAGCGGCTCGCCGAAGAAGAAGGCCGCCTGGCGGTCGTTCTCGAACATGAAGGGCGGGATCAGCCCCGGCGTCGTCATCAGGTACCAGAAGGCGAGCACCGCAACGAGCAGCGCGAGCTGGTAGAGCCGCAGGTGCTTCATGCGCGCCCCAGCTGCTGCGCGTAGCCCTGCAGCACCTCGTCGCGCAGCACCGACCAGATCGCGTGGTGCAGCTCGACGAAGCGCGGCGTCATGCGCACCTCGGCGACGTCGCGCGGGCGCGGCAGGTCGATCGCGAACTCGCCGATCGGGTGCGAGGCCGGCCCGGCCGAGAGCACGACGACGCGGTCGCTCATCGCGATCGCCTCGTCGAGGTCGTGGGTGATGAAGAGCACCGCCTTGCGGCGGCGGGCCCAGAGCTCGAGCACCTCGTTCTCCATCAGCTGCCGCGTCTGCACGTCCAGCGCGCTGAAGGGCTCGTCCATCAGGATGATGTCGGGGTCGATCGCCAGCGTCTGCGCCAGGCTCGTGCGCTTGCGCATGCCGCCCGAGAGCTGGTGCGGGTAGCGGTCGGCGAAGGCCGCCAGACCCACGCGCCGCAGCCAGTCCTGCGCCTGCTCGCGCGCATCGGCCACGCCGCGGAACTCGAGCCCTGCCGCCACGTTGGCCAGCGCCGTGCGCCCGCGCATCAGGCTCTCGGCCTGGAACATGTAGCCCGCGCGCGCGTTGAGGCCGGCCAGCGGCTGCCCGAACACCCGCACCTGCCCGCTGCTTGGCGCCAGCAGGCCCGCAGCCATGTTCAAGAGCGTGCTCTTGCCGCAGCCGGTGGGGCCGACGACGGAGACGAACTCGCCGGGCTGCAGGCTCAGGCTGACGCCGGCCACTGCCGTGTAGCGCTGCCCCGGCGCATCGCGGCTGACGAAGGTGCAGGAGACGTCGGCGAGTTCGAGGGCGGGGACGGTCATCGCGCGGCAAGCATAGCCGCGGGCGGCGGCGTCGTGAGCCGCGCCACCGCGACGAGCAGCGCGAGCACCCCGAGTCCCACGGCCAGCGAAAGCACGAGCGGCCAGCGCTGCGCGTTCCACAGCAGCACGCTGGTGGCGGCCAGCGCGGCGACGAAGAGCAGCGCCGCCGCGGCCAGCCGCGCCGGCTGCTGCGGCGGGTCGTAGCGCGCAAGGCGCGCCAGGTCGAAGGCCGGCTTGCGATCGCGCGCGGCCACGTCGGCCGGCCGCCAGCCCGGCGGCGCGATCCACACGCGCAGCTTGTCGCGCCAGCGGCGCGCGGCGCGGCTCGCCTGCAGCAGCTCGCGATAGACCTGCAGGTTGGCGGCGATCGGGTCCCAGCTCCGCAGCGGGCTGCGCGTGCCGTAGACGCAGGGGTCGGCGTCGTCCTCTTCGACGAAGGTGCCGAAGAGCCGGTCCCAGACGATCAGGATGCCGCCGTAGTTGCGGTCGAGGTAGCGGTCGTTGACCGCGTGGTGCGCGCGGTGGTTGCTCGGGCTGCAGAACCAGCGGTCGAACCAGCCCAGGCGCCCGACCTGCTGCGTGTGCACCCAGAACTGGTAGAGCAGATCGATCAGCGCGACGCTGCCGAAGACCAGCGGCGGCACGCCCAGCAGCGCCAGCGGCAGGTAGAAGACCCAGCCGAGCAGGAAGCCGCTGCCGGTCTGGCGCAG
>CAUJJO010000195.1 GCA_963205125.1 Pseudomonadota bacterium | reverse complement strand
GCCGCCACGCCCTGCAGCAGCAGCAAGGGCCACACCGGCCACACGCTGGGGGCTGCCGGCGCGGTCGAGGCGGCGATCGCCATGCTCGCGCTGCAGCAGGGCCTGGCGCCCGCCGGGCTGAACGTGCAGCAACTCGACCCGTCCCTGCCCGTGCACTACCTGCTGCAGCCGCTGCACGCGCCGCTGCAGCGCGTGGCCAGCAACAGCTTCGGCTTCGGCGGCAGCAACTGCTGCCTGATCTTTGGAGCCGCGGCATGAGCGCGCCGGGCCGCTCCCAAGCGCTCATCCCGCAGCGCGCAGCGCGGAGGGTAGCCAAGTGAGCGCGCCGGGCCGCGCCCAAGCGCTCATCCCGCAGCGCGCAGCGCGGAGGGTCGTCCGGTGAGCGCTAGCCTGTCCTTCGGCGTGCAAGGCATCGCCCTCCTCGGCCCCGGCCTGCCCGACTGGGCCAGTGCCGCGCCCCTGCTGCGCGAGCCGTCGCGTTGGCAGCGTGCGGCCACCGTCGTGCCCGCGCCCGCGCTGCTGCCGGCCACCGAGCGCCGCCGCGCAGGCAACGTCGTCAAGGCCTCGGTCGCGGTCGCCGACGCCGCCTGCCAGGCCGCGGGCCTGGCGCCGACGGCGCTGGCCACCGTCTTCAGCTCGTCGACCGGCGACCCGGCGAACTGCCACGCCATGTGCGAGGCGCTCGCCCAGGCCGAGCGCGTCGTCTCGCCGACGCGCTTCACGAACTCGGTGCACAACGTCACCGCGGGCATCTGGCACATCGCCACCCACGCGATGACGGCGTCGACCAGCCTCGGCGCCTTCGACGCGAGCTTTGCCGCCGGCCTGCTCGAAGCCGCGGTGCAGTGCGTGCATGGCCAGGCGCCGGTGCTGCTCGTGGCCTGCGACGTGCCCTACCCCGAGCCGCTGCACGGCAAGCGCCCGCTTCCCGACAGCTTCGCCACCGCTCTCGTGCTGGTGCCGCAGGGCGGGCGCAGGCTGGCGCTCGCGCTGGCCGGCGACGCGCCTGCCACGCCTTGCGCCGACGCCGGCCTCGAAGCCCTGCGCACGCAGATCCCGGCTGCGCGCGCGCTGCCCTTGCTGCAGGCGCTGGCAGGCACCGCCGCGGCGCAACTGATCGTCGAGGGCCTGCCGCAGCAGGCGCTGGCCGTCGCCGTCAACGCTGACGCCGCCGCCGAGGAAGAAGGACGATGAAGATCCTGCCCACCACGCCCGCCGCGATCGCGCGGCTGATCCCGCACCAGGGCCGCATGTGCCTGCTGCAGTCGGTGCTGGAGTGCAGCCCGGCGCGCATCCGCTGCCGCACGCGCAGCCATCGTGATGCCGACCATCCGCTGGCCTGCGAAGGCGTGCTGCGGTCGGCCGCGGCCATCGAGTACGCCGCGCAGGCGATGGCGCTGCACGGCGCGCTCAACCTGCGCGAAGGCGTCATCGGCCGCCCCGGCTACATCGCCAGCGCGCGCGACGTGAGGCTGCACGTGCCGCGGCTGGACGAGGTGGCGGGCGAGCTGCTCGTCGAGGCCGAGAACCTGGCCGGCAACGAGCGCCAGGTGGCCTACCGCTTCGCGGTGCGCGAAGAGGCGGGGCAGCCGCTCGTCGAGGGCCGCGTCACCGTGGTGCTGGACACCGCGCTGCCGGCATGAGCGCCCCGCTGCAAGGTCCCCTGCACGGCAAGCGTGCGCTGGTGACCGGCGCCAGCGGCGCCATCGGCAGCGCCATCGCGACAAGGCTGGCGGCCTGCGGCGCGCAGCTGCTGCTGCACGCGAGCTCGCGCCCCGACGCGGTGCAGGCGCTGGCCGAGGCGATCCGCGGCGCGGGCGGCAGCGCCGCGGCGGTGTGCTTCGACCTCACCGACGACGACGCGGTGGCGCAAGGCACGGCGGCGATGCTGGAGGGCGGGCCGGTGCAGATCGTCGTCAACAACGCCGGCATCCACGACGACGCCGTCTTCCCCGGCATGCGGCCCGAGCAGTGGCACCGCGTCATCGACGTCTCGCTGAACGGCTTCTTCCGCGTCACGCAGCCGCTGGTGCTGCCCATGCTGCGCACGCGCTGGGGGCGCATCGTCAGCATCTCGTCGGTGGCGGCGGTGGCCGGCAACCGCGGCCAGGTCAACTACGCCGCCGCCAAGGGCGCGCTGCACAGCGCGACCAAGGCGCTGGCGCTCGAACTCGCCAGCCGCGGCGTCACCGTCAACGCCGTCGCGCCGGGCATCATCGAGTCGCCGATGGCCGCGGCCTTCGACGTCGATACGATCAAGCGCCTCGTCCCCGTGCAGCGCGCCGGCCGGCCCGAGGAAGTGGCCGCCCTCGTGGCCTTCCTCTGCGGGCCCGAGGCCGCCTACATCACCGGGCAGATCATCTCGATCAACGGCGGCATGATCTGAGGCCTTGGCCTGCCTTGCCCGTCCGCCTTGCCCCCCGCCCCGACCGTCCCCCCTCCTTCGAGAATGCCGATGCCTACCGCCCGACGCCCAGCCGCCATCCTCAGCTCCACCTTCGCCGCCGCGCTTGCCCTGGCGATCGCCGCAGCCCTGCCGGCCAGGGCGACGGTGGCGACCTCGTCGGCCGCCTCCGACAGCGTCGAGCTCTCCGCGCGTTCGATCACCAACTCGCTCAAGCGCTCGAGCGACAGCTCCTCGGGCAAGCCGGTCGCGCAAGGCGACTACCGCGTCACCCACATGGCGCAGGTGGCGCCCGAACTGCAGGAGGTCACGCTGCAGGCGGTTCCAGGCACCGGCGCGCGCGGCGAGCTGGTGCTGCACATGCCCGAGCGCGCGGTGCAGCAGGGTGAGCTCGACGTCGGCCGCGTCGTCAGCGCACGCGAGCGGCCCTACGGCGTCGAACTCGCGCGGGCCGACACGCACACGCCTTTCTTCCTGCTGCTGGACGACCCCTGGTACAAGGAACTGCAGTCGGTGCTGGTGCGGCTGTGAGTGCCGCCTGGCAGCC
>CAUJJO010000194.1 GCA_963205125.1 Pseudomonadota bacterium | reverse complement strand
ATCCGATGGTGCTGATCACCGGCCGCCAGCTCGAGCACTGGCACACCGGCAGCATGACGCGGCGCTCGGGCGTGCTCGATGCGATCGAACCCGACCCGGTGGCCTGGCTGCATCCGAGCGAACTCGAGCGCCTAGGTGTGGCGGGCGGCGGGCTCGTGACGATCGCCTCGCGGCGAGGGCAGGTCAGCCTGTACGCCCGCGCCGACGAAGGCACGCCGACGGGCGCGGTGTTCGTCGCGTTCTGCTGGTACGAGGCAGCGGTGAACAAGCTCACCAACCCGAAGCTCGATCCGATGGGCAAGATTCCCGAGCTCAAGTACTGCGCGGTGCGCGTGAGCGCGGGCGGCAAGGCGCCGGCCACCGGCAGCTTCGGCGGCGGGCAGCTGCTCGCGTCGGTGGCCTGAGCGACGCCTTCCGAACGAAGTCCAACATCGAGAGAACCCCATGAACAGTGCCGCGACCCCGATCGACCTGCGCTCGGACACCGTCACGCGCCCGAGCGACGCGATGCGCGCCGCGATGGCCGCAGCCCCGGTCGGCGACGACCAGTACGGCGAGGACCCGAGCACCAACCGCCTGCAGGCGCGCGTGGCCGAGCTGCTGGGCAAGGAGGCGGCGCTGTGGCTGCCCAGCGGCACCATGGGCAACCAGGTCGCGCTGCTGGTGCTCACGCAGCGCGGCGACGAGGTCATCGCCTCGCGCGAGAGCCACGCCGCCTGGCACGAGGTCGGCGGTGCCGCGGCGAACGCAGGCGTGCAGATCGTCGAGATCGGGCAGGGCGGCGTCTTTGGCGTCGACGAGCTGGAGGCGGCGATCAAGCCCTCCGGGCTGCCGGTGTTCCCGCGCACGACCCTGCTCGAGATCGAGAACACGCACAACCGCGCCGGCGGCATCGTCGTGCCGCAGCCGCTGGTCGTCGATCTCTGCGCAACGGCAAAGGCGCAGGGCCTTTCGACCTTCCTCGACGGCGCACGGCTGTGGAATGCCCATGTGGCCAGCGGTGTGGCGCTGCACGAGATGGCTGCGCCCTTCGACCTCGTCTCCGTGGCCTTCAGCAAGGGCCTGGGCGCGCCGGGCGGTTCGGTGCTCGCCGGACGCAGGGAGCTGATTGCCTCAGCCGACCGTCACCGGCGCCGGCTCGGCGGTGCGATGCGCCAGAACGGCATCTTCTCGGCCGCCGCGCTGCATGGCCTGGACCATCATCTCGCACGCCTGGCCGACGACCACGCCCACGCGCGCCTGCTGGCCGAGCGGCTTGCCGCCGCCACGCCGGTCACGCTGGATCTCTCGACGGTGCAGAGCAACATCGTCATCTTCCAGCTGCCGCCGACCCTGCCCGACGCGGCCACGGTGGTGAAGCGCGCGCGAGCCCAAGGCGTGCTGATCAGCGCCTTCGGCCCGCGCACCGTGCGCGCGGTGACGCACCTGGACGTGAGCCGCGCGCAGTGCGAGCACGCGGCGCAGGTGCTGGTGGAACTGCTGAGTCGGTGACCCTGCGTGCCGGAGCTTCAGACCGAGCGGCAATGGTTGTTGGTAATGCAATTGCATTACCATACGACATCCTCTCTCTTCCCGACCGGAGTGCGTCATGCCCGCCACCCTGGACGTTGAATCGACCTTGACCGACCGCTACCAGACCACGGTGCCGGAAATCGTGCGTCGCGCCCTGAAGCTCGGCAAGCGCGACAGGATCCAGTACACGATTCGCCTCAGCGGTGAAGTCGTGCTCAGGCGCGTCGAGGCGGCCGAAGTCGACGACCCGGTGCTCGGCGAGTTCCTGGGCTTTCTGGCCCGCGACCTGGCAAGCCATCCCGAGCGCCTGCAGGCCGTGGATGCGAAGCTTGTCCAGCGACTCCAGTCGCTGGTCGGTGGCATCGAGGTCGATTTCGATGCTGCGCTGTCGGCAGACGATGAATGAGCGGATGAATGAGCGCAGGCAGGATCGTTCCCCTGGTCATCCACGGCTGGACGGTTTTCGCGCACCCGCTGTTCCTCGCGCAGATCGAGACGCTCGAGCGGCAGGTCGAGTCCTTCAAGCAGAAGGACCCTGCCGGATACGTGAAGAAGAACGCCAGCAAGCGGCTGGCGGCGATCATCAGGCTCGCCTTCGACCTCATCCCGCAAGACCCGACCCGACCGGAGTACCGCCAGGGCAGCAGCTTGGGCGGGGAGCGCAGGCACTGGTTGCGAGCCAAGTTCTTCCAGCAGTACCGGCTCTTCTTCCGCTATCACGCGCCCAGCAGGGTGATCGTGCTTGCGTGGGTCAACGAAGAGGACAGCAAACGCGCCTACGAGAGCAGCGACGATGCCTACCGGGTGTTCCGCAAGATGCTCGACAGCGGTCATCCACCGGACGACTGGAGCCACTTGCTGGCCGAGGCGCGCGTCGAGGGGCTGCGCCTGCAGGATTCCGCTGCTGGCCTCGGCCTCGAGCCGTGACCCTTGGCTTCAGGGGCAGACCCGATCGGGCGTGAGCTGCGGCACGGGCACGCCCGTGCGGCTTCTCGGGTGGCCCTTCAGATGGCCTCTCAGGCGGTCTCTTCGAGCGTCTCGCCCAGCGCCGAGACGAGGCTGTCGAGTTCCGCGCGCGTGCTGATGAAGGGCGGCGCGAGCTGGATGGTGTCGCCGCCGTAGCGCACGTAGAAGCCCTTGCGGAACATCGCCATCGCGACCTCGTACGGGCGCCGTGCCGGCTCGCCGGGCAGCGACGCGATGGTGAAGCCCGCGGCCAGGCCGAAGTTGCGGATGTCGGCGACGTGCCTGGTGCCCGCGAGGCCGTGCACCGCGGCCTCGAAGGGCGGCGCGAGTTCGCGCACGCGCGCGATCGCGTCGTCGCTTTCCAGCAGCTTCAGCGCCTCGATGCCCGCAGCACACGCCACCGGGTGCGCGGAGTAGGTGTAGCCGTGCGGGAACTCGAGCATGTACTCGGGCCCGCCCTGGGCGATGAAGGTGTCGTGGATGTCCTGGCGCACCACCACGCCGCCCAGCGGTTGCGCGCCGTTGCTGATCTGCTTGGCGAAATTGAGCAGGTCGGGCGTGACGCCGAACACCTCGGCACCCGTCCAGCCGCCGGCGCGGCCAAAGCCGGTGATGACCTCGTCGAAGATCAGCAGGATGTCGTGCTTGGTGCAGATCTCGCGCAGGCGCTGCAGGTAGCCCTGCGGCGGGATGACGACGCCGGCCGAGCCGCTGAAGGGCTCGACGATGACCGCGGCGATGGTCGATGCGTCGTGCAGGTTGATGAGCTCGGTCAGCTCGTCGGCCAGCGCCGCGCCATGCGGCCCGTCTGCCGGCGGCATGCCGCGGTGAAAGCTGCCTGCGGGCGGCTGCGTGTGCGGCAGGTGGTCGGCCTCGATGCCCTGGCCGAAGGTCTTGCGGTTGCCGACCATGCCGCCCACCGAGACGCCGCCGAAGTTGACGCCGTGGTAGCCCTTGGCGCGGCCGATCAGCCGCGTCTTTCCGGCCTGGCCGCGCGCGCGCCAGTAGGCGCGGGCGATCTTCAGCGAGGTGTCGGCCGCTTCCGAGCCCGAACTCGTGAAGAACACGCGGTTGAGCCCCGCGGGCATGCGCTCGACGATGCGGTTGGCGAGCTCGAAGGACAGCGGATGCCCGAACTGGAAGGCCGGCGAGTAGTCCAGCGTGGCGGCCTGGCGGCCGATCGCCTCGGCGATCTCGCGCCGGCCGTGGCCCAGGCCCGAGCACCACAGGCCCGAGAGGCCGTCGAAGAGGCGGCGGCCGTCGTGCGTCGTGTAGTAAGCGCCCTGGCCGCCGACGATGAGCCGCGGATTGGCCTTGAACTCGCGGTTGCCGGTGAAGGGCATCCAATGCGCCTCGAGCCAGGCGGCATCGGTGCGCGGCGGGTTCAGCGTCCATTGCTCATGCGCGTTCATGGCCAATCTCCGTAGGACAGGGCAGGGGAGCGGGGAGTATGCGGCAATCGCCTGGACCCTGCGCCATGACTACACTGCCGCCCCATGAAGATCTTCATCAGCGCGGACATCGAAGGCGTCACCGGCATCACCGATTGGCCGGAGGCCGATCCCACGCATCCCGACTACGCCGAGTTCCGCGAGCGCATGACGGCGGAGGTCGTCGCCGCCTGCGAGGGCGCGCTGGCCGCCGGCGCAAGCGAGATCCTCGTGAAGGACGCGCACTGGACCGGGCGCAACCTGCTCGCCGAGCGCCTGCCGCGGCAGGCGCGGCTGCTGCGCAGCTGGAGCGGCCATCCCTACGGCATGGTGCAGGGCCTGGACGCGAGCTTTGCCGCCGCGCTCTTCGTCGGCTGGCACTCGGGCGCCTGGTGCGGCGGCAACCCGCTGGCGCACACGCTCAGCTCCTCGAGGCTGATGGGCGTGCGCGTCAACGGGCAATGGGTGTCGGAGTTCCAGCTCTACGCCTGGGCCGCGGCGCTCGAAGGCGTGCCCGTCGTCTTCGTGAGCGGCGATGCCGCGCTGTGCGAGACGGTGCAGGCGGTCGATGCGCGCATCGCGACGGTGGCCGTCTCCCGCGGCATGGGCGCGGCCACGCTCGCCGAACACCCGGCGGTGATGCGCGAGCGCATCCGCAGCGAGGTCGAGCGCTGCCTGCGCGCGCCGCAGCGCGCGGCCCCCGCCGCGCTGCCGCCGCGCCTCGAGGTGCAGGTGGTCTGCAAGGACGCACGCCACGCCTGGCGCAAGGCCTTCTATCCGGGCGCGCGCCTCGTCGACGCGAACACCATCGGCTTCGACACCGAGCACAGCCTGGAACTGCTGCGCATGCTGCAGTTCATCACGCGCGAGTAGGCCGCGGGAAGCGGCTGCACGCGCGCCCATGCCGATGGTGCGCGGCATTCCGGGGGGCGCTTGTCGCAGGCTTAAGCCGCTGTTCGGAGCACCGCTTGCCCGGCGACGTGGGAATTGGAGGGGGTCGACAGGGTGCCCAAGGACGGCGTTCTGCACTGCGCGGCGTGGCGCGCCTGGCTGGAGCGGGAAGCCTTGCCCAGCGCCTCGGCAGGCATCGGCGTGTTGTTGCGCGAGGACTTCGCCCGCGGCTGCGGCACGCTGCTCGTGTGGCGCATCGACGGCGAGGATGTGCACGTGGCGCTGCGCGAGCATCGCGGCGGTTTCGATCCCGATGTTGCGCTGGTGCTGGTCGGCGACGCCGAGACCCTCGGAGACTTGCTCGCCCACGGGGTGGCGCAGATGCGGTCGCTGGTCCGCCGCGGGCGCCTGCAGCCGTACATGCTGAAGACGCTGGACGAGCTGGACGATGCCGGCCTCGCCGATTTCGTCGAGGACCTTGGGCTGGTGTTCCCGCGGCACTGAGGCGTCGACGCCCGGCTCGCGAGGATCGGCCACGGCGGCACACCCTGGGAGCTGGACGGGTGCTCCGTCTACGGCGCGCGGGTGCAGCAGCACATCGGTTCGGCGCTGCCCGATCTGTAAGGGCGGCGTTCGGCTGCGATCGGACCGTGGCGACGCGCGCAGCCGGCCTCTGCGCGCGTGCGGCGTCGCTACAAGCCGCGCCCAGCCTGCGTCAGCATCGTTGCGACCTGCCCGGAGAGCTGCGCGAAGCGCGAGCCCGAATCGATCATCCGCGAGGCGTCGTCGTACTGGCCTGCGTTGATGTGCCGCGCGATCCTGCCGGCTTCCTCGTGGAACCCGGCATGCGTCTGCAGCAGTTCGGTGAAGCCCGGACGGGTGCCGAAGCGCTTGCCGCCCGCGCCGTGCAGCCATTGGCCGAGCGGGCAGCGGTCGTCGCGGCAGAGCGTCTGGGCGTCGAGCTGCTGATGCTCGGCAATGGCCTGGCGCAGCCGGACCTTCCAGGCACGGTGCGCCTCGATCGCCTTGGCAAAGTCGAAGTCCGTCCCGGGCGCGGCTGCGCTGCGGATTGACGCCAAGGGGTCCGTCGGTGCTGCGGCCGGCAGGCGAAAGCGCCCGACCTCGGCGACCAGCGCGCCGGCCCGTTCGCGCATCGCGGTGGCGGCGGCGGCGGTCTGCTCCACCAGCGCGGCGTTCTGCTGCGTCATGCGGTCCAGGTCCTGCACCGCGGCACCGACCTGGCCCACGCCCAGGCTCTGCTCGCGCGCGCCGCTGGCGACTTCCCCCAGCAGCGCGTCGACGCGGTGCGAGGATTCGACGATGGCCTGCATCGCCGCTCCGGCCTCGCGCACTATGCCGGTCCCGGTCTCGACCTGGTCGACGCTGGTGCCGATCAGGCCCTTGATCTCGCGCGCCGCCTCGGCCGAGCGCTGGGCGAGGCTGCGCACCTCGCCGGCCACCACCGCGAAGCCGCGCCCCTGTTCGCCGGCGCGGGCCGCCTCGACGGCGGCGTTGAGCGCCAGGATGTTGGTCTGGAAGGCGATGCCGTCGATGGTGCCGATGATCTCGCCGATGCGGGCCGACGACGCGCGGATGTCGTCCATCGTCGCCACCACCTGCTGCATCACGCGCCCGCCGTCGGCGGCCTGCTCGGCGTTGCGCCGCGCCACCTGCGAGGCCTCGTCGATGTGCGCGGCGCCGTTCTTCACGGTGGCGGCGATCTCCTCCATCGACGCAGCGGTCTGCTGCAGGTTGGAGGCGGTCTGCTCGGTGCGGCCCGAGAGGTCGGTCGCGCCGCTGGCGATCTCGCTCGAGGAGTGTTCGATCTCGCCGCTGCTCTGGCGGACCTGCTGAACCATGTGGCGCAGGCCGTCCTGCATCGCACGCAGGTCGAGCATGAGCTGCGCGGCCTCGTCGCGGCCCCAGGGGCTGGGCGAGGTGGTGAGGTCGCCGTCGGTCATCGCGCGCAGGTGGCGGCGCGTCTCCTTGAGGCCGCCGTCCATCACGCGGTAGAAGCTCAGGAACAGGTAGGCCGCACCGAGCATCGAGGCGAGCACGATGCCGCCCGAAACCCAGACGCGGTGCACCGTGGCCTGCGTGACGTCATCGACGTAGACGCCCGAGCCGATGATCCAGCCCCAGGGCTCGAAGCCCTGCACGTAGGAGAGCTTGTCGACCGGCTTGTCGCTGCCCGGGCGCGGCCACTGGTAGGAGACGAAGCCCTTGCCCTGCGCGCGCACGGTGTCGACGAAGGCCTGGAACAGCGCCAGGCCGTTCGGATCCTTCATCGCGCCGAGTTCCTGGCCGATCAGCTCGGGCTTGATCGGGTGCAGCACCATGCGCGGCTGCATGTCGTTGATCCAGAAGTACTCGCGGCCGTCGTAGCGCAGGCCGGCGATCGCCTGCCGCGCCAGCGCCTGCGCCTGCGCGCGCGTGAGCGTGCCGGCCGCCTCCTGGCCCTGTGCCCAGGCGAGCAGGCCGTGGGCGACCTCGACGTGCTGCCGCGTCGCGTCCATGCGGTCCTGCATCGACTGCTGGTGCTGCTCGATCAGCGCCCAGCCCAGCAGCGCCAGCATCGGCACGGCAAACGCCAGCGAGACGATGAAGGCCTTGGCCGCGAAGCTCAGCTGGCGAAAGAGGCGCACGCCCGGCGCCCAGAGGCCATGGTGGTCGAAGAAGCCGTCGCGGCGCTCGGCCGTCGTCGTGGGAGCGGATGAAGGGCTCAGGGCGTTGGAGGCAGTCATGCGGTCGGTTTGTCGTTGCTGTTCGAGGCACGTCGTCCGTGCGGCGCGAGGCGGCACGGCAAGGCCACACGCCTTTGCGGGATATCGGCGGCCGGCAGGCACGCTTGAGGGCCGGGCTGGACGGACCGCATCGGCGGGCTGCATCGGCGGGCCAGGCGCAAGACACCGGGGCGCACGCGCCTTTGGCGGCTGTCTACACTCGGTGCTGATCCGCTCGCGCCGCTGTCGCACGTCCACGCATGTCCTCGCAACCCCATCCCTGGCGCCTGACCGAACCCGAAGCGGTGGGCGCGGGTGCTGCCGCGGCCATGCCGGCGCCCATCCTGTCCACGGCCAGCGTCGACCCGCTGCACGAGATCGAGATCCTCGACGAGTACGGCGAGCGTCGGCGCCTCTTCATCCCGCTCGAGCGGCCGCTGACCGTCTACGTCGACCGTCGCGAGCTGGTGACGCTGATGACGCTTGGCGCGCGGCCCGAACTGCTGGTGCTGGGCTATCTGCTCAACCAGGGCCTGGTCGAGGGCGTGCAGGGCGTGGCCTCGATCCAGGTCGACTGGGAGGTCGGCGCGGCCGCCGTCGCCACGCGCGCGGGCGTCACCGACATCGAGGCGCGCACCGCGCATCGCGTCGTCACCACCGGCTGCGGCCAGGGCACGGTCTACGGCGAGCTGCTCTCGCGCCTCGAGGGCCTGCAGTTGCCGCCGCCCGAAGCGGCGCGCATCCGGCAGTCGACGCTGCGCACGATGCTCGAGGTGATCCGCGCGCAGGACAGCATCCATCGCCGCGCCGGTTCGGTGCACGGCTGCGCGCTCTTTCGCGGTGCGGAGCTGCTGGCCTTCGTCGAGGACGTCGGCCGTCACAACGCCGTCGACACCATCGCCGGCTGGATGGCGCTGCACGACGTGGCCGGCGGCGACAAAGTCTTCTACACCACGGGGCGGCTGACCAGCGAGATGGTGATGAAGGCCGCGCACATGGGCATCCCCATCGTCGCCTCGAGGAACGGCGTCACGCAGATGGGCCACGCGCTGGCCTCGAAGCTGGGCATGACGCTCTTCGGCCGCGCCGCCAACCGCCACTTCCTCTGCTACACCGGCTTCGAGCGCTTCGACGCCGAGCCGCTGCCGCCCAACCCGGCGATGCGCGTGGTGGCTTCGGGCGAGGGCTGAGCCGCTGCCCGGCGCAGCGCGCCGTCCCCGGCCTATGTCCTGCAAGGCATACCGCGAAAGCACCAGTCCCAAGCCTGCCTGTTTGTCCGAGGATGCGCGCAGGGCATGACCTGCCCCCGCGTGCGGCGTGACCGCCATCCAAGGCAACCCTTTGCCCGGGACGCCGGGCCGGAGGCAACACAGATGGACATGGACCGGAGGCAGTTCTTCCGGGTCAGCAGCGCAGGGCTCATCGGCTCCAGCCTGGTCGCGATGGGCTTCTCGCCCAGCGCGGCGCTGGCCGAGACACGCCACTACAAGCTGGCCCGTTCGACCGTGGCGCGCAGTACCTGCCCGTACTGCTCGGTGAGCTGCGGGATGCTGATCTACTCGCTGGGCGACCAGGCGAAGAACGTCAGCTCGCGGGTCATCCACGTCGAGGGCGATCCCGAGCATCCGGTGAGCCGCGGCACGCTGTGCCCCAAGGGCGCCGGGGTGATGGACATGATCAACGCGCCCACGCGCGTCAAGTACCCCGAGGTCCGCGAGGCTGGCTCCAAGGAGTGGAAGCGCATCTCCTGGGACGAGGCGCTGACGCGCATCGCCAAGCACATGAAGGCCGATCGCGACGCCAACTTCGTCGAGAAGAACGGCGCCGGCACCACGGTCAACCGCTGGCCGACGACGAGCTTCCTGATGTGCAGCTCCTCGTCCAACGAGTCCAGCTATCTCTCGGTCAAGGTTGCGCGCAGCCTTGGCATGGTGGGGATCGATACCCAAGCACGCGTCTGACACGCACCGACGGTGTCCAGTCTGGGCCCGACATTCGGTCGCGGAGCGATGACCAACTCGTGGAACGACATCAAGAATGCCGATCTGATCCTGGTGATGGGCGGCAACGCCGCCGAAGCGCACCCGGTGGGCTTCAAATGGGTGATCGAGGCGATGCAGAAGCGCAAGGCGCGGCTGATCTCGGTCGACCCGCGCTTCAACCGCACCTCGGCGGTCGCTGACCTCTACGCGCCCATCCGCAACGGCAGCGACATCGCCTTCCTCGGCGGCGTCATCAACTGGCTGCTGACCAACGACAAGATCCATCGCGACTACGTCAAGTTCAACACCGACGCGACCTTCCTGACCAAGCCGGACTTCAAGTTCGACAACGGCTTCTTCAGCGGCTACGACGAGGCCAGGCGCAGGTACGACAAGTCGAGCTGGGGCTATCAGCTCGACGACAACGGCTACGTCAGGGTCGACGACAGCATGCAGGATCCGCTGTGCGTCTACCAGCAGCTCAAGAAGCACTACAGCCGCTACACGCCGGAGATGGTGAACCGCATCTGCGGCACGCCGCAGGACAAGTTCCTGAAGATCTGCGAGATGCTGGGCGAGATGTCGGCGCCCGACAAGACGAGCACCATCCTCTACGCGCTGGGCTGGACGCAGCACACCGTGGGCAGCCAGAACATCCGCACGATGGCCATGATCCAGCTGCTGCTGGGCAACATGGGCCGGCCCGGCGGCGGCGTGAACGCGCTGCGCGGGCACTCCAACGTGCAGGGCGTGACCGACATGAACGCCTACGCCGAGGTGTTCTCCGGCTACCTGGCCGCGCCCATGGACGGCGACGCCGAGTACGCCGCCTTCCTCGCCAAGCGCACGCCCAGGCCGCTGCGGCCCAACCAGTTCAACTACTGGAGCAACTTCCCGCGCTTCTGGGTCAGCCTGATGAAGGCCTACTACGGAGCGCATGCGACGGCGCAGAACAACTTCTGCTACGACTGGGTGCCCAAGCTCGAGGGCGGCTTCGACGTCATGCACATCTTCGAGCTGATGCACCAGGGCAGGATGAACGGCTTCATCTGCCAGGGCTTCAACCCGCTCGGCTCGGTGCCCAACAAGAACAAGCTCTCGGCCGCGCTGTCGAAGCTGAAGTACCTGGTGAGCATCGACCCGCTGGAGACCGAGACCAGCGAGTTCTGGCAGAACTACGGGCCCTTCAACGACGTCAAGCCCGAGAGCATCCAGACCGAGGTCTTCCGCCTGCCCTCGGCCTGCTTCGCGGAAGAGGAGGGCAGCTTCACGAACTCCAGCCGCGTCGCCATCTGGAAGGACAAGGCGATCGACCCGCCGGGCGAGGCGCTGGTCGACTCCGAGATCGTCGCGCGCCTCTTCGTGCGGCTGCGCGACATGTACGCCAAGGAGGGCGGCAAGTTCCCCGATCCGGTCGCCGGCCTGGCCTGGAACTACGTGCGGCCGGATGCCCCCTCGTCCGCCGAGCTGCTTCGCGAGGTCAACGGCCGCGCCATCGCCGATGTACTCGCGCCGCCCGACCCCAAGGACCCGAAGGCGCCACAGGCCGTGCTCGTCAAGGCCGGACAGCAGCTGCCGGGCTTTGCGATGCTGCGCGACGACGGCTCCACCTCCTGTGGCAACTGGCTCTACTCGGGCTGCTGGACGGAGGCCGGCAACATCACCGCGCGGCGGGATCTCGCCGACCCCACGGGCTGGGGCGTCTATCCGGGCTTCGGCTTCTCGTGGCCGGCCAACCGCCGCATCCTCTACAACCGCGCCAGCGCCGACAAGGACGGCAAGCCCTGGGCGCCGAACAAGAAGTACGAGTACTGGAACGGCAAGGTCTGGACCGGCGCCGACGTGCCCGACATGCGCCCGAACGCCGCGCCCGAGGAGAACGTCGGCTCCTTCATCATGACCCCCGAAGGCGTGGCGCGCCTGCATGCCGTGGGCATGGCCGAAGGGCCCTTCCCCGAGCACTACGAGCCCTTCGAGACGCCGATCGGCGTCAACCCGCTGCACCCGGACAACCCCAAGGCGGTGAGCAACCCGGCGGCACGGGTGTTCAAGAGCGACATGGACGCCTTCGGCAAGAAGGAGGAGTTCCCCTATTCGGCGACGACCTATCGCCTGACCGAGCATTTCCACTACTGGACCAAGCACGCCAGGCTCAACGCCATCGTGCAGCCCGAGGCCTTCGTCGAGATCGGCGAGCAGCTGGCCCGGGAGAAGGGCGTCAAGCACGGCGACCGCGTGAAGATCAGCAGCAACCGCGGCCACGTCGTGACCAAGGTGGTGGTGACCAAGCGCATCAAGCCCTGGGACGTCAACGGCCAGAAGGTGCACCTGGTGGGCATCCCCTTCCACTGGGGCTTCAAGGGGCAGACCAAGATCGGCTACCTCTCGAACACCCTGGCGCCCTTCGTCGGCGACGCGAACTCGCAGACGCCCGAATCCAAGGCGTTCCTCGTCAACCTCGAGAAGGTGTAGGCCATGTCCAGTCTGCAATCACAGGACGTGGTCGCACGCTCGGCCACGACGACACCGCCGCCGCAGGCGCGCTCGCATGTGCCGCAGGTCGCCAAGCTCATCGACGAGTCCAAGTGCATCGGCTGCAAGGCCTGCCAGTTCGCGTGCATGGAGTGGAACGACCTGCGCAACGAGGTGGGCAGCAACATCGGCGTCTACGACAACCCGAGCGACCTCAGCCCCCAGAGCTGGACGGTGATGAGGTTCTACGAGGTCGAGCCCAAGGACGGCAGCCTCGAGTGGCTGATCCGCAAGGACGGCTGCATGCACTGCGAGGATCCGGGCTGCCTCAAGGCCTGTCCCTCGCCCGGGGCCATCGTCAAGTACGCCAACGGCATCGTCGACTTCATCAGCGAGCACTGCATCGGCTGCGGCTACTGCATCAAGGGCTGTCCCTTCGACATCCCGCGCATCAGCGCCACCGACAACAAGGCCTACAAGTGCACCCTGTGCTCGGACCGGGTCGGCATCGGCCTGGAGCCGGCGTGCGTGAAGACCTGTCCAACCGGCGCCATCGGCTTCGGCCCCAAGGAGGACATGGTCGCCTACGGAATTCAGCGCGCCGACGAACTCAAGGACAGAGGTTTCGTCAACGCCGGGCTCTACAACCCGGCCGGCGTGGGCGGCACGCACGTCATGTACGTGCTCAAGCACGCCGACCGGCCCGAGCTCGAAGACCTGCCCGCCAACCCGAGCATCAGCCCCATGGTCTCGCTGTGGAAGGGGATCGCCAAGCCCTTGGCGCTGGCGGGCATGATCGGTGCGGCCCTCGTGGGCTTCCTGCACTACGTGAAGGTCGGCCCGATCGAGGAAGACGCCGACGAGAAGGAGGATGCATGATGGCCCGCCTGCTCCACCGCTACAACGACAGCGAGCGCCTCAACCACTGGGTGGTGGCGATCCTGTTCGTCTGTGCCGGCCTCTCGGGGCTGGCCTTGTTCCACCCGAGCCTGTTCTTCCTCGGCAACTTCTTCGGCGGCGGCCCGTGGACGCGCATCCTGCACCCCTTCCTCGGGGTCCTGATGACGCTGAGCTTCCTCGGCTTGCTCGTGCGCTTCTGGCGTCACAACCTCGGCGAGGAGTCGGACAAGGCCTGGTCCGACAACATGGGCAAGCTGCTGCGCGGCGACAAGAGCGGCATGCCGGCAGTGGGCCGATACAACCCGGGGCAGAAGCGGGTCTTCTGGCTCATGGCGGTAAGCCTGCTCGTGCTCGTGGCCACCGGCATCACCTTCTGGCGGCCCTGGTTCGCGCCGTATTTCTCGATCGAGCTCATGCGCATCGCGGTCGTCCTGCACGCGATCGCCGCCGTCGTCCTGGTGCTCACGACCACGGTGCACATCTATGCCGCGATCTGGGTCAAGGGAACGATGCGCGCGATGACGCGCGGCACGGTCTCCGAATCCTGGGCGCGCCGGAACCATGCCCTCTGGTATCAGGAGATGAAGCAGGGCAAGTAGGAGGCTGCAGCAGTCGATGAGCATGAGCGAGCGTTCAATCCCGCGCATCCGCAGCGCCGAGTCGATCACTGCCGCCGCGGCCGACAGCGGCGGCATGCAGGATCGCCCGGCGCTGATCTGGCCCGAGCGGGCCAGCGTCTTTGCCGAGCGGCAGATGCGCCTGCGCCAGCTTGCGCAGGGCCATGCGATGTCCGACTTCCTGGGTTTCATGGCCGAGCTGGCGCGCGTTCAGCAGAACGCCTTGTGCGCCCTGCAGGGCGAAGACGCCGACGCGGCACGGCCCGACGCGTCCGCGCTCGTAGACGCGCGGCGCCTGGGCCTGCCGCCGCTGCCCGCCGCCGACGGCCCGCGCGACCCGGCCTGGCGCGGCACGCTGCGCGCCATGCTGCAGGGGCTGCGCGCCAATGCGCAGGGCGACGGCGTGCAGCGCGCGCTCGACGCCGCCCGGGCGTTGAACGACGACGCGCTCGAGCGCCAGGCCGACGGCCTGCTGCATGGCGTGATGCACGGCCTGAACCTGGCGACGGCGCCTCTCGTCGCCGCCGCGCTGCAGGTGCACTGGACGCATCGGGCTCTTGGCCTGCGGGCTCAGGGCTGGACGCCCGGTGGGCCGTCGGCCCCCGATGACGCCGATCGCGCCGCGCAGACGCTGCCGGCGCCCGCCGACGCAGCCTGTTGCCCATGTTGCGGCAGCCGCCCCGTGGCCAGTCTGACGCAGGCCCGCGGCGACGCCAGCGGGCAGCGCTATCTGCAGTGCAGCCTGTGCAGCCTGCAGTGGCTGCTGCCGCGCGTCCAGTGTGCGCGCTGCATGGCCACCGAGCGCATCTTCTACCACTCGCTCGAGCGGGCGCAGGCCAGCGCCGACGAGACCGCGGCGCATGCGGCGCAGGCGGTGGTGCAGGCCGAGTGCTGCAGCGACTGCGGGCACTACCTGAAGATCGTCCATCGCGACCGCGACGCCTTCGCCGACGCCGTCGCCGACGACCTGGCGACGCTGACGCTGGACCTGCTGGTTTCCGAAGCCGGGCTGCAGCGCCACGGCGTGAACCTGATGCTGCTCTTCGGCGACCCCGCGCCAGCGGCCGAGCTCGCCGGCGATCCGGTCGCGGAGGGCCGATGAGCCGCGATAGTCGACGACCACCGGCATGATCGTCGGCACGGCAGGCCACATCGACCACGGCAAGACGACGCTGGTGCGTGCGCTCACCGGCGTCGACACCGATCGGCTGCCGCAGGAGAAACAGCGCGGCATCAGCATCGAGCTCGGGTACGCCTTTCTGCCGGTTCCGGGCAGCGAGGCACCCCTGGGCTTCATCGACGTGCCCGGGCACGAACGCCTCGTGCACACCATGCTCGCCGGCGCCAGCGGCATCGACTTCGCGCTGCTGCTGGTGGCGGCCGACGACGGGCCGATGCCGCAGACGCGCGAGCACCTGGCCATCCTGTCCCTGCTCGGCATCGCGCAGGGCGCGGTGGTGATCACCAAGATCGACCGCGTCGACGCCGCGCGGCTGCACGCGGTGCAAACGCAGGTGCAGGCGCTGCTGCAGGGGACGACGCTGCAGCACGCGCCGCTGCTGCCGGTGTCGGCGATCGACGGGCAGGGCCTGGCCGATCTGCGCGGCCTGCTGCTGGACGCTGCGCGCAGGCAGGGCGCCCGCGAAGGCGAGGGAGGCGCGGCACGGATGGCGGTCGACCGCGTCTTCACGCTGGCCGGGATCGGCACCGTGCTGACCGGCACCGTGCATGCCGGGCGCATCGACGAGGGCGACGAGATGCAGCTCGTCCCGGGGCGCGCCGTGGCGCGCGTGCGCAGCGTGCACGCGCAGAACCGGGCCGTGCCGCATGCGCGGTCCGGCCAGCGCGCGGCGCTGAACGTGCCCACGCTTTCGCGCCAGCAGGTGCAGCGCGGCCAGTGGCTGGTGGCGCCGACGGTGGCGCTGCAGACGACGCGCCTGGACGTCCAGCTGAGCCTCTGGCACGGCGAGGCGCGTGCCCTGCGCAGCGGCACGCAAGTCCATGTGCACCTCGGAGCCGCCGACGTGCTGGGCAGCGTCGCCGTGCTCGGCGAAGGGGATGTGATCGCCCCGGGCGGCAGCGGGCTCGCGCAGCTCGTGCTGCAGCAGCCGGTGGGTGCGTGGTGGGGCGACCGCGTCGTGCTGCGCGACGCCGCCGCATCGAGCACGCTGGCCGGCGGTGCCGTACTCGACCCCTTCGCGCCGCGGCGCTACCGGCGCACGCCGCAGCGCCTGGCCGAGCTGCAGGCCTTGCGCCAGGCCGACCCCGAGCAGCGCGCGCTGGCGCTGTTGTCGATCGCAACGCAGGGCGTGGACCTGTGGCAGTTCGCGCAGGCCGCGGGCGTCGATCCGCAGCGCTTTGCGCCGACGCTGCCCGAGGGCGCGCTGCAGGCGCGAGCACCGGGTCAGCACGCGGCGCTCGGCCCGGCGCAGGCGCTGGCCGCGCGAGCCCAGGTGCTGGCCACGCTTGGCCGTTTTCACCAGCAGCACCCCGACGACCCCGGGCCCGACGCCGCACGCCTGCGCCGGCTGGCGCTGCCGCGCCTTGCGGAGTCGCTGTGGCGCGCTCTGCTCGAACGCCTGCTCGCCGAGGCGGCGCTCTCACGCAGCGGCGCCTTCCTGCACCTGACCGAGCACGGGGTGCGCCTCTCGGCGACCGAACAGCGGCTGGCCCAGAAGATCGCGCCGTGGCTGGCGCTGGCGGCCTTCGAGGGCGCCTGGGTGCGCGACCTCGCCCGCGACTGCGGCGAGAGCGAGGCGCTCGTGCGCATGACGCTCGCGCGCCTGGCGCAGCGCGGCGAGCTGCATCAGGTGGTGAAGGACTTGTACTACGACGAGGCGACGATCCTGCGCCTGGCGGGCATCGTGCGCGAGCTTTCCGCCGCGCAGCGCGACGAGGTGAGCGCGGGCTGCTTCCGCGACGCGACGCACCTGGGTCGCAAGCGGGCGATCCAGATCCTCGAGTACTTCGACCGCATCGGCATGCTGCGCCGGGTCGGCGACGTGCACCGTCTGCGTCCCGACAGCGCCTTCTTCGTCCTCGCGGCCGCGCCATGAACGGCGAGCCGCGCAGCGCGGATCTTCGGAGGGGGAACGACCCTGGTGGGTCGGCCGGGCTTCAAACCCGGTGGGTGGCGCCATGCGTCGCCGGGTGGGTTCGACTCCCATCCCCCTCCGCCATGGGCAAGCCTGCCGGCGCGAAGCGATGAGCGAGGCTGTCAACGCGCCACCCGATCTGCACTACCTGATCGAGCACCAGGTCTGGGCGCGGTTGCACGAGGACGGCACGGCAAGCGTCGGCATCACGGCGCTTGGCATCCGGCTCTCGGGCGAGATCTACATGGCGCGGCCCAAGGGCGTGGGCGTGGCGGTGGTGCAGGGCGGAACGCTCGCCGTGGTCGAACTCGCGAAATCCATCGTCGCCGTGAAGTCCGCGGTCAGCGGCACGGTGATCGGGGTGAATGCCGAACTTGCCGATCGACCGCAGCTCGTGCACCAGGACCCCTACGGCCGCGGCTGGCTCGCGCGCGTGCGCCTTGCCGATTTCGAGCGCGACCGCACGCAGCTCGTGCACGGCGTGGCCGTGGCCCAGGCCATGGCCGCCCACGCGCGGCTGTACGCCGACGAACGCTGACGCGACCGCAGCACGCGACCGCAGTAGAGTGACGGTAAGGCAGAATTGCCTTACGATGACACGAATCGGCGCTTGGCCGGGCGCAGGGAGGCACGATGAGTTCACAGACCGTCACCGCCAAGGGCCAGATCACGCTCAAGCGCGAGCTGCTGAACCACCTCGGCGTCAAACCCGGCGAGCGGCTTGCCTTCGACAAGCTGCCCGGTGGCGCCTTGCGCGTGCGCGCGGCGCGCCCTGCCGGCGGCGTCGAAGCCTTCGTCGGCCTGGCGCTGCTCGAGGCAGGCGGCGACTTTGCGGGCGGCGTCATCGCCTACGAGGGCGCGCGGCTTGGCGGCGAGGTCTTCGCATCGTTCGACGCGAAGGCGGTGCGCCTGCTGGCGCAACAGGGCGTGAAGACGCGGCAGCTCGGCTGAGCGGCACTCCGGCTGCGCGGCACGCCGGCTGCGCGTTCACCGCCCCGCCGCCGCCGCGGCGTCGCCGCCGACATGGCGCTGCCACCAGTCCGCCACGCGCTGGCGCTCGGCCGGCGTGTAGTGCAGCCCGAGCTTGCAGCGCCGCCACAGCACGTCGTCGGCGCTGCGTGCCCATTCGGCCTCGTGCAGGTGCTGCAGCTCGCCTTCGTGCAGTCCCGGCGCGACCTCGGCACCCAGCGGCGAGGCCAGCAGCAGCGACACACGCGCGCCGTAGCTGCGCACCCAGCGCCTGCGCATGACCGTGGGCAGTTCGGGATGCGCGCGCGCGAGCTCCGCGTCGAAGCGCTCGATGTCCTCGTCGGGCCGCGTGCTGCGCGCCAGCAGGCTGCGCAGGTCGCCGCCGGGCAGCACGGCGGTGTCGCTCCAGCGGCTCGTGCGCCAGCCCAGCGGGCCGCCCAGCAGGTCCGCCGCCTCCTGCGCGAGCACGCGAAAGGTGGTGATCTTGCCGCCCCAGACGTTGAGCAGCGGCGCGCCGCCCTGCGTGTTGAGCACGAGCCGGTAGTCGCGCGTCACCGCCGCCGGGTTGCCGGCCTCGTCCTCGAGCAGCGGGCGCACGCCGGCGTAGCGCCACACGACGTCGGCGGGGGTGACCGCGCGCACGAAGCAGCGGCTGGCCTGCGCGCAGAGGTAGCGCACCTCGTCGTCGCTGGCCTGGATCGCGTCCAGGCTGCCCTCGTGCTCGACGTCGGTGGTGCCGATGAGCGTGAAGCGCTGCTGGTAGGGGATGGCGAAGATGATGCGCCGGTCGGGGTTCTGGAAGAGGTAGGCGTGCCCGTGCTCGAAGAGGCGCGGCACGACGATGTGGCTGCCGCGCACGAGGCGCAGCCGCCGCGCGTGCGGCACATGCGCGCGCTCGTCGAGGAAATGCGCGGCCCAGGGCCCCGCGGCGTTGACGAGCGCGCGCGCACGGACCGTGAAAGGCGCGCCCGAAGCCGGCGCGAGGGTGGCGGTCCAGCCCTGGTCGTCGCGCTGCGCCTGCGTGCAGGTGCAGCGCGTGTGGATGCGCGCGCCGCGCGCGGCGGCGTCGACGGCGCACAGCACGACGAGCCGGGCGTCGTCGACCCAGCCGTCGCTGTAGACGAAGCCGCGCGTGAAGCGCGGCTGCAGCGCCGCCCCGGCCTCGTGGCGGCGCAGGGCCACCGCGCGCGAGTCGGGCAGCCACTCGCGGCGCGCGAGGTGGTCGTAGAGGAAGAGCCCGGCGCGGATCATCCAGGCCGGGCGCATCGACGGATCGTGCGGCATCACGAAGGACAGCGGCCCCATGATGTGCGGGGCGCTGCGCAGCAGGCGCTCGCGCTCGGCCAGCGCCTTGCGCACGAGGCCGAACTCGTAGTACTCGAGGTAGCGCAGCCCGCCGTGGATCAGCTTGGTACTGGCCGACGAGGTGTGCTGCGCCAGGTCGTGCTGCTCGACGAGCTGCACCGTCAGGCCGCGCCCGGCCAGCTCGCGCGCGATGCCCGCGCCGTTGATGCCGCCGCCGACGACGAGCACGTCGCAGCGCTGCGCATCGTCGTCGTCCGGGGCGGTCGTGGTGGGCAAGCGGACTCCTTGGCCGTGGGCGCGGGTGCCGGTGCGGGCCGGTCGGATTCTCGTTCAAGCGCCGGGAAGGCGGGCACGCGTTAAGCTGAAGCCATGAGCTTCGATGCCGACTCGGTGGCCGGCGTGGCGCTGCTGCTGTGGGCCAGCGACCCTGGCTCGCCCGAGCGTCTGGCCACGCCCTTCTTCCACGCCGCCGCGGCGGCGGCAATGGACGTTCCGGTGGAGATCTACTTCACCGCAGCCAGCGTGCGCCTGCTGGTTCCCGGCGTGGCCGACGCGCTGCGCGCCTCGCCACGGGTCGACAAGAGCATCGGCGAGCATCTGCGCGCGGCGGTGGCGCATGGCGCCGTGCTGCTGGCCTGCAGCGAGGCCTTGCACGCGCAGGGGATCGACGCCGCGCAGCTCATCCCCCA
>CAUJJO010000193.1 GCA_963205125.1 Pseudomonadota bacterium | reverse complement strand
GTGGTTCACTCGACGCCGGCAGTGGTGCAGTCCTGGCTCGCCGGTGCTTCGGCACAGAACGCACTGACCGGGTTACGCTGGCTGTTCGTCTCGGGCGAACCCCTGAACGACACGCTGATCGCTCGCTGGCGCGCCGGCCCCGGCCGCTCGGGCCGGGTGGCCAACTTCTACGGTCCCACAGAGACCACGCTGATCCGCTGCGCCTACGACGTGCCGCAAGACGTCGAGCCCGGAATCCAGCCGATCGGCGCTCCGATTCCGCAGAGCCAGGCACTGGTCGTCAACGCCGGCGGCGGGCTGTGCGGCATCGGCGAACCCGGCGAGATCGTACTGCGAACCGCCTACCCGACGCTGGGCTACCTCAACCTGCCCGAGGAGAACCGGCTGCGCTTCCGGCCGAACCCGTTCGGCACCGACCCGTCGGACACGGTCTACTTCACGGGTGACCGCGGGCGCTATCGTCCGGACGGGTTGCTGGAGATCTGCGGCCGCATCGACGACCAGGTCAAGATCCGCGGCGTGCGCGTGGAGCCCGGCGAAGTCGCGGCCACGCTGGCCCGACACGAGCACGTCCGCGAATGCGCCGTCGTGGCCCAACCGAACCCCCGGGGCGAAGCGGCGCTGGTCGCCTACTACACCTCCCGCGGGCACCTTCCTCCGGATCCGCTGGAGTTGCGCCGCTTCCTGCGCCAGCAACTGATGCGGGTCATGGTCCCGAGCGCCTGGTGCCGGCTCGACGCGTTGCCCCTGTTGCCCAACGGCAAGCTCGACCGCAAGGCGCTGCCGGCTCCGGACTGGTCCTGCCAGGAGAGCGAGTACGTCGAACCGGCAACGGAGGTCGAACGAACGCTCGCCCGGATCTGGTGCGAAGTCCTCGGCCTGTCGATCGTGGGCGTGCACGACGACTTCTTCGAGCTGGGCGGAGATTCGCTGGCTGCGACACGCGCGCTCGTCCGTGCCAATGCAACGTTCGGAACCGACCTCGCGCTGCGCGCGCTCTTCGAAGCCCCCACCATCGCGCAACTGGCGCAGCACTGGGCGGGAGGCCAGGCCGACGCCGACGAGGCCCCGCTGGTGCCCGGGGCCGCCGCCGGCGTGCAACGCGTGCCCGCCTCGGCCGCTCAGGAAGCGCTGTGGGCCATCGAGCAGCTCGCCGGCCCCAGCGGCGTCTACCACATCACCTCGGCCACCCGCTTCGGCGGTGCGCTCGATGCGCCCGCGCTGCGCCGCGCGCTGCAGGCCTTCGTCGATCGCCACGCCGCGCTGCGCACCGCCTTCGAGGATCTCGACGGCGTGCCGCTGCTGCGCGTACTCGCGCGCCTCGAGGTGCCGCTGCCCATCATCGACCTGCCCGCCGGCGCCGGCCAGTCGCTGCACGAGGCCATCGAGGCGCACCTGCAGCAGCTCTCCAGCGCGCCCTTCGACCTGGCTCGCGCGCCGCTGTTCAGGGCGCAGCTGCTGCGCATCTCGGCGCACGATCACGTGCTCGTCTTCGTCGTGCACCACGCCGTCGCCGACGGCTGGTCGATGGGCATCCTCGCGCGCGAGCTGCCGCCGCTCTACGCGCGCGCGCTGCGCGGCGAGCCGCTCGACGCACCCGCCAACCCCGCCGACGCGCCCCGCCTCGAGTTCGCCGACTACGCGCTGTGGGAGCACCAGCGCCTGGAAGGCGATGCGCCCCGAGCCGACCTCGTGTACTGGCGCGCACAACTCGCCGGCCTCGAACCGATCGAGCTGCCCCTCGATCACCCGCGCCCGCGCTCGGGCCCGCTGCACGGTCGCTGTCTGGAGTTCTCGCTCGACGCCACTACCCTGGCCGCCCTGCAGGCGCTCGCGCGCGCGCACCGCGCCACCCTGCACATGGTGCTACTGGCCGCCTTCCAGACCCTGCTGATGCGCTACACCGGACAGCGCAACTTCGGCATCGGCACCCCCTCGGCCGGGCGCGCACGCCCCGAGCTCGAAGGCGTCTTCGGCATGTTCGTCAACATGCTCGTGATGCGCACCGACCTCGACGGCGATCCCGCCTTCGTCGAACTGCTCGGTCGTACCCGCGCCACCGCCCTGCAAGCCTACGCTCACCAGGCGCTGCCCTTCGAGCGCATCGTCGCCGAACTCAACCCGCAGCGCGAACTCGATCGCAACCCGCTGTTCCAGGTGGCTTTCGCGCTGCAGAACCTGCCGGCCACCGAACTCGTGCTTGCCGGCGTCGATTCACAGCCGGTGATCGGCCGCGAAGAGACGACCAAATTCGATCTCGGCCTGTCGCTCGTCGAACGTGACGGCGTGTTGCACGGCGTGCTGCGGTACGCCGCCGACCTGTTCGAAGCGGCGACGATCGAGCGCATGGCGGCGCACCTGCGCACGCTGATCGACGCCATCGTGGCCGACCCGCAGACGAAGCTCTCGGCGCTGCCGCTGATGGATGCGCCCGAGCGCGAGCACCTGCTGGTCCGGTGCAACGACACCGCGCACGACTACCCGCTGCACAAGACCCTGCACCAGTTCTTCGAGGAGCAGGCCGGGCGCACCCCCGACGCCTGCGCCGTCGTCTTCGAGGACCGCCGGCTCGACTACGCCACGCTCGATCGCGAGGCCAACCGGCTCGCTCACCACCTGCGCGCGCTCGGCGTGGGCCCGGACGTCGTC
>CAUJJO010000192.1 GCA_963205125.1 Pseudomonadota bacterium | reverse complement strand
ATGGCGCCCGCAGGTGCGCGACGTCAACGACGAAATGGTGCTCGAAGCCGCTGTCAACGGGCGTGCCGACGCCTTGGTTTCATTCAACCTGCGCGATTTCGGCAGCGCGCCGGCCCGCTTCGGTGTGCGGCTGTGCACGCCGGGCCAGTTCCTTGGGAGCCTCAGACCATGACCACTCTCGCCACCTTTCCCCTTCGCCTGCCTGTGTCGGTCAAGGCCGAGGCCGAAGCCTTGAGCAAGGCCGATGGCACCAGCCTGAACCAGTTCGTCGCCATTGCCGTGGCCGAGAAAATCGCTGTGCTCAAGACAGCTGCCTTCTTCGAAGAGCGGCGGCAGCGTTCCACGGGCACCGCGCTGGCCGAATTCCTTGCGCGCCCCGGCGGCGAGCCGCCACGCGCGGGCGACGAACTGCCCGAAGGCTGGGTGCCGGTGCAGCCCAGCGCCTTGCCCGTGCGCAAGCGCGGCGCAACCCAGGCGGCGTCGGCGAAAAGCCGGGCGAAGAAGAAGCCGGCCTGAGCGAAGCACACGCAGAACAACGAGCCCAGGGAGGCGCCGCATGGCGACCAGGAAGACGAGCACGCCGGCCCGATTCATCGGCGTCGATGCCCTCAAGCACGCCGACGACAAGCGCAGGAACATCCCCACCGCCGAGTACCAGAGCCTGATGGCCGACGAGGCGAAGAAGCCGGTGCAGGTGAGCTACCCGCGCAGCACCTCGAACGCCGATCACCTGCAGGCCGAGAAGCAAGCGCGCAACCACGACCTGGACCCGCAGCTCGTCTGGCGCGGCAAGGACGGCCAGGACTGGACCGACCTCGTCGTCAACGCGCCGCCGCTCTACATCCAGGAGAAGGTGCACCCCAAGGTGCTGATCGACGACCTGCTGCGCGAAAGCCGCGAGCGGCGCGAGGCGGCCGAGGCCGAAGCCGCCAAGGCCGCAGGCGGCCTGGGCGCCACGGTCGACATGTTCGGTGACTTCAACGGCATTCCGGCCGGCGCCGACAAGACCGACTTCTACGCCCACGACCAGAACTGGACCAACCGCATGATCCTGGGCGACAGCCTGCAGGTGATGGCGAGCCTGGCCGAGCGCGAGGGGCTGCGGGGCAAGGTGCAGTGCGTCTACCTCGATCCGCCCTACGGCATCAAATTCAACTCCAACTTCCAGTGGAGCACGACCAGCCGCGACGTGAAGGACGGCAACCGCGACCACATCAGCCGTGAACCGGAGCAGGTGAAGGCGTTTCGCGACACGTGGCGGGATGGGATCAACTCCTACCTGACGTACCTACGCGATCGACTGACAGTCGCGCGAGATCTCTTGACCGATAGTGGTTCGGCTTTTGTGCAGATCGGCGATGAAAACGTACATCGCGTCCGTGCGCTACTCGATGAGATATTCGGTGCTGACAACTTCCTCGCCCAGATTGCTTTCCTGAAGACCTCGGGGCAAAGCAGCCCAACGGCGAAGGTCGATTACATCGCAGGCGTTTACGACGTCATCGTTTGGTACGCGAAGGACGCAAACGCCGCCAAGTACCGTCAGCTCTACTTCACAAAGCGTGACGCGAACGTCGACCAGCAGTACACGTTCGTCGATACCCCGTTTGGGCCAAGACGAATCACGGATGAGGACGAAGCGGCATCCGACCTTTCGGAGCGGCGATTCAAGGGCGCCGATGCCACATCGGCTACGGGAGCAGAAAGTATTCGGTTCGAAGTTCAGCTAAATGGTCGAACCTTCTCACCGCCCGGCCGTCGCGGTTGGTCGTCCCATTCAGTGGGTTTCCGCCGGCTGGATTGGGCTGGGAGACTCTTTGCAATTGGGAACACGCTGGCGTTCAAGCGCTACCTGCGAGACTACCCAGTCAGTCCGCTTCAGAACATGTGGTTTGATACCGTTCAAAGCGGCTTTGCTACTCCGCGCGTTTACGTTGTTCAGACCTCTCCGAAGGTGGTCGAGCGTTGCATCCTGATGGCCACCGACCCTGGTGATCTTGTTCTCGATCCAACCTGCGGCTCTGGCACAACTGCCTACGTCGCCGAGCAATGGGGCCGACGCTGGATCACCATCGACACCTCGCGCGTCGCCCTCGCGCTGGCCCGCGCCCGCATCATGGGCGCTCGCTACCCCTACTACCTGCTCGCCGACAGCCCCGAAGGCCAGTTGAAGGAGGCCGAGGTCACGCGCGGCGTGCCCAGCAGCCAGCCCACGCGCGGCAACATCCGCCAGGGCTTCGTCTACGAGCGGGTGCCACACGTCACGCTCAAGAGCATCGCCAACAACGCCGAGATCGACGTGATCTGGGACACCTGGCAGCAGAAGCTGGAACCGCTGCACGAGGCGCTGAACGCGGCGTTGAAGAAGGACTGGCAGGACTGGCAGATTCCGCGTGACGCTGATGCCAAGTGGAGCGACAAGGCGAAGAAGCTGCACGCCGACTGGTGGGCCGCCCGCATCGAGCGGCAGCGCGAGATCGACGCCTCGATCGCCGCCAAGGCCGAGAGCGAGTACCTGTATGACAAGCCCTATGAGGACAAAAAGCGGGTGCGCGTGGCCGGCCCGTTCACTGTGGACTCGCTCAGTCCACACCGCACGCTGGCGATGGACATCGACGACGGCTTGGTCGATGGCGTGCGCCAGCCCAAGTCCGAGTACGAGGCCAAGGCCGACTTCGCGTCCGTAATGCTGGAGAACCTGAAGGCAGCCGGCGTGCAGCAGGCGACGAAGGCCGACCGCATCCGCTTCACCAGCCTCAATGGCTGGCCGGGCGAGTACGTCTGCGCCGAAGGGCGCTACATGGAAGGTGAGCAGGAGCGCCGTGCCGCCATCTTCATCGGCCCCGAGTTCGGCACCGTGTCACGACCCGACCTGGTGAGCGCGGCCCGCGAGGCCGCCGACGCCGGCTTTGACGTGCTGGTCGCCTGCGCCTTCAACTACGAGGCGCACGCCGCCGAGTTCGAGAAGCTGGGCCGCGTGCCGGTGCTCAAGGCCCGCATGAACCCCGACCTGCACATGGCCGGCGAGCTGAAGAACACCGGCGCCGGCAACCTGTTCGTGGTGTTCGGCGAGCCCGACATCCGCATCGAACCTGTCGTGGGCGGTTCAGCCGACGGCCAGGTGCGCGTACGTGTGAAGGGAGTGGACGTGTTCCGCCCGCAGACCGGCGAGATCGAGAGCGGCGGCACCGACAGCATCGCGCTGTGGATGATCGACACCGCGTACAACGAGGAGAGCTTCTTCGTCCGCCAGGCCTACTTCCTGGGCGCATCCGACCCCTACAAGGCACTGAAGACGACGCTGAAGGCTGAAGTGGACGCCGAGGCCTGGGCCACGCTCAACAGCGACGTGTCACGGCCGTTTGCCAAGCCCAGGACCGGGCGCATCGCGGTGAAGGTGATCAACCACCTGGGGGACGAGGTGATGAAGGTGTTCGGCGTTGGCTGAGCGCCGCGTCGGCGGGTGACGACAAACGCTTGCAACCGGACGTGGCCGCGGGTGGACTCACGCCTCACGCTCGGCGGCCAGCCGCTGCAGCGCGGCCAGCGAGGCGCGGGCGCCGTGGCGGATCTGGCTGCTGTCGTAGCGGTGCCCGGTGCCGACCGGACAGGCCGTGCGCGCGGGGCAATCGAGGGCGCAGACCGAGTCGGGCTGCAGGCGGTGCCGCTGGCAGGACAGCGCGTCCAGTGTCCCACTGGCGAGCGCCTGTGCGGGGCAGCTGCTGATGCAGGGCCTGGCGCTGCAGCCCAGGCAGGGGTGGCTGCCTTGGAGTGGGGGTGTGGGCGGCAGCGCGGTGTCGGTGATGATGGCCACGCGGTACGCGAACCAGCTGCCGTAGTGGGCGTCGATGCCCAGCATGAAGGGCGATGCGTGATGCCAGCCCGCGAGCCCACCCAGGCGCTGCAGCGCGACGTGGCGCCCGGCGGGCAGGCCGTTCGGGTAGACGATGCGGTAGCGCGCCCCCGGCAGCGCCTGCGCCAGCCAGCGGCACGTGGCGTCCACGCTGTAGGTGTCGATCGGGTGCGCGATCGCGTCTGCGCCGGGCTGCGCCTGCACCCGCTGCCACAGCCGTCGCCCGGCGTGGGCAAGGAGGATCAGCTGGCGCTCGTGCGGCTGCAGCTCCAGGGGCGCGCGCACTTGCGCGGGCAGTTGTTCGAGCGCGAAGACATGCTGCCGGTTGAGCCCGGCATCGTCCAAGTGCTGCTGCATCGGCACGGTGGCCATGGGCGATCAGTCGGGCACGATGGCCGTGACCTCGATCTCGACCTGGGCGCGCTCTTCCATCAGCGCCGTGACCTGCACGGCCGTCATCGCGGCATGGTAGGTGCCGATGATCTCGCGGAAGGCGCGCCCGATCTCGCGGCCGGCGGCCAGGTAGGCGCGCCGGTCGGTCACATACCAGGTCATGCGCACGATGTGCTCGGGTCGCGCGCCGTCTTCGGCCAGCACGGCGACGAAGTTGTGCAGGGCCTGGCGGACCTGCTCGACGAGGTCGTCGCTGTGGAACTGCCCCTGGCCGTCCCAGCCGATCATTCCGGCCACGCAGACGGTGCGGCCGCGGGCGCTGACGCCGTTGACATAGCCCTTGGGCTTGGCCCAGGCGGCGGGTTGCAGGATCTTCATCGCGGGCTCACGGGGTGGGTGGGGTGGCCGCCGTTTGCGGTGCGCGACGGCATGCCGGGCGTCAGCGGCGGGGCTGGCGGGCGGTCGTGGCGGCGGCCTTGTCCGGGCGCTGGCCGCGCAGCGTGCCCAGGTGCTCGTAGATCTGGCCGATCGCGCGCTCGTCCAGCGGCGCGAAGAGCTCGAGGATCCATTCCTCATGCTCACGCGCCATCGCCTCGAAGCTGTGGCGGCCGGCCACGGTCAGGTTGACGATCCATGAGCGGCGGTCGGTGGGGCTGCTCGTGCGCGTCACCAGCCCCTCGCGCTCGAGTTCATCGGTGAGCGCGGTGATGTTGCCGCCGGTCACCATCAGGCAGCGCGAGAGGTCGCGCATGCGCAGCCCGCCCTTGTGCCGGTGCAATTGCGCAAGGTAGTCGAAGCGCGCCAGTGAGATGCCGTAGCGCGCGCGCAAG
>CAUJJO010000191.1 GCA_963205125.1 Pseudomonadota bacterium | reverse complement strand
CGAGGAGAAGCGCGATGTCATCGAACGACGCACCCGATGCCGGCCCCGACCTGAGCCAGGGCGTGAGCCTGGCCGACTTCGGCGCAGCGCGCATGCTGCGCGGCCATGTCGGCGAGCAGGCGGTGCTGCTGGCGCGCGTCGGTGACGAGGTGCTGGCGGTCGGCGCCAACTGCACGCACTACGGCGGCCCGCTGGAGCAGGGCACGCTCGAAGACGAGACGGTGCGCTGCCCCTGGCACCACGCCTGCTTCTCGCTGCGCACCGGCGAGGCGCTCGCCGCACCGGCCTTCGATGCGATCCCGTGCTGGAAGGTCGAGCAGCAGGGCGACCGCTTCTTCGTGCGCGAGCAGGGCGCCGCCGCGCCGCAGGTCAGCCGCAAGGCCGGCAGCGGCGAGCCCGAGCGCATCGTGATCATCGGCGGCGGCGCCGCGGGCTTTGCCGCGGCCGAGATGCTGCGCCGCCGTGGCTGGGCCGGGCAGCTGACGATGTTCAGCAGCGAAGCCGACCCGCCCTGCGACCGCCCCAACCTCTCGAAGGACTACCTCGCCGGCAATGCGCCCGAGGAATGGATCCCGCTGCGCGGCGACGATTTCTACACCGAGCAGCGGATCGACCTGCGCCTCTCGACGACGGTCGATCGCATCGACGCCGCGGCGCGCACGGTCGTGACAAGCGACGGCGCTGCGCACCGCTGGGACAAGCTGCTGATCGCCACCGGCGCCGAGCCGGTGCGCCTGCCGATCCCGGGCGCCGACCAGCCGCAGGTGTTCACGCTGCGCTCGCTGGCCGACAGCAGGGCGATCATCGCGCGCGCAGCGCAGGCCAGATCGGCCGTGGTGCTGGGCTCGGGCTTCATCGGGCTCGAGGTGGCGGCCTCGCTTGCCGCCCGCAAGATCAAGACGCACATCGTCTCGCTCGACGCACGGCCGCTCGAGCGCGTGCTCGGCGCCGAGCTCGGCGACTTCGTGCGCGCGCTGCACGAGCAGCACGGCGAGGTCTTCCACATGGGCGCGTCGATCGCCGCGATCGAGCCCGACTCCGTGACCTTGTCCACCGGCGAGAAGCTCGCCGCCGACCTGGTCGTGATCGGCGTGGGCGTGCGGCCGCGCCTGGCGCTGGCCGAAGCGGCCGGCCTGAAGCTCGAGCGCGGCATCCTCGTCGACGCGTTCCTGCAGAGCTCGAACCCGGACATCTATGCCGCGGGCGACGTCGCGAGCTGGCCCGGCGGCGAGGCCGGCGCGCCGATCCGCGTCGAGCACTGGGTGGTCGCCGAACGGCAGGGGCAGGTCGCGGCCGCCAACATGCTGGGCGCGCGCGAGGCCTACCGTGACGTGCCCTTCTTCTGGAGCGCGCATCACGAGGTCATGATCCGCTACGTGGGCCATGCGCTGGCCTGGGACGAGATCCGCGTCGAGGGCAGCATCGCCGCGCGCGACTGCGCGGTGCACTACGTCAAGGGCGGGCGCACGATTGCGGTCGCGACGATCGGCCGCGACGTACAGGCACTCGAACAGGCGCGCCTGCTGGCCGGGCACTGAAGCCCGCGCCCGAACCCCAGGGCACAGGCCAGGGCACAGCCTCAGGCGCGCGCGTAGAGCGGCAGCACCGCGCCGCTGACTTCGGTGTTCGCCGGCGAGATCAGGTGCAGGATGGTCTCGGCCGCTGCCGCCGGTGAAAGCCAGCGGCTCGTGTCGGCATCGGGCATCGCGCGCCGGTTGGCAGGCGTGTCCAGCGTCGAGGGCGCGATCGCGTTGACGAGGATGTGCTCGCGCTTCAACTCCTCGGCCAGCGCGATGGTCAGCGCCGCGACTGCGGCCTTGCTCGCGGTGTAGGCGGCCATCCCCGCGCCGCGCCGCGGCTCGAGCCCCGGGCGCGCGGCGACGTTGACGATGCGCCCGCCGTGGCCGGCGCGGCGCATGCCGCGCACCGCCGCGCGGCAGCAGAGGAAGGCCGTGAGCGTGTTCACCTCGAGCTGCTGCACGAAGTCGGCGCGCGTGGTCTCGGTGATGCCGGCCATCGCGAAGCCGCCGGCCAGGTGCACCGAGGCCCAGAGCTCAGGCACGCCGTCGAAGAAGCGGTCGACGCCGGCCTCGTCGCTCAGGTCCACGCCCGCGACGAGGTGCAGGCGTTCGTGCCGCGCATCGCCTGCGCCGCGCGCCTCGCGCGCGGGCACATAGCAGATCGCGCCGGCCTGCAGCAGGCGATCGACCACCACCGCGCCCAGCGCACCCGTGCCGCCAGTGACGACGACGTTCCTGCCCGCGATCCCCTTGTCCATGTTTCCTCCTCGGTTCCTGCCCGGGGGCACTCCAGTCGGCACCCGAAGCCGCAACCCGATCTTCCCGCCCGCCTGCGCGGGCCGCGGCGCATCGGGCCGGCCTCGCCTGCTCAGGCGCTCGGCACCGGCGGCGGCGCTGCGCTCTCCTCGAGCTGCAGCAGCCAGCGCTTGCGCGCGAGGCCACCGCCGTAGCCGGTCAGGCTGCCGTCGCTGCCGATCACGCGGTGGCAGGGCACGATCAGGCTGATCTTGTTCTGGCCGTTGGCCGCGGCCACCGCGCGCGTGGCGCTCGGGCGCCCGATGCTGCGCGCCTGCTCGCCGTAGCTGCGCGTCTGCCCGTACGGAATCGCCAGCAGCGCGCGCCAGACCTCGATCTGGAACGGCGTGCCGACCAGGTCCAGCGGCAGGTCGAAGCGCTGGCGGCGGCCCGCGAAGTACTCGGCGAGTTCGTGGCCGACGCGCTCGCAAAGCGCGCTGCGGCCGTCCTGCGCCGGCCCGCCGCGGGCGGCCTCGACCTGCTCGATCTCGCGCGCCAGCCCGCGCGTGTGATCGCTGAACTCGAGCAGGCACAGGCCCGCGGGCGAAAGCAGCGCGGTCATCTCGCCAAGCGGCGTCGGGAAGCGGTGGCGCATCAGGCTCATCGGCGGCAGTCTCGGCAGGCGCGGGCGCAAGCCCCAAGCCCGATGGGCAAGCGTAATCATTTTTCACCGCGCCGCGACGCCGCGGCGGCGAACGCAGCGAAGCCGTCATGGCCTGCGCTGTCCCGCATTGACGCCCCGGCGCTTTTCCGCAATCCTCGTTGCCTTCCCCTGAACCCGGAGAGCCCGCATGCGTGCATCGATCGCCGCCGCCCTGGCCTGCCTGCTGACGGCCGGCGTGGCCGGCACCGCCAGTGCCCAGACCAAGATCAACATCGGCATCGTCGTCAACCCGAGCTTCGTGCACGCACGCGCGGCGAACGGGTTCAAGGAGTGCCTGGACAAGCAGGTCCCGGGCAAGTTCGACGTCGTCGTGCACCACTCGGCGGTGCTCGGCAGCGAGACGCAGGTGCTGCAGCAGATCCAGCTCGGCACGACGCAGATGTCGGTCAGCACGACCGGCCCGGTCGAGGCCTTCGTGCCGGAGATCAAGGCGCTCGAGATGCCCTTCCTCTTCCCCTCGTACGAGGCGGCCGACAAGGTGCTCGACGGCCCCATCGGCGCCGACCTGAAGAAGCGCTTCGAGAAGGCCGGCTTCGTCGCCCTGGCCTTCCTCGACAACGGCTTTCGCAACGTCACGAACGCCAAGCGCGACGTGAAGGAGCCTTCCGACCTCAAGGGCCTGAAGATCCGCACGATGGAGGCGCCGACGCACCTGGCGATCTGGCGTGCGCTCGGCGCCAACCCGACGCCGATGGCCTGGCCGATCTTCACCCAGCTGCAGCAGGGCGTGATCGACGGGCAGGAGAACCCGATCGCCGTGATCCACGCCGCCAAGCTGCCCGAGGCCGGGCAGAAGTACCTCTCGCTGACGCGGCACGTCTATTCGGCGCTCGTCATCGTCGCCAACAAGCGCTTCGTCGACGGCCAGCCCGAGCCCGAGCGCAAGGCGCTGCAGCAGTGCGCGCAGACCGCGGCGGTCGAGGGCCGGCGCTTCATCCGCGACAACGAGCGCCAGCAGCTCGCCGAACTGAAGGCGCAAGGCATGCAGGTCGACGAGAACCCGGATCTGGCGGCCTTCCGCAAGGCAACGCAGCCGGTCATCGACTCGCTCTCCGGCGACACCAAGAAGCTCGTCGAGCAGATCCGCGCGACCGTGCAGTAGGCGCGAGCGTTCCAGGCGCGCCGATGAACATGCTGCAGCGCGCAAGCCGCGCCCTCAACCGCGCGGTCGAGCGGCTGCTGATGCTGATCGGCGCGGCCATCTGCGTCATCCTCTTCGCGCAGGTGGTGTTCCGCTACGCGGGCAACTCGCTGGGCTGGTCCGAGGAGGTCAGCCGCCACCTGCTGGTGGCGATCACCTTCCTCGGCGGCACGGTGGCCTACAAGCGCGCGAGCTTCATCGGCCTGCAAGGCCTGGGCCACCGCTTCGGGCCGGCGTTCCAGCGCGGCGTCGTCGTGCTGCTGCAGGGGCTGACGCTCGCCTGCTTCGGCCTCATCGCCTGGTTCGGCGCCGGCTACACGCTGAAGGCGGCCGAGCACACCTCGGCCTCGCTGCAGATCCCGATGTCGATTCCCTACGCGGTGATTCCGCTCTCGGCGCTGGTCTTCATCGTCCACGTGCTGGCCGACATGACGGCTCCGCCGCCGCAGGACCGCAGGTGATCGTCGTCCTCGCCTTCGCGGCGCTGTTCCTGCTGATCGCGCTGGGCCTGCCGATCGCGCTTTCGATCGGCATGCCGGCGATCGGCCTCATCCTCACCCCCGGCGTGTTCCCGCCCGAGGTCGACTGGGCGGGCCTCGGCCAGACCATCCCGCAACTGCTCTTTGCCGGCGTCGACTCGTTCGACCTACTGGCGGTGCCGCTCTTCATGCTGGCGGGCTCGATCATGGAGCGCGGCGGCATCTCGCAGCAGCTCATCGACTTCTCCGACTCGCTCGTGGGCTGGATGCCCGGCGGCCTGGCCTGCGCCGTGATCGTCGCCTCGATGTTCTTCGCCGGCATCTCGGGCTCGGCCGCGGCCGACACTGCGGCACTCGGCGCCGTGGCGATCCCGGCACTGGTGCGCCAGGGCTATCCGGCCGCCTTCTCGGCGGCGCTGGTGGCCGCGGGTGGCGCCATCGGCGTGATCATCCCGCCGTCGATCCCGATGGTGATCTACGGCTTCCTCACCAACGTCTCGATCGCCGAGCTCTTCGCCGGCAGCATGATGGTCGGGCTGCTCTTCGGCCTGTCCTTCATGGCGGTGGCGGTGTGGAAGTCACTGCGCCACGGCTACGGCACGCGAAGGCCGTTCTCGCTGCGCTTCGTGCTGCACGCGCTGCGCGGCGCGCTGTGGTCGCTGGGTGCGCCGGTGATCGTGCTGGGCGGCATCCTGAGCGGCATCGTCACCGTCACCGAGGCCGCCGCGGTCGCCGTCTTCTACGCCCTCGTCGTCGCGATGGCGGTCAACCGAAAGCTGCACTGGCGCGACCTGCCGGCGCTGCTCGTCGAGTCGCAGGTGATCGCCGCGACCATCCTCTTCATCATCGCGATGGCCAAGGTCTTCACCTGGCTGGTGGCGATGCAGCAGACGCCGCTGCTGGTGCAGAACGCGATCAGCGCGATGGCGCTGCCGCCCTGGGGCCTGCTGCTGCTGGTGATGGGGGGGCTGCTCGTCGTCGGCTGCGTGATGGAGACGACCGCGGCGCTGATCCTACTCGTGCCGGTGCTTGCGCCGCTCACCGTGCACATGGGCATCGACCCGATGCACTTCGGCGTGCTCGTCGTCGTCAACCTCGCGATCGGCATGCTGACGCCGCCGGTGGGCATCTGCCTGTTCGTCAGCTGCGGCATCGCCGGCATCACGCTCGGGCAGATCGGCCGCGCCGTCATCCCCTTCGTGGTGGCCGCGATCACGGCGCTGATGATCGCCAGCTACTGGCCGCCGCTCACCACCTGGCTGCCCACGCTCATCTACCGCTGAAGGCCTGCGGCGACGCCGCACCGGGTTGCTGCGACGCGGGCCCCGCCGCGCGGCCGCGCACCGGTGCCTGCGGCCGGCAAGGCCCCGCGACGCAGAGCCGGTAGTCCTCGCCGAACTCCGAGCGCGCCAGGGTGATGCTGCGGCGCCAGGGGTCGGCCGGGCGGTAGATCCAGGCGCCATCGACCAGCTGCGCGCCCGGCGGTGGCTCCATGCCGGCGCCCGAGCCGCGGATGCGCGCGGCCGACAGGAAGAGCCAGTCGCCGGCCAGCACGTAGTCCTCCTGCCAGGCCTGCTTCTCCACCGTGTGCTGCCACGTCAGCGTGAAGCGGCGCAGCGGCAGCCGGTGCAGCGCCGTGCCGACGCTGATGCACAGCGCCGCGGCCGCCAGGCTCACGGGCTGGGCGCGCGCGGGGCCGCACCCACGCCGGCGCGGCGGCGTCCGCGCACGCGCCAGCCGTGCCACAGCAGCAGCAGCGCGGCCATCGCCAGGCCGCTCTCGTCGGTCATCGGCACTGCCGCGACCAGCAGCGCCGCCGCGACGAAGGCGACCAAGCGCTCGAGCAGGTTCAGCGGCGCCAGCCAGTAACCGATCGCCGCGCCGCCCCACAGCACGACGCCAAGCACCGCCTTGAAGACGACGTAGGCGACATCGCCGAGCGAGCCGCCCTGCAGCATCAGCGCCGGGGAATAGACGGCCATGTAGGGGATGATGAAGCCGGCGATGGCGATGCGCATCGCCTGCAGGCCGATCTTCATGCCGCTCTCGCGCGCGATCGGCGCTGCCGCGAAGGCCGCCAGCGCCACCGGCGGCGTGAGGTCGGCCATGATGCCGAAGTAGAAGACGAACATGTGCGAGACGATCAGCGGCACGCCCAGCTGCAGCAGCGCCGGCGCCGCCAGCGAGCTCGTGATGATGTAGTTGGGGATGGTCGGGATCCCCATGCCCAGCACCAGGCAGACGATCATCGTGAGGAAGAGGCTGAGGAAGAGGCTCTTCTCGCCCATCGCGATGATGTAGCCGGCGAAGGTCGTCGCCGCGCCGGTGAGCGTGAGGATGCCGATGATCACGCCCACGAGCGCGCAGGCCACGCCCACCGGCAGCGCGTGGCGGGCGCCGTCGGCCAGCGCCGCGAGCGCGTCGGACAGGGTCGCGCGGCCGCCCTTGGCGAAGGCCAGCACCGGCACCATCAGCGCCACCAGCACCACGATCGCGCCGATGCCGTACTTGAAGAAGGCCGAACTGGCGACGCCCACCAGGATCCAGAACAGGATGCGCATGCCCAGCGCGCCGAAGCGCGAGGCGATCGCGAAGCCGAAGATCAGCACCACGGTGAGCGCCAGCGACACCATGCCCGAGAACAGCGGCGTGTAGCCCGAGAAGAGCAGGAACACGAGCACCAGCAGCGGCAGCACCAGGTACCAGCGCAGGCGCACGGCGGCCCAGGGGTCGGGGCACTGGTCCTTGGGGATGCCCACGAGCCCGGCGCGGCCGGCCTCGAGGTGGACCATCACGAAGGCGGTGAAGAAGTACAGCAGCGCCGGGATCGTCGCCGCCTTGCAGATCTCCACGTAGGGGATGTTGATCGTCTCGGCCATGATGAAGGCCACCGCCCCCATCACCGGCGGCATGATCTGCCCGCCCATGCTGGCCGTGGCCTCGACGCCGCCGGCGAAGGCGGGCTTGTAGCCGAAGCGCTTCATCAGCGGGATCGTGAACTGCCCCGTCGTGACGACGTTGGCCACGCCCGAGCCGTTGATCGTTCCCATCAGCGCCGACGACACCACCGCCACCTTGGCCGGGCCGCCCTGGCGGTGGCCGAAGAGGCCCAGCGCAAAGTCGGTGAAGAGCTTGATCATCCCCGCCTGCTCGAGGAAGGAGCCGAAGAGGATGAAGAGGAAGATGTAGGAACTCGAGACGTAGGTCGGCGTGCCGTAGATGCCTTCGGTGCCGAAGCCAAGCTGCCCGATCACCTGGTCCAGCCCGTAGCCGCGGTGCGCAAGCGTTCCCGGCAGGTACTGGCCGAACAGGCCGTAGAGCAGGAAGAGGGCGCAGATCAGCGGCAAGGCGATGCCCATGACGCGGCGCGCCGCCTCGAACACGAGCGCGATCGAGACGATGCCCACCGCCATGTCCCAGGCGTTCAGGTCGCCCGCGCGCTGCACGAGGTCGGCCTCGAACACCCAGTGGTAGAGCCCGGCCGCAAAGCCCAGGCCGCCGATCAGCCAGCCCAGCCCGCGCCGCGACAGCGGCGGCACCAGCAGGAAGGTCATCAGCAGCAGGAAGCCCACGTGCACCGCGCGCACGACCGAGCTCGACACCGGGCTGAAGGCCGCGGTGACGACCTGGAAGGTCGAGAACGCGACGGCGACGGCGAACACCGCGCGCGGCAGCGGAGCGCTGCCGTGCTGCAGGTCGGCGTCGGCGTCGGGAACGATCGCGTTCATCGCTGTTCGCCTCTCATCCAGCGCGTGGAACCCTCGAGCGGCGCAGCACCGTCCGCGCCGTCGATCAGCAGGGCGGGCCGCTGGCCGCCCGTCGACGACGCGACTACTTCAGCAGGCCCGCCTCGCGGTAGTAGCGCTCGGCGCCCGGGTGCAGCGGCACCGGTGCGCCCTTGGGCGCGTCGGCGGCGCGGATCGACTTGGCCGCCGCGTGCGCCGCAACCATCTGGTCGAGGTTGCCGAAGAGGGCCTTGGTCATGGCGTAGACGAGGTCTTCGGGCACCTTCTCGCTGGTCACGAGGAAGTTGCGCACCGCCACCGTCGGCACGTCCTGCGCCTGGCCCGTGTAGGTGCTGGCGGGGATCGTCGCGGCCTGGTAGGCCGGGTCGCCGATCTTCGCGACGACCTCGGCGGGAACCGCCACCACGTTGATCGGCACCGAGGTCGCGAGGTCGCGGATCGAGGCGACACCGAGCCCCGCCGACTGCAGCGTCACGTCGAGCTGGCGGTTCTTCATCAGCTCGATCGACTCGCCGAAGGGCAGATACTCGACCTTGGCGAAATCCTTGTAGCTCAGGCCGGCGGCCTTGAGGATCGCACGCGCGTTCAGCTCGGTGCCCGAGCGCGGCGCGCCCACCGAGATGCGCTTGCCCTTGAGATCGGCCATCGTCTTGATGCCCGAATCGGCGCTGGCGACGATCTGGATGTAGTTGGGATAGATGCCGGCCACGGTGCGCAGGCTCTTCAGCGGCGCCTTGAAGCCCGCGTCCTCGACGCCGTTCCAGGCGTCGGAGAGCGAATCGCCGAGCGTGAAGGCGATCTCGCCGCGCCCGGCCTGGATCAGGTTCAGGTTCTCGACCGAAGCCTTGGTCGCCTGCACGCTGACCTTCACGTCGGGCATGGCCTTGCTGTAGATCTGGCCAAGCGCCACGCCCAGCGGGTAGTACACGCCGCTCTGGCCGCCGGTCAGCACGTTGACGAACTTCTGCTGTGCGCCGACCAGCGGCGCAAGGGCGAGCAAGGCCACGCCGACGAAGGCGGCGGCCGCGGTACGAATGCGAGCACGAGGCATCGGGAGGTCTCCTTGAAAGAATGGAAGGTCGCACGAGAGAGATCGCGCACACCACGGCGCGCAGCGCGGACCCGTGCGGATCAGTATAGGGGCCCGTCGCAGGGGCGGGCACAGGGGCGAACACGCCGACGAACACGGAGCGGGATCGTCGCCAATGCAGCAGGGCGGCCCGGTGCGTGTCGGGGGTCAGGGGCACGGCGTCTTCAGAGTTCGGCGCGCGCGACGCCGGCAGCGGCCATGGCCTTCAACAGTTCGGCGTCGGCGGTCGCCAGGGGCAGCTTGCGACGCAATGCAAGCTCGAGATAGGTCGCGTCGTAGATGCTCAAGGCATGGCGGGCGGCCAGGTCGTCCAGCGCAGTCATGGCCACCGGCCCGCGATCCACGCGAAGGCGCAGTGCCTGCGCGGTGGCCACCAGCTCGCGCCGCTTGGCGTCATCGATGCGGCGCCGACGATGGGCGCTGAGCAGCAGATTGCCCACCTCGAGCTGCCACAAGGCCGGTACCCACACCTGGCGGGCGGTGGTGGCCTGCAGCGCCGCCTCGGCATAGGGATCGGTGGCCTCGTCGGGAAGGAGCCACGCGCCGCTGATCGAGGCGTCGACCACCAGGGCGCCGGTCACCGGCGACCCTCGGCGATCAGGTCACGGATCTTCAGCCCGCCCAGGCTCACGCCCTTTCGCGCCGCGCGCAAGGCATCGACGGCCCGCTGCGCAGCCTCGGTATCCGCGCCAGCGGCAGGCGGCGCGAGCTGTGCCACGACCTTGCCGCGGCGTGTGATCTCGATCACCTCACCCGCCAGCACGCGATCGATCAGCTCGGACAGGCGGTTCTTGGCCTCGTACAGCGCAACGGCGGACATGGGATCACCCGGACCAATGGAGGTGATGCCATTGTAGTCATATGGCTAGATAGCTAGATGGCTAGATAGATGAGCTTGGCGCGAGATTAGTGGGATGCGGCAAACCCGCCGAAGCCTTCGCACCCACAGGCCGGCAAGCTGATCGAGAGCCGGGCGAAGGCGTTCGACAACAGAGCGGCGCATCAGGCTTCGCTGCCGACCCAGCGATCACATGTGCTCGATCATCACATGGAAATCGCACCTAAGTCCGCGTCGCATAACGCTCCGGCCCCGCTGGCACCCTCCATCTCCCGTCAAAGGACCCTCCATCGGGAATCCTCCAACTTTCATAGGTGGGGCCAGATGCACGTTTGTCACTTGGCCGAACACTGAGCAGGATCGCAGCCAATGTAGCAGCAAGGACCCTGCGGGGAAACCTCTCGCAGGCAGCAGTCCCGACGATCATCGCCCAGCTGGCAAGCGAAGCACAAGCGCCGGTCGCTTGAGAGGTCGGCTGCTTTTTTATACAGTCCTGAAGCTACCAGCTTCAGATTGGACAAAGCGATGAGCAAACCTCAGGACCGCACTGTCTCTCGACGGGACGATGGCACTTGGCAGAACAAGAGGCAGGACGCGGAACGCGCCTCGTCGGTCCACACCACCCAAGCGGAGGCCCAGGAGGCGGCCCGGCGCATGCTGGGCAACCAGGGCGGTGGCGAACTGACGACGATGGGCGTCAAGGGCAAGATCGTCAGCAAGGACACGATCAAGCCCGGCAACGACCCCAATCCGCCGCGCGACACCGAGCACTGATCCGTCGTCGTCGATGGCGCTTGGCGGTTCGGGCGGAAGCCCACGCCGCCCTGCGCTAAACGACGGCCTTTGGATTGCTGAGCCGCACGACCAGGATCCAGACGCCGCGGTGTCGTTTCGTTTGTTGCGCTTTTCGCTTGTTTCGATTAAGATCTCCGCACTGACCTTGATCCGGAACACGCTATGACCCGCGCCCAAGCCCTGGAAACCGCACTGCCTGTCGAGCGCGAAGTTGCCGCGGCCGTGGAGAGCCAGCGTGCCCTGGCCGCCTTCCTGAGCACGCAGTTCGAGACCCAGCGCATCCAGATCTTCGACGCGAAGAACGAGGCCCACCAGGTCGAACTGCCCACGTCCGCCCTCCGCTTGCTGGTCGACGTCCTGTCGGAGTTGGCCGAGGGCAATGCGGTCAAGGTCGTGCCGATCCATGCTGAGCTGACGACACAGGAGGCCGCTGACATGTTGAACGTGTCCCGCCCCCATCTCGTCAAGCTGTTGGAGAGCGGTGCTTTGGCATTCCACAAGACCGGCAAGCATCGGCGCATCCGCTTCGCAGACCTGATGGCCTTCAAGACCGAGCAGGATCGTGCGAGTGCGCAGGCGATGGAGGCGCTCGCGAAGCAGGCACAGGAACTTCAACTGGGCTACGAGTGAGGAGTTCGCCGTTCACCGCGGTCTACGACGCCTGCGTGCTGTATCCGGCGCCGCTGCGCGATTTCCTCATGTGGCTTGCCTTGTCCGGGCGCTTTCGTGCGCGCTGGAGCGCCCAGATCCACGATGAGTGGAAGCGGAATCTGGTCAAGAACCGGCCGGACCTCACGGCCGAGCAAATCGATCGCACTTCTGACCTCATGGATCGGGCGATCCCTGACGGTCTGGTGACCGGACACGAAGTCTTGATTGAAGGTCTGACCCTTCCCGACCCTGGGGACCGGCATGTTCTCGCTGCAGCCATCCGCTGCCACGCCAGCGTGATCGTGACCTTCAACGAGCGCGACTTCCCGGCCGACGTACTGGGTGCGTTCGGGCTGGAGGCCCAACACCCGGATCTGTTCGTAGAGAACCTCTTCGATCTCGACCCGGCCGCGGTGGTCGCCGCTGCACAGCGGCAGCGACAGCAGTTGAAGAACCCGCCGATCGACGTCGATCGCTACCTGGACATCCTGCTTCGGCAGGGCCTCACCCAGACGGTGAAGGGCCTCGCCGGGTTTCGGGGCGTGCTGTGATCAGCGGCTGAAGCGCCTTCACGCACGCAGATCACAGAGCCTCGCACCCCCTCAGGAGTCGTTGGCCGGGCTGTTCAGCTCCCAACGCTGCGACCAAGTCAACGTCCGCCTCGCCCACGGCTCGCAGGGCCTCGAGCAGCGCAGCGCCGCGCGAGGCCTGCAAGGCATGGATCACCAGATCGCCCGACTTGCTACGCGAGATGCTGACATGGTCAGCGTCCAGTCGGAACTCTGCAGGAATGCGCACGGCCTGGCCGTCGTCGCTGTTGAAGACTGTGGTCGTGAGCCTCTCCATGCTGCTCTCCATCCAAGTACGTCGACGTGCGCATCTTCGTTCAGGCATCGCCGGCGTGCAACGGCATCGGGCATGTTGCGCCTCTACCGCACTCGCCGCCGGTGCCACGCCTCGCACACCGGTGGCCAATGCTTGTCGTCCCATGAGGCGACCCGTCGGATCATCGAACACTGAGCCGTTCGCCTGAAGTTTCGTGGCGCCACCTACGGTGCCCGCCCACATCGATCGCGAAACCCGCAGGCACGGCAAGTCCGCTGGCTTGCGGGCCAACGAGGCTCGACCAGCCCACGCAGCAACGCATCACGTCGGCGCATCAGGTCCTCGACTTCCTCCCGGGCCATGAGGTTGACAGGCAGAGGAATCAGCGAGGTGCCGCGTTGCCCCCGAGGAATCAGCACGTAGGCCTCATCGGCGACTGTGGCGTTCAGTTCGTCTTACATCGCCATGCGCTGCGGCGAAAAGTGGATGACAGCCGAACGCGTCACCACTGGGCTCGCACGGGTCTTCAACTCCACGAGTACCAGGATCCCCGATGGCTTCCGATAGACCCTGTCGACGCGTGCGATGACCGGCCAGCGACCCAAGGATCTGAACTGCCTCTCGACGAAAACCAGCGCTGCATCCCGTAGGCGCGCCGGTCTCTGCCGACGCTCCGCGGCCGCAGCGCGCCTGCCAGCGATGACCCATCCGACGAAGCCGATCGCGACGGCAAGAATCATCATCGCCAGTACGACTTCGATCATGTTCATCGTCCAGCCTCTCGTGACCACCACCTCCACAGCCAAGCGGCCTGCCCGAGCAGCCATCGCATGCATCCGAGCAGTGCCGGAGACGCTTCAAGCACCGCGCAGATGCGGGGACCGGTGCGGTAGTAGTGGTACACGATCGACCGTCCCCAGCCTCGGCGTCGCAGCACGGCATCCCGGAAGTGGCGGAGTTTCTGTGTCTGCCATCCCTCGCCGAAGGCCAAGGTCGCGACGCAGCAACGCCCTTTCAGCCCATGTGACGGTACATGGCCAACACCCATGGCCAGCCTTGCCTGACGTTCGAATCGCGCATGGCACACCAACCCGCGCTCCCGGGCCGCTTGCAGCGGTCTGGAACGGGGCCGGCCATGCCGCTGCTCGAGGACGACCCACCGCTCGCAGAAGCCCATCTCGGCCAGCCGGGAGGCGCTGAGCGCCCGTTCGGTCGGGTTCCCACCCACGATCGACCTGCGTCCAGCCCGGCGGCGACGCTTGTCGACCTTCATTCCGGAATGGCAGGCTGAAACAGCCCGTTCGTCACCGCAGCGGCCTGCTGCACGTCAGGCTCCTTCGGCACCTTGATCGTGTCGGGCGTCTTCAGGCTAGCCATCGCAAACACGCCGTGCTGCGCCAGCAGACCGTCGTAGGCCAGCAGTCGCAGACGGTTGACCCGCTTGCGCCCCTGCCGAAACTGGCTCAGTTCATCGAAAAGGCGCGGGTT
>CAUJJO010000190.1 GCA_963205125.1 Pseudomonadota bacterium | reverse complement strand
CGCTCGAAGACCAGGCGCTCGTGCTCGGTGTTCTGGCGGTGCAGGCGGATGTGGCGGTCGATCACCGGGCCGAGCTCCTCGGTGTGCTCGACCTTCTGCATGGCGATGCGCAGCACGCGGCGCGTGCGCTCGTCGTGCACGATCTGCCGCAGCGCGTTGGCGAGCTGGCGGCACAGCGGCAGCAAGGGGTCGCCCTCGGGCGGCGGCTGCGCGTCGGGCGCGCGACGCTCGCCGTCCAGCGGCAGGGTGACGCGGTCCATCATCGCGTTGAACAGCGCTGCCTTGTCCTTGAAGTGCCAGTACAAGGCGCCGCGGGTGAGGCCGGCGGCCTCGGCGATGTCGGCCAGCGAGGTGCGCGCAACGCCGCGCTGCTGGAAGACGCGCTCGGCGGCGTCCAGCAGCGATTGGCGGGTGGCCAAGGCCTCTTCCTTGGTGCGTCGGGCCATGTCTGGTGAGAATCGAAGGCGCAGGGCGCGCGGCGGCGACGCCGGGCAGCGTGGTCAAGCGCATGATTCTAAGACATACATTCGTGAATGTATGTAGAATCCGCGCCGGCTTGTCCAAGCTGATCGGCGATCCCCCCGGTCCTTTTTCCAGCCATGCCCGCCATGCCCGCCCAGGGCGTGTGCGCTCGACTCTTTCCTGAGCCCGCTCGACCCATGTCACAGCTCCATCCTCATCGCCTGCCTGCCGTGCCGCGCCGGGCGCTTCTCGCATCCACCGCGGCGCTGGCGCTGGCACTCGGCGCCTGCGGCAACCGGGACGGGCAGGGCGGCGCCGGGGGGCCAGGCGGCGCCGGCGGGCCGGGTGGCCAGATGCCGCCGCCCGAGGTGGCGGTGATTGCGGTGCAGCCGACGACCGTGGCCCTGGGCACGGAGCTGCCGGGCCGGCTCGAGCCCTCGCGCGTGGCCCAGGTACGCGCCCAGGCCACCGGCATCCTGCAGAAGCGCGTCTTCACCGAAGGCAGCGAGGTGAGGGCCGGGCAGACGCTCTACCAGATCGACCCGGCCCCCTACGAGGCCGCGCTGCAGAGCGCGCAGGCGGGCCTTGCGCAGGCGCGCGCGCAACTGGCGCAGGCCGGCGCGCTGGCCGCGCGCTACAAGCCGCTGGTGGCCGCGCAGGCGGTGAGCCAGCAGGAGTACGACGCGGCGGCCGCCGCCGAGCAGGCGGCCAAGGCGCAGGTCGCCGCGGGCGAGGCGGCGGTGCGCAGCGCCGGCATCAACCGCGCTTACGCGACCGTGAGCGCGCCCATCAGCGGCCGCATCGGCCGCTCGATGGTCACCGAGGGCGCGCTGGTGAGCGCGCAGGAAGGCACGCAGCTCGCCACCATCCAGCAGATCAACCCGCTCTACCTGAACATCACGCAATCGGTCAACGACGTGCTGCAGCTGCGCCAGGCGCTGGCCGTCGGCAAGCTGGCGCGCGCCGGGCAGGCCGAGGCCGCGCGCGTCGAGATCGTGCTCGAGAACGGCCAGCGCTACGGCAGCGACGGCCGGCTGCTGTTCACCGACCTGACGGTCGACCCGGCCACCGGCCAGGTCAGCCTGCGCGCCGAGGTGCCCAACCCGCGCGGGCTGCTGCTGCCGGGCATGTACGTGCGCGCGCGGCTGCAGCAGGCGCAGATCGACGGCGCGATGCTCGTGCCGCAGCAGGCGGTGACGCGCGGCAGCCAGGGCGACATGGTGCTCGTGGTCGGCCCCGAGGGCCAGGTGATGCCGCGCCCGGTGAAGGTCGAGGGCGTGAAGGACGGGCAGTGGATCGTCACCCAGGGCCTGGCCGCCGGCGAGCAGGTGATGGTCGAGGGTGCGATGAAGCTGATGTTCGGCGCCAAGGTGGTCAAGCCGGTGCCCTGGTCGCCGAAGAAGCCGCAAGGCGGCGCCGGGCAGCCGCCGGCCGCCGCGGCCCCGGATGCCTCCGCGGCCCCGATGACGCCGGGCGCGGCCTCCGCCGCGGCTCCCGCCTCTGCTCCCGCGCCCGCCCCCGCGGCCTCGCGCTGACCCGCCTCCGCAGGACCGACGCATGGCCAAGTTCTTCATCGATCGCCCGATCTTCGCCTGGGTGATCGCGCTCTTCATCATGGTGCTCGGGGTGACCTCGATCACCCAGTTGCCGATCGCCCAGTACCCGCCGGTGGCGCCGCCGACGATCGTGCTCAGCACCTTCTACCCCGGCGCCTCGGCGCAGGTGCTGGAGGATGCCGTGCTCGCCGTCATCGAGCGCGAGATCAACGGCGCGCCGCGCATGGCCTACATGGAGTCGGTGGCGCAGGCCGACGGCAGCGGCTCGATCACCATCAGCTTCGAGCCCGGCACCAACGCCGAGCTGGCGCAGGTCGAGGTGCAGAACCGCCTCGCGCGCGCCACGCCGCGGCTGCCGCCGGCGGTGGTGCAGCAGGGCGTGCGGGTGGAGAAGTCGCGCTCCAACTTCCTGCTCTTCACGATGCTGTCCTCGTCGGACCCCGGCTACGACATCAACGAGCTGACCGACTACGCCTCGCGCAACATCGTCCCCGAGCTGCAGCGGCTGCCGGGCATCGGGCAGGCGCAGCTCTTCGGCGCCGAGCGCGCGATGCGCATCTGGATCGACCCGGCGCGGCTGCAGAGCTACAACCTCTCGACGGCCGATGTCGCCGCCGCGATCGCGCAGCAGAACGCGCAGGTCTCGGGCGGCGCGATCGGCGACCTGCCCTCGGTGGCCGGGCAGGGCATCACCGCCACCGTCGTCGTGCCCGGGCAGCTCGGCAGCGTCGAGCAGTTCGGCCGCATCGTGCTGCGCGCCAGCGGCAGCGGTGCTGCGGTCTACCTGAAGGACGTCGCGCGCATCGAGCTCGGGGCGCAGAGCTACGCCTCGTCGGCACGCCTCAACGGCAAGCCCGCGGCCGGCATCGGCGTGCAGCTCTCGCCCACCGGCAACGCGCTGGCCGCGTCCAAGGCGGTGCGCGACCGCCTGACGCAGCTGCAGGCCTTCTTCCCGGCGACGGTGAGCTGGAGCATCCCCTACGACAGCTCGGACTTCGTGCGCATCTCGATCACCGAGGTCGTGAAGACGCTGGCCGAGGCGATCGTGCTCGTCTTCCTCGTGATGTTCCTGTTCCTGCAGAACTGGCGCTACACGATCATCCCGACCATCGTCGTGCCGGTGGCGCTGCTGGGCACCTTCGGCGCGCTGCTGGCCTTCGGCATGTCGATCAACGTGCTGACGATGTTCGGCATGGTGCTGGTGATCGGCATCGTCGTCGACGACGCCATCGTCGTCGTCGAGAACGTCGAGCGCATCATGAGCGAGGAAGGCCTGCCGCCGCTGCAGGCCGCGCGCAAGGGCATGGGGCAGATCTCCGGCGCCATCATCGGCGTCACGGTGGTGCTGATCTCGGTGTTCGTGCCGCTGGCCTTCTTCAAGGGCTCGACCGGCAACATCTACCGCCAGTTCGCCGCGGTGATGGGCGTCTCGATCTTCATTTCGGCCTTCATGGCGCTGTCGCTGACGCCGGCGCTCTGCGCCACGCTGCTCAAGCCCGTGGCCGCCGGCCATCATGACGACAAGCGCGGCTTCTTCGGCTGGTTCAACCGCCGCTTCACGCGCGCCACGCGCGCCTACGAGGGCGTGGTGTCGAAGCTGCTGCGCCGTGCCGGGCGGCTGATGATCGTCTACCTCGCGCTCGCGGCGGTGGTCGGATGGATGTACACGCGGCTGCCGACCTCCTTCCTGCCGCAGGAGGACCAAGGCAACATCCTCGTCAACATCCAGCTCCCGCCGGGTGCGACGCAGGAGCGCACGCGGCGCGTCGTCGAGCAGGTCGAGGGCTACCTGCTGGCGCAGCCCGAGGTCGCGCGCATGGTCGCGGTGATGGGCTTCTCGTTCTCCGGCCAGGGGCAGAACGCCGGCATCTCCTTCGTCACGCTCAAGCCCTGGGACGAGCGCCAGGGCCCCGCGCACAGCGCGACGGCGGTCGCCGGCCGCGCGATGGGCGCGCTCTCGGGCGTCAAGGACGCCTTCATCTTCCCCTTGAACCCGCCGCCGATCCCGGAGCTGGGCGTGAGCGCGGGCTTCACCTTCCGCCTGCAGGACCGCGCCGGCAAGGGCCATGAGGCGCTGGTGGCCGCGCGCAACCAGATGCTGGGCATGGCGATGCAGAGCAAGGTGCTGGCCGGCGTGCGCCCGGACGGCCTCGAGGACGCGCCGCAACTGCAGGTCGACATCGACCGCGACAAGGCCGCGGCCCTGGGCGTGGGTTTCGCGGCGATCAACAACGCCATCTCGTCCTCGCTCGGTTCGGCCTACGTCAACGACTTCCCCAACCGCGGGCGCCTGCAGCGCGTGGTCATCCAGGCCGACGCACCCGCGCGCATGCAGCCCGAGGACATCCTGAAGCTCACGGCGCTGAACAGCCGCGGCCAGGCGGTGCCGCTGTCGGCCTTCGCCAGCACGCGCTGGATCACCGGCGCGATGCAGACCATCCGCTACAACGGCTATCCGGCGATGCGCATCGCCGGCGGCGCGGCGCCGGGCTTCAGCACGGGCGACGCGATGCGCGAGATGGAGCAGCTCGCCTCCCGCCTGCCCGAGGGCTTCGGCTTCGAGTGGAGCGGGCAGTCGCGCGAGGAGAAGCTCGCGGGCAACCAGGCGATGGTCCTCTACGGCTTCGCCATCCTCGCCGTCGTGCTCGCGCTGGCCGCCCTCTACGAGAGCTGGTCGATCCCGCTGGCGGTGATCCTCGTCGTGCCGCTCGGGGTGCTGGGCGTGCTGCTGGCGGTGACCGGGCGCGGCCTGACCAACGACGTCTACTTCCAGGTCGGCCTCATCACCATCATCGGCCTGTCGGCGAAGAACGCGATCCTGATCATCGAGTTCGCCAAGGACCTGCAGGCGCAGGGCATGAGCGCGGTGAAGTCGGCGCTGGCCGCGGCGCACCTGCGTTTCCGGCCGATCATCATGACGTCGCTGGCCTTCACGCTGGGCGTGCTGCCCCTGGCGATCGCCAGCGGCGCGGGCTCGGCCAGCCAGCGCGCCATCGGCACCGGCGTGATGGGCGGCATCCTCGTCGGCACCTCGCTGGCGGTGTTCTTCGTGCCGATGTTCTTCGTCGTCGTGCGCCGCGTCTTCAAGGGCTCGGCGCGCCAGCGCGAGCGCTACGCCGAGCACGCCGCGCACGCGGGCCTTGCCGGCGACACCGCGGCGCGCATCCTGCACGACGCCGAGCAGGGCCTGTCGCAGGCCGAAATTCGCGCGCTCGATGCGCGGGACGAGGGCCCGGCGGCCCCGGCCAGCAAGGATCCGTCATGACAAGGTCTCATCGCCTTCATCCTTCGACGACCGGCGCTTCGCGCGTCGGCGCGCCCGCCGCGCGCGTGCTGGCTACGGCGCTGGCCGCGACGCTCTCCGCCTGCTCCCTGGTGCCGACCTACGAGCGCCCGCCCGCGCCGGTGGGCAGCCAGTGGCCGGCGGAGTCGGCCGGCCCGGCGCCCGCGGGCGCGCGCGCCGCGGCCGATCTGCCGTGGCAGGACTTCGTGCGCGACGCGTCGCTGCGCGAGCTGATCACGCTGGCGCTCGCGGACAACCGCGACCTGCGCGTGGCCGTGCAGGCGATCGAGCAGGCGCGCGCGCAGTACCAGATCCGCCGCGCCGACGAGCTGCCGACCGTGGCCGCCGCGGCCTCGGGCCAGCGCTCCGCGCCCAACCCGGGCCGCGGCGACAACGGCCCGAGCGTGAGCTCGCTCTACACCGTCGGCGCAGGCATCGCCGGCTGGGAGATCGACTTCTTCGGCCGCGTCGCCGCGCTGAAGGATGCGGCGCTGGCCGGCTACCTCGCCACCGAGGAAGCGCGCAAGGCCGCGCAGATCAGCCTCGTCGCCGCGGTCTCCGGCACCTGGCTGCAACTGCAGACCGACACCGAGCTGCTGCGGCTTGCCGAGCGCACGCTGGCCACGCGCGAGCAGTCGCTTGCGCTGGTGCGCCTGCGCTTCGAGCACGGCGCGTCGTCGGCGCTGGACCTGCGGCAGGCCGAATCGCTGATCGCCGTCGCCAAGGCCGCACGGGCCCAGCAGCAGCGGCTGCGCGCGCAGGACCTCAACCTGCTGGCGCTGCTCGTCGGCGCCCCGCTGCCGGAGCGGCTGCTGCCGCCGCGGCCCACGCCCGAGGCCGCGCGCGCACAGGCGCAGGCCGGCACGGCTGCCCTGGTGCCTGAGGCGCTGGCCGACTTCGCGCCGCTTGCGCAAGGCCTGCCCTCGGATCTGCTGCTGCAGCGCCCGGACATCCGTTCTGCCGAGCAGCAGCTTCTGGCGGCGAACGCCAACATCGGCGTCGCCCGCGCGAACTTCTTCCCGCGCATCACGCTCACCGCAAGCCTGGGCCGCGTCAGCACCGACCTGGAAGGCCTGCTGGGCAGCGCCGGCAGCGGCGCCTGGTCCTTCGCCCCGAGCATCACGCTGCCGATCTTCGACGCCGGCCGCAACCAGGCCAACCTGCAGGCGGCGCAGGCCGCGCGGGCGATCGCGGTGGCGCAGTACGAGCGGGCGATCCAGTCGGCTTTCCGCGAGGTCGCCGACGCGCTGGCCAGCCGCAGCACGCTGGACGAGCAGCTCGCCGCGATGCGCGCGCAGGCGCAGGCCGAGCACGCGCGGCTTGCGCTCGTCGAACTGCGCTACCGCAACGGCGTGGCCAGCCACCTCGACCTGCTCGACGCCCAGCGCTCGCTGTTCGCGATCGAGCAAGGCCTCGCGCAGGCCCGCCTCGCGCAGCGCGCCGCCGAGGTGCAGCTCTACAAGGCGCTGGGCGGGGGCTGGAGCGAGCCGCAGCGCGCAAGCTAGGAGCGTGGGCGGCGGCGAAGGCGGCCCGGCGCGGCCCTCGCGCCCAGGGTACGTCCTCAGGGCCTTGCGATCACCCGGTCCTCGGCCACGAAGCTCTCGAGCTGTGAGCCGCTGAGCGATTCGACGAGCTTGAGCACCGCGATCGTGGCGCCCTTGCCCGCCGTGTTGCCATAGATGAGCCGCGCGAGCTGGCCGCCGAGGTAGGGGTGAAAGCCCATGTCGTAGAGCGCGCGGAAGTCGCGCTGCTCGATCGCCGCGCGCTCGGCCGGGCGCAGCGGGTAGCGGTCCAGCAGCTCGGCCTCGTGCGTGGCGAAGCGCGCGCGCAGCGCGGCGTCCCACTTCAGGTCCTGCACCAGGTCGTGCGAGGCGAGCGTCGGGTCGAAGAGCGTGGGCAGCGTCGGCGCGGCGGCGATCGGCGCGGGCTCGCGCACGGGCCGCGGCGCGTCGACCTTGCGGGTGAGATCCCACAGCACCGAGCCGATGCCGCACTTGAAGTTGCCGTGCAGCGCGTAGTCGGACTGCGTGCCGTAGCGCGGCCCGATGGCGCCGGCAACGACGACCCAGGACAGCAGCTCCATCGTGCCGCCCGAGCCGGACTGCTCCATGCGCGCGACGGTGAGCTGCTCGAGCATCCGCGCGTGGTCGCCCGAGGCCATCAGCTCGAGGAACCAGAGGTCGAAGTCCTTGTCGATGTACCAGTAGGGTGCGCCGCCGGGCTCGTGGCTCAGGCCTCCCGAGCCCAGTAGCGCCACGCGTATCCCCGCGGGCAGGTCGTGCTCGATCAGCACGCGCAGCGATTGGCCGAGCGCGTAGCACTGCCGCGTGTCGGGCAGCGGCGGCACGGTGCAGTTCTGCAGCACGGGGACGAGCGTGATGTCGGTCTCGTCGAGCTGCAGGTGCAGCGAGGGGATCGAGATGTTGTCGTCGAAGCGCAGGTTCTCGCGCTCGGCATGCATGCGGTGGCCGCGGCGGTTCAGGCCGCGCAGGAGCGCCTCGGCAACCACGGGGTTGCCCTGGATCCGGTAGTTGCGGCAGCCGAGCCACTCCTGGTACCACTCGAAGGGGCCGCGGTGCTGCGGCGCCATTCCGACCAGGAAGTCGGGGTAGGCGCGCGGGCGGCTGTTGGCGAGGTGATCGTTGGCGAAGACGATCAGCACGTCGGGCCGGGCGGCGAGCAGTTCGCGGCGCAGCTCGGCGTACATGGTGTGGACCACGTCCTGGATCGCGCCGGGGGCGGCGTCGAGCAGGCCGATCAGGCCCGGGGCGTGCGGCACGCCGGCGGCAAAGACGATCTCGGCCATCGCGCTTCTCCTTCGCTGCGAGGTTTCGCTCAGGGCCCGGGCCGGCGCGCCAGCGGCGCCAGCAGCGAGCGAGACATGCGTGCGTGCACGCCGTTGTTGCCGTTGACGGCCTGCGTCACCATCAGGTCGGCCTGCAGCGAGCACAGCACGTAGGCGTCCTCGCGCGTGAGCCGGTAGTCGAGCGCCAGCCAGCGCACCAGGTCGCTCGTCGCCTGCCTGGCGGCCTCGCGCAGGTCGGCGTGAAAGCCCATCGTCACCAGGTGCCCGGGCGTGAGGGCGTGCGGGCGCTCGAGCCGGCGCTCGTCGCCGAGGCTCAGGCGCAGCCGCGCGCGCTTCATGGTGGTTTCGAGCGCGGTCTGGTCGACCTCGCCGCAGCCCTGCACGGCATGCGCGTCGCCCGCGTAGAAGAGCGCGCCGTCCTGCCATACCGGCAGGAAGAGCGTGGTGCCGGCGACGAGTTCGGGGCAGTCGATGTTGCCGCCGAAGTCACCCGGCACCGGCGAAGGGTGCGGACCTTCCTCGCGCGGGGCCACGCCCATGATGCCGAGGAAGGGCGACAGCGGCACTTCGAGCCCGGGCAGGAACTCGGTGCACATGCGCTCGGTGTCGAGGCGGAAGTGACGCAGCTCGCCCTGCGCGAACTCGTCGGCCAGCAGGCCGCGGCTGCGCGGCCCGGTGGACAGCAGGTTGAAGCCGTGCGGCCCGGGTTCGAGCGCGAGGATGTCCACCCGCAGCAGCATGCCGCGGCGCGCGCCGCGCACGGCGATCGGGCCGGTGATGCTGTGCGGACCGAGGCCCGCCGCGTTCGCGCGCAGCGCCTGGATGTCCTGCAGGCGCGTCTGTGGCGTCACCGCGTTGCCCCACAGGCCCCAGGTCTCGAGCTCGACCTCGTCGCCATCGTCGACGACCAGCACCGGCGCGTGGTCGCGGTCGATGACGCCGATGCGCACGGTGTCCTTGCGGGCGGGAAGGCGATGCGTTCTCATCGTGCGCTGCTCGGCTCGTCCAGCGGGATCGCGCGCTCAGCGGTCGAGCACCAGGCGGGCGCCGCGTGCCCGCGAGACGCAGACCATCATCGTGTTGCCCGCAGCCTGCTCCGATGGCGTCAGGCAGTAGTCGCGGTGGTCGATCGCGCCCTCGAGCACCGCGGTCTCGCAGGTGCGGCAGGTGCCCTCGCGGCAGGAGCTGACCACCGCCACGCCGTGCGCCTGCAGCACGTCGAGGATGCTGCGGTCGGCCGGCACGGTGAGCGTGCGGCCGCTGCGGCGCAGCTCGACCTCGAAGGCATGTTGTGGCCGATGCCCGCGCGCCGCATCGTCGGCCGGAGCCGCGAAGTACTCGAAGTGCAGGCTGCCCGGGTCGCGGTGGCCCGCGGCGTCCTTGACCGCCGCCATCATCGGCGCCGGGCCGCAGCAGTAGACGTGCTCGCCCGCGGGCGCGCCCTGCAGCCAGGGGCGCGGGTCGAACACGCGGCCGGCCTCGTCGTCGGCGTGCAGGTGGATGCTGCCGCCCTGCAGCGTGCGCAGGGTTTCGAGGAAGGCCGCGCGCTGCGCGCTGCGCGCGGCGTAGACGAGCTGCCACGGCCGCGCGTGCGCCTGGCACCAGCGGATCATCGCGAGGATGGGCGTGATGCCGATGCCCCCGGCGAGGAAGAGGTACTGCCGACCCTCGGGCGCGAGCGCGAAGCCGTTCTTCGGCAGGCTCGCGCAGAGCAGGCTGCCGCGGCGCAGACCCTGGTGGATGAAGGCCGAGCCGCCGCGGCCGTTGGCGGCGCGGCCCACCGCGACGACGTAGCGCTCACGCTCGCGCCAGTCGCTGCAGATCGAATAGTGGCGCAGCAGGCCGTTGGGCAGCTCGATCGCCAGATGCGCTCCGGGCTCGAAGGCCGGCAGCTCGCCGCCGCCCGGCGCGCGCAGCTCGACCTGCAGCACGTCGCGGGCTTCGGCGTGCAGGTCGCTGACCTCGAGCAGGAACTGCGAACCCGTGGGCGTCGACGGCGGGCCGGACCAGGCCACAGGCCCGCCCGCGCTGCCCTGCATCGCCTCGTCGACGATGCCCGGCGACTTGATGAAGAGCAGCACGAGGCGGCTGTCGGCCGCGGCGCGCAGCCCGTGGCGGACCTTGGCGGGGATGTAGATGAGGCTCGAGCGCTGCACGCCCAGCCGCTGTTCGCCGACCTCGATTTCGCCGCGACCCTCGAGCACCAGCCAGATCTCGTCCTGCTTCGGATGCAGATGCGTCGCCGTGACCTGGCCCGGCTCGTAGCAGACGATCTCGCTGACGAAGGACGGCAGCTTGAAGATCGGCTTGCGCACGCGCAGCGCGGCGTCGTATTCGATCATCTCGCCAAGGACGAAGCTCTGCATTCGATCGTCTCCTTCGCTTTTCGAGGGCGACCGCCGCCACGCCCGGGCTTGCGTTCGCGACTGCCGTTGGCGGCCGAGGATAGGCGGGGGCGCGGCCCGCGGTAAGCGTCGGCGCGTGGACACACTGTCCATCGACATGGACAATCCGCGCGTGCAGTGGGACGCCTACGACCTCTTCTGCCGCGTCGTCGAGCACGGCGGCTTCAGCGCCGCCGCGCGTGAGCTCGACCGCCCCAAGTCCAGCCTCAGCGCCGCGGTGATGCGGCTGGAGGAGACGCTGCAGACCCGGCTGCTGGAGCGCACGACGAGGCGGCTGCGCCTGACCGAGGCGGGCGAGGCGCTCTACCAGGGCATCGGCCCCTTGTTCGCGTCCCTGCGCGAGATGCACGAGGAGGCTCTCTCGCAGCAGGGCGCGGTCGTCGGCACGCTGCGCATCGCGTCCCCCTACGAGTTCGGCGCGCACCACGTCGCGCCGGTGGTGACGGCGATGATGCGCGACTACCCGGGGCTGCGCGCGACGCTCGACGTCGAGCACACCTGGGTCAATCCGCAGGAGCAGCGCTACGCCATCGCGTTCGCGATGCTGCAGTCCGCCCTGCCGCCCTCGACGATCGTCGCCAAGCGCGCGTTCTCGCTGCCGCGCGGCGTGTTCGCGTCGCCGCGCCTGCTCGCGGAGCATCCGCCGGTTCGCACGCCTGCCGACCTGCGCCGCCTGCCGCTGCTGGCGGGTGCCGGCGACGCCGAGTGGCCGTTTCACGACGCGCAAGGGCGCAGCGAGCGCGTGCCGGTCGACACGCCGCGCCTGTCGAGCTCCAACGCCGACGTGCGACTGCAGGCGGCCCTTGCCGGCCTGGGCGTGGCGCGCATCACGAGCAGCTTCTGTGCCGCGGCGGTGAACGAGGGCCAGCTCGTGCGCCTGCTGCCCGACTGCGCCTGCGAGCCGCTGCACATCTACGCGCTGCTGCCGGCCACGCGCCTGATGCCGCAGAAGGTGCGCATCTTCCTCGACCGCCTGGGCGAGTCGGCGCGGGCCGCGGCCGCTCACCATTGAATCCCTAATGGCAGGCGGGGCCGGGAATTTCCTACACTGCGCCGTTTTTCCTTCCTGTGACTTCCAACGAGGAGTGTGTGGACATGGATCGTCGTTCCCTCATCAAGCATGCCGGCATCGCCGGAGTCCTGGCCGCCGGTGCAGCACCCGCGGTGCATGCGCAGGCGGCTGTGCGCTGGCGCCTGGCGACCAGCTTCCCGAAGGCGCTGGAGACGCTGCACGGCTGCGCGGTGAAGTTCTCGGAGACCGTGAAGGCGCTCTCGGGCGGCAAGTTCGAGGTCTCGGTGCACGCCGCGGGCGAACTCGTGCCGGCCTTCGGCATCGTCGATGCGCTCAACGACGACGCCATCGAGATGGGCGAGACCGCGGCCTACTACTACACCGGCAAGGATCCGGTGTTCGCCTTCAGCTGCGCCGTCCCCTTCGGCTTCACGGCCGGCCAGAACATCGCCTGGAAGGACCACGGCAACGGGCGCAAGCTGCTCAACGAGGTCTTCGCGAAGTACAACTTCCAGACGCTGAGCGCGCTCAACACCGGCACCCAGATGGGCGGCTGGTACCGCAAGGAGATGAACACGCCCGAGGACTTCAAGGGCCTGAAGATGCGTCTGGGCGGCGGCGTGTTCGGCGAGTCGATGGCCAAGCTCGGCGTGGTGGCGCAGAACATGCCCGGCGGTGAGGTCTACCAGGCGCTCGAGAAGGGCACGCTGGATGCGGCCGAGTTCGTCGGCCCCTACGACGACGAGAAGCTCGGCTACAACAAGGTCGCCAAGTACTACTACTACGGCGCCTGGTGGGAGGGCGGCGCGGACCTCGAGTTCTTCATCAACAACAAGGCCTTCGCCAAGCTCTCGCCCGACAACCAGGCGATCGTTCGCGCCGCCGCCGCCGTGGCCTACCAGGACGGCACCTCGAAGTACATGGTGCTGAACCCGCCGGCGCTCAAGCGCATCGTGGCCGGCGGCACGCAGTTGAAACCCTTCTCCAAGAGCATCATCGATGCGGGCTTCAAGGCGGCGCAGGAGGTCTACGCCGAGCACAGCGCGAAATCGGCCGACTTCAAGAAGATCTTCGAGGACTTCCGCGCCTTCCAGCGCGATCAGATCCTCTGGAACCGCATCTCGGAGCTGGAGTTCACGAGGACCATGGCCTCGCTGAAGATCTGAAGATCCGAAGCTGTTCGCTGCGCGCCGGCCCGGCTAGGGCTTGCCGACCGCGCGCTGCAGCGCCTTCACCGGATCGTCCTCGTCCTCGCTGGCGGGAGCCGGCGGAGGCACGACCTGGGGCACGCCGCTGCTGCCGGCTGGCGACGCGGCGGCTCCGGGCCCTTGCGAGCCGGCCGCAGAGGCCGCTCCCGCGGCACCGGCCGCACCGGCCGCACCGGCCGCATCTTCGGCGTCCCGCTCGGCGTCCTGCTGCTCGAGGTTCTGCAGCATCTGCGTGCCGATGGCGTCCATGTCGACGTCGATCTTCTTGTCGAGCTGGCTGGTGACCATCCCCGGGAAGGCGATCAGGATCGCGACCATCGTGAGCTGCAGCATCAGGAAGGGGATCGCGCCCTTGTAGATCTGCATCGTCGTCACCGGCTCCATCGTCTTGCCTGTCACCGTGTCGACGTAGGGCTTGTCCGGCGCCACCGAGCGCAGGTAGAAGAGCGCGAAGCCGAAGGGCGGGTGCATGAACGAGGTCTGCATGTTCACCGCCAGCAGCACGCCGAACCAGACGAGGTCGATGCCCATCTTCTCGGCGATCGGCGCGAGCACCGGCACGACGATGAAGGAGAGCTCGAAGAAGTCGAGGAAGAACGCCAGGAAGAAGATCATGACGTTCACGAAGATCAGGAAGCCGAGGTGCCCGCCGGGCAGCTTGCCCAGCAGGTGCTCGACCCAGACCGGCCCATCGGCGGCCTGGAAGACCATGCTGAAGACGGTCGCGCCGATCAGGATGAACATCACGAAGGACGAGAGCTTGGTCGTCGTCGCCAGCGCCTGCTTGAGCAGGCTCCAGCTCAGGCGCCGCCGCAGCACGGCCATCAGCAGGGCGCCCATCGCGCCCATTGCCCCGCCTTCGGTCGGGGTGGCCACGCCCAGGAAGATCGTCCCGAGCACGAGGAAGATCAGCAGCAGCGGCGGGATCAGCACGAAGGTGACGCGCTCGGCCAGCCTGGACAGCAGGTGCAGGCGCGTGATGGTGTTGATCGCGGCGATCAGCCAGGCGACGAAGACGCCGCCGCACATCGCCACGACGATGCGCTCGTCGGTGGCCACCGAATCGACCGGCTGCCCGAGCCACCAGCTGTGCACCGCCTCCATGTGCGCGCCGAGGGTGTAGCCCACCGCGCCCGAGAGCAGCGCCAGCACCGACAGCGAGGCGTAGCCGGTGTGCCCCTTGGCGTCGCGGAAGGTGCGCGCCTCGGGCGGCAGCGCAGGCACCGCCGCGGGCTTGAAGAAGGCCAGCACCATCACCCAGACGATGTAGAGCCCCATCAGCGCGAAGCCGGGCACGAAGGCGCCCTTGTACATGTCGCCCACGCTCTTGCCCATCTGGTCGGCCAGCACGATCAGCACGAGCGAGGGCGGGATGATCTGCGCGAGCGTCCCCGAAGCGGCGATGACGCCGCTGGCCAGGCTGCGCGAATAGCCGTAGCGCAGCATGATGGGCATCGAGATCAGGCCCATCGAGATCACCGACGCGGCGACGACGCCGGTGGTGGCCGCGAGCATCGCGCCGACCAGCACGACCGCCAGCGCCAGGCCGCCGCGCAGCGGCCCGAAGACCTGGCCGACGGTCTCGAGCAGGTCCACGGCCATGCCGCTGCGCTCGAGGATCAGGCCCATCAAGGTGAAGAAGGGCACCGCGAGCAGCGTCTCGTTGCCCATGATGCCGATGAGGCGCAGCGGCAGCACGGCGAGGATCGCCGAGGGAAAGACGTCGAGCGCAACCCCCAGGGCGCCGAACAGCAGGCCGCAGGCGCCCAGGCTGAAGGCGACCGGGAAGCCGAGGATGAGGAAGACGATGAGGCCCCCGAACATGACGGGGGCGAAGTTGGCGGCGATGAAGTCCATGGGCGCGGGGTCGGGGCCGGCTCAGTGCGCGAGCGGTGGGTTCGGGGCGACAGCGGCGCCGCAAGCGCTGCCGCTGCCGCTTGCGGGCGCCATCTGCTGCTGGCGCAGGCTCTCCGCCAGTTCCTGCTCCGCGGTCTTCTTGCTGCGCGGCTCGGTCGGGTCAGGGCCCTGGCCGCGCAGGAAGGCGATGCACTTGATCAGTTGCGACCAGCCCTGCAGCAGCAGCAGCCCGAAGCCCAGCGGAATCGCCACCCAGACCGGCCAGCGCAGCAGCCCGCCGGGGTTGGGCGAGAGCTCGCCCGAGCGGATCTTCTCGATCAGCAGCGGCATGCACAGGTAGAGCATCACCAGGCACAGCGGCGTGAGGAAGAGCGCGTAGCCGACCACGTCGATCCAGACGCGCACCCGCTTGGGCAGGCGGTGGTTGAGCACGTCGATGCGCACGTGCTCGCCGTCCAGCAGCGTGTAGCCCGCGGCGATCAGGAACGACCAGGCGAACAGGTACCACTGCACCTCGAGGTAGGCGTTGGAGCTGTAGTTGAAGAGCTTGCGCACCGTCGCGTTGACGGCGCTGATCACGGTGGCACCGAGGATCAGCCAGATCGCATAGCGGCCGACGACGGCGTTGAGCCGATCGACCGCGCGGGAAAAGCTCAGCAGGGCTTGCATCGGGGAAAGGGCCGGTTGGAGGATGCCGCGGCCGGGCAGGGGGAAGAAGGGCGACCGTGCGGGCGCGCACGGTCGCATCCGGCCGCATCCAGGTGGCGGCCGATTGTAGGGAGCGGGGTGCGCGCGCCGCCGGGGGTGAATACCGACGACAGGCGCCCGCTCCCCGTGCTTGCGGGGTAGGCGCCGGGGCGCGTGTGGAGGGGGCGGTGAGGGGCGCGTGAGGGACGCGCGAGGGCGCGTGGGGGCGCGCAGGCCCCGGCTTCAGCGCGGCTTGGCGTGCGGGCTGACGTAGTCGCCGACCTTGGTGCGGAAGGCGACGTTGAGGCGATTCCAGCCGTTGATCGCGATGATCGCCATCGTCAGGTCGACGAGCGCGCGCTCGTCGAAGTGCTTGCGCGCCTCGGCGTAGATGGCATCGGGCACGTCGTGCACGTCGGCGATCTTCGTCACGGCCTCGGTCCAGGCCAGTGCCGCACGCTCGCGCGGCGTGTAGCAGGACGCGTCACGCCAGACCGGCAGCAGGTAAAGGCGCTGCTCGGTCTCGCCCATCGCGCGGGCGTCCTTGGTGTGCATGTCCAGGCACCAGGCGCAGCCGTTGATCTGCGAGGCGCGCGACTTCACCAGTTCGAGCAGCGACTCCTCGAGGCCGCTCTTGTTCACGGCCAACTGCATCTGCAGCATGGCCTGGAAGCCGCCGGGCGAGGCGGTCTTGTAGTCGAGGCGTTGTTCCATGGTGAGGCTCCGTGCGTGGGGATCGATTCGTGGGGCTCATGGGCTCGGCGGGCGAGCCAGCAGGCGCTGCATGTCCGGGTAGCCGAAGCCGGCCTCCAGGCTGTCGAAGCCGCCGCTCTCGAGCATCCGGCGTGCGGCCTCGCGCGTGGCGGCGAGCGCCACCGCGGCCAGCCGCGTCGCCGTGCTGACCCGTGCCACACCCAGGCGGGCGAGCTCGGGCAGCGCCGGCAGGCCCGGGCGTGCGCCGATGTTGACGGGCGCATCGATCGCCCGGCAAAGGCGCGCGATCGTCTCGGGCCGCGTCGCGGCGATCGGATAGATGCCGTCGGCCCCGGCGGCAAGATAGGCGCGGGCGCGGCGCAGCGCCTCATCGAGGCGCTCGTCTTCGCCGAGGCTGCCGCCGATGATCCAGTTGTCGACGCGCGCGTTGATGAAGAGCGGCACCCCGCTGGCCGCGGCCGCCTCGCGTGCGGCGGCGATGCGTGCGGCGGCGTCGTCGATCGGCCGCAGCGTCTCGTGGCGGATGCCGTCCTCGAGGTTGATGCCGACCGCGCCGGCCTCGATCACCGCGCGCACGCTGCGGACCACCGCGCGCGGGTCGTCGCCAAAGCCCGCCTCGAAGTCGACCGTCAAGGGCAGCGGCGTTGCGCGCGCCATGCGCGCGACGGCGTCGAGCACCAGCGGCAGCGGCGTCTCCTCGCCGTCGGCGTAGCCCAGCGACCAGGCCACGCCGCCGCTGGTGGTGGCGATCGCCGCGAAGCCCAGGTCCGCCAGCACGCAGGCGCTGGCCGCGTCCCAGGCATTGGGCAGCAGCAGCACGCGGCTGCGGTCGTGCAATGCGCGAAAGCGCTTCGCACGCTCGATCGGGTCGGCTCGGTTCATGGGCAAGGCCTCGGGTACGGCATTCTGTTCCCGCGCTCCTGCGCAAACGCCGCTCGCCCTTGTTCGGCGCAGGGTCACCGCGGCGGGGCGGCCCCTGCCCGGCGCTCAGCCGGCCTTGCGATCCGCGGCGCGGCGCGCGCGGGCGATGGCTTCGGTGATCAGGCGTTGCGCCTCCTCGACCTCGCCCCAGCCGTCGAACTTCACCCACTTGCCGGGCTCGAGGTCCTTGTAGTGGGAGAAGAAGTGCTCGATCTGCCGGCGCGTGATGTCGGGCAGGTCGGCCGCCGTCTTGATGTGCGCGTAGCGCTGCGTCAGGCGTGTCGTCGGCACCGCGATGATCTTCTCGTCGCCGCCGGCCTCGTCGGTCATCTTCAGCACGCCCACCGGGCGCACCGCGATCGCCGCCCCCGGCATCAGCGGCCGCGTGTTGGCCACCAGCACGTCGCAGGGGTCGCCGTCCTCGGACAGCGTGTGCGGAATGAAGCCGTAGTTGCCCGGGTAGCGCATGGGCGTGTAGAGGAAGCGGTCGACGACCAGCATGCACGCTTCCTTGTCGAGCTCGTACTTGATCGGCTCGCCGCCGATCGGCACCTCGATGACGACGTTGACTTCGCGCGGCGGGTCGTTGCCGATCGGCAGGTGTTCGAGAAACATGGCGTCTTCCCCTTCATCGGTCGCGGAGCAGGCGGACGGCCGACCGCATCTTCACGTCGCGGCGCGTCCTTGGACGGCGGGCAGTCTAGGCCATCCACCCTTCGCCGATCTGACTCTGCCGGTCGGACTTCGCCGAAGGGATGGCGGGCGGATCGGCCGCCGCCTTCAACCTCCGAACTCGATGATCTCGAGGCCCGCGTTGTAGTCGGTGGCGTAGACGAGGCCGGCGGCGTCGACGAAGACGTCGGCCGACTGGATGACGGGCGGGCGGTGCGGGCGCTTGTCGAGCATGCGCGCGGGGGCCGCGGGGACGAGGGCGCCGACTTCCACCGGGCGGTAGGGGTCGCGGAGGTCGAAGGCGCGGATGCCGGCGTTCTGCCAGGTGGCGAAGACCAGGGTGTCGGAGACGAAGCTGCCCGGGCGATTCTCGTGCAGGTTGTGCGGGCCGAAGTGGCCGCCCTTCTTCGCGTAGTCGATCTCGCCGGGGATGGGGAAGGTGGCGATGCTGATCGGGTTCGTGGGTTCGCGGATGTCGAAGACCCAGGTGTGCTTGCGGCCGTCCTCCTCCTCGTCGAGCACCGCCTCGTCGGCGACGACGAGCAGGCCGCGCTCGACCAGCGGCAGCGCCGAATGCGTGCCCCCGCCATAGGGCGGGCACCAGTTGTGGTGCTTGATGAGCCGCGGTGCGCTGCGGTCGCTCACGTCCAGCAGCGTGAGCCCGCCGTCGCGCCAGCAGGCGTAGGCGGTGTCGCCGGCCACCAGCGCGTGGTGCAGCGCAAAGCGCCGCCCGGGGGGCGCCTGCGAGACCTCGCCTGCGGCGTGGTGCATGCCCGGCAGCCACCAGCGACCAGCGAGTTGCGGCCGCGTCGGGTCGGCCAGGTCGATGGTGACGAAGATGTAGTCGGTGAAGCCGTCGAGCAGCGCCGAGGCGTAGGCCCAGCGCCCGCCGACGTACCAGATGCGGTGCAGGCCCACGCCGTCGACTTCGAGCTGGCCGATCCGGCGCGGCCGGTCGGGCACCGCGATGTCGTAGATCGTCATTCCTGCGGTCCAGGCGCGCGCCTTGTGCGCCGCTTCGCCGCCCACGGAATCCGCCATCGACTTCGTGTAGTAGGCGCGCTCGTCGGCGAAGGCCGCGACGCCGGCGAAGAGGTCCAGCGCGTCGATGACGAGCAGCAGATCGTCGTGCGCCTGCTGGTGGATGTTCCAGGTGTTGGGCGGCGCGGGGACGTAGGACACCGCGCCGGGGCGGCGCGGGTCGCGCACGTCGACGATCGAGAAGCCGTGCGACCACGGATGACCGATGTAGGCGTGGCCGCGGTGCACCATGAGCTGCAGCCCGTCGCCGCGCCCGCCGACGTCGGAGTGGCCGATCAGCTTCATGTTGCGGGCGTGGTCGGGCGTGGGCAGGCGCATGGCGGGACCGTTGATCGTGAACGTGCGAGGCGGGTCGCAGCCTTACTTGCCCGCCGGGATCCACGCCGCGGTGGCGGCGTCGCTCTTCTGGAAGGCGGAGAACTTCTTCTGCAGGTCCTCGATGGTGGCGATCTTGTTCTTCAGCAGGTCGTCGCGCGTGACCAGCGTCGGCTTGAGCATCACCGAGCGCCCGGGGAACTGGCCGGCGATCGCCAGCGAGACCGCGCGCACCGCGACCTCGCCGACCACGGCGGCGTTGGTCGCCGCGGTGGCCATCCAGGCGCTGTCGGGCTCGGTCATGAGCTGGATGTCGGCGGTCGAGATGTCGACGCCGTAGATCTTCACCTTCTTCGAGACGCCCAGTTCGTCGATGGCGAGCTTCACGCCCTTGGCGAACTCGTCCCAGGGCGTGAAGACGACGGCGATGTCGGGGTTGGCGCGCAGCACGGCCTTGGTCTGGTCGGCGACCGACGCCGGCACGGTGTCGTTGACGACGCCCCACACCGCCTTCTCCTTCAGGCCGTACTTGCCCGCGAACTCCTTCCACACCGCGTAGCGGCGGTCCAGCGGCGCGAAGCCGGCGACGTAGACCGCGCCGCCGGTGAAGCCCTTGCCCTTGTCCTTGACCGCCTGCTCGAGCACGAGGCGCGCCATGTCGGCGTCGCTCTGCTCGATCTGTGGGATCTTCGGGTTGTCGAGGTTCACGTCGTAGGCGACGACCTTGATGCCGGCGTCCAGCGCCTTCTGCGCGATGTCCTTCAGCACCTCGGGGCGGCCGTTGTTGATGATGATGCCGTCCACGCGCAGGTTGATGGCCTGCTGGATCAGGTTGCGCTGCGTGTCGTTGTCGTTGCGCGCCTGCGCCAGCGTGAGCTTGACGCCCAAGGCGTCGGCCTGGCGCTTGACGCCGGCCTCGAAGGCCTGCAGCCAGTCGCCCGCGCCGAGGAAGCTGACCGCGGCGATCTTCACGCCGCCCTTGTCGAAGGGCGCCGGTGCGCCCTTCAGGCCCTGGGCCTGGGCGGGCCCGCAAAGCGCGAACGTGGCCGCGACGGCGGCGGCGAACAGGGGTCTGGTGACGTGCTTCATCTCGTTCTCCTCGGGGTGGTTCGGGGTCGGGAAAGGCAGAGGCAGGGCGCAGGCGGCTCAGCCGCGCGTGCGCGCGATGCCGTAGGTGAGGGCGAGCGCGCCGACGAGCACCGCGCCCTTCACGAAGTCCTGCGTGTAGTAGGGCGCGTTGAGCATGGTCAGGCCGTTGAGCAGCACGCCGACGAAGACCGCGCCGACGACGGCGCCCAGCACGTTGGGCCGGCGCAGGCCGAGCACGGCAAAGCCGATCAGCGCCGCGGCCACCGAGTCCATCAGCAGCGAAGCGCCCGAGGACACGTCGCCGCGCCCCACGCGCGCCGCAACGACGAGGCCGCCCAGCGACGCCAGCGTCCCCGAGATGACGTAGGCCCAGGTTCGCAGCCGCTCGGTGGCGCCGCCGGCCAGCCTTGTCGCCAGTTCGTTGCCGCCGGTGGCAAAGAGCAGCCGCCCGAAGCGCGTGCGCTCGGTGAGCACGTGCAGCACGAGGGCCACCATGGCGAGGATGACGACGGGCAGCGGCACGACGTCGAACAGCAGCGAGCGGCCGATGCGCAGGAAGTCCGGGTCGTAGCGCCCGGGCGCGGTCGAGCCGTCGGGCAGGATCAGGCCGCTGGCGATCGAGCGCCCGCCGGTGGGGATGAGCTGCAGGCCGCTGAGCAGGAACATCATCGAGAGCGTGGCCAGCAGGTCCGGCACCTTCAGCCGCACGATGAGCAGCGCGTTGAGCAGGCCGACGCAGGCCCCCAGCAGCAGCACCAGCAGCACGGTCCAGAAGGCGCCGAGCTGCCAGACGATCATCGCGTAGCTGGCGGCCATGACGCTCGACGCGGCGACCGCGCCGATCGAGAGGTCGAAGCCGCCCACCGCGAGCGTGAGCGTCACCCCGGCGCCGAGGATGGCCACCACCGCCACCGCCTGCAGGATGCTCATCAGGTTGTCGATCTGGATGAAGGCCGGCTGCGCGATCGCGAAGCCGATGATCATCAGCGCCAGCAGCACGAACACCGCGCTTCGGCGCAGCGCTTCGAGCAGGTCGGGCCCAGGGGCCGTGGTCTTGTCGTTTGCGTTCGTCATCGGGTGGCTTCGAGCGCTGGGGCTTCTTCGTCGCCGTGCACCGGCTCGGGTTCGCGCAGGCTGTGGTGGTCCATCACGAGCACGCGGTCGGCGACCTCGATCGCCTCCTCGGGGTCGGAGGTGGCGATCAGCGTCGCGCCCTCGCTGCGCGCGCGGATGGCGTCGATGAGATCCTGGCGCGCGCCGACATCGACGCCCTGGAAGGGCTCGTCGAGCAGCAGCAGCGTGGCGGGCTCGGCCTCCCAGCGCCCGAGCACGACCTTCTGCTGGTTGCCGCCGGAGAGCGTCCACACCGAGGCGGTCGGCCCGGCAGCGCGGATGGCCAGGCGCTCGATCGCCGACTGCGCCTTGGCGTTCTCGAAGGCGTGGCGCACGAAGCCGCGGGGAAACCAGCGCGCAAGGTGCGGCAGCGCGATCGTCTGGGCGACGCTTTCGCCGGGCCAGTCGCGCGGCATCAGCGAGCTGCGATGCCGGTCCTCGCCGGCCATGCAGACGCCGCGGGCAAGCGCCTGGCCCGGGCTCGCCGGGGCATAGGGCCTGCCGTCGAGCTCCATGCGGCCGGCGACGAGCGGCGTGCAGCCGTAGAGGGCGCGCAGCAGCCGGCTCTTGCCCACACCGAGCACGCCGGTGATGGCGACCACTTCGCCGCGGTGCAGCTCGAGCGCGAAGGGCTCGCTCTCGCGGCGCAAGCGCGCATCGCGCAGGCGCAGCAGAGGCTCGCCGCGCGCGGCGCGCAGGCCCGGCCGCGCCATGCGCAGGCTGCGGCCGATCATCGTCTCGATGGCCTGCGTGAAGTCGACCGGTCGCGCGAATTCGGCCACCCCGCGCCCGCCGCGCAGCACGACGACGCGGTCGGCCAGCGCCTGCAGGTCGGCGGTGCGATGCGAGATGTAGAGCACGGCGATGCCGCGGCGCTGCAGTTCGCGCAAGGTGGCATAGAGGCGCTGCGACTCGGCGGCAGAGAGGCTGGCCGTGGGTTCGTCGAGGATCAGCAGCTCGGCGCGCTTGGCGAGCGCGCGCGCGATCGCCACCAGTTGGCGGTCGGCCGCGGCCAGCTCGGCGAAGTCGCGCGACAGCGGCAGGTCCAAGCCCGCGTGCTCGAGCATGGCCTGCGCCTGCCGCTGCACGCCGGCGCGCGAGAGGAAGAAGGGCTGCTGTCGGTCGGCAAAGCGCTCGAGCAGCAGCGCGTCGGCCACCGTGAGGCCGGGGATGCCCACGAGATCCGTCGACTGGTGCACGGTGACCACGCCCGCGGCACTCGCCTGCCCCGGCGTGCGCGGCGAAAAGGGCCGGCCCTTGAAGCGGATCTGCCCGGCGTCGGGCGCAAGCACGCCCGAGAGGATCTTCACCAAGGTCGACTTGCCCGCGCCGTTGGCGCCCATCAAGGCGACGATCTCGCCGGCCTCGATCGTCATCGAAAGATCGACGAGCGCGCGCGTCGACCCGAAGGAGCGGGCGAGGGCGGTGGCTTGCAGCAAGGGCATGGGGCAGGGGGCCTGCAGGGCAGGTCGCCCGCGCGGCGCGGCAATGCTAGGCATGTTTTTGCCGATGGCCCGCGATGACCCTGCGCGGAGCTGGCGGTAGATCAAGCTTTGTCGCCCCGTTGCGCTCCCTCGAACGCCTGAGTGCCCGCACGGCACAATGAGCAGCCTGCAGAGCAAGCATCCCGAGCGATGGACGAAGACCTCTTCGACGAACGCGGCATGCGCCTGGCGCTGGACCAGGCGCACAACGCCTGGCTGGTCGGCGAGGTGCCGGTGGGCGCGGTGATCGTGCGCCGTGACGAGTCCGGCATGCAGGTCGTGGCCACCGGCTACAACCGGCCGATCACCACGCACGACCCGACCGCGCACGCCGAGATCGTCGCCCTGCGCCACGCCGCCACGCTGCTCGAGAACTACCGCCTGCCCGAGTGCGAGCTCTACGTGACGCTCGAGCCCTGTGCGATGTGCGCGATGGCCTTGATGCATGCGCGCTTCAAGCGCGTGGTCTTCGGCGCGCCGGACCCCAAGACCGGTGCCGCCGGCTCGGTGCTCGACCTGTTCGCGCAGTCCCAGCTCAACCACCACACCGTCGTGCGCGGCGGCGTGCTGGCCCATGACGCCGGCAGCTTGCTGCGCGACTTCTTCGCGCGCAGGCGCGAGGAGCAGCGCGCCGGGAAGGCCGCGGCCACGGCCCCGGGCGACCCGGCGCCGCCTATCCCCACCGGCGAGGCGACCGAACTCCACGACCTGCCCGAGGACCGATGAACACCCTCACGCTCTTCAGCCCCTCGGGCGCCGTGCCGCGCAAGGCCGGCCTGCAACGCGCCGCCCGCCGCCTGCAGGACCTGGGTTTCGCCGTGCAGGTGGACGAGGCCGCGCTGTCCCGGCACCAGCGCTTTGCCGGCGACGAGGCGACGCGGCTGCAGGCCTTGCACCGCGTGGCGCAGCAGGCGCCGGCCGTGGCCATGGCCACGCGCGGTGGCTACGGCCTTACGCCGCTGCTGGACGCCATCGACTGGCCGCTGCTGGCGCGCGCCGTCGAGCGCGGCACGCGCTGGGTCGGGCACAGCGACTTCACCGCGCTGCAGCTCGCCCTGTGGGCGCACACCGGGGCGGCGAGCTGGGCCGGGCCGATGGCGCTGGCCGACTTCGGCCGCAGCGACGCCGAGGGCGGCGTCGACGAGGTGACCGCGGGTTGCCTTGCCGAGGCCATGGGCGGCGAGCTGGAAGCGGTGGGCTTTCGCACCGCGCCGGGCTTCGATGGCCTGCTGCTGCGCGGGCCGCTGTGGGGCGGCAACCTGACGATGCTCTGCTCGCTGATCGGCACGCGGCACTTTCCGAAGGCCGCGCGCATCCGCGGCGGCCTGCTCTTCATCGAGGACGTGAACGAGCACCCCTACCGCGTCGAGCGCATGCTGCTGCAGCTTGCGCAGTGCGGCGTGCTCGCGCAGCAGCGCGCGCTGCTGGTGGGCGACCTCGGCGGCTGGAAGCCCTCGCCGCTGGACCGCGGCTACCGTGTCGCGACGATGCTCGATCGCATGCGCGAACACGTCCGCATCCCCATCCTCACCGGCCTGCCCTTCGGCCATGTGCCGACCAAGCTCAGCCTGCCGCTGGGCCGCCGCGTGACGCTGGCGGTGCAGGGCAGGGACGTGCTGATCGGATGGTGAGCGGCTGCTGAGCGGACGCTGAGCGGCTGGTAGGAACCCGCGCCGAAGCGCGCGTGGGGCGTGCCTACAATCCGCCCCCGCGTCCCCTGGGGTGGTCGGCTGTCACGAGCAGCGGCTGGTCCGGCGGGGCGCCTGGTTCATCCGGCCCGGGCCACCCGCCCGCGGGCCGGGTCAGCACGAGGAGACCGCATGCGCGGAGCCCGGACCCTGTTGCGCCTGCGGAGCACTCGCTCCTGGGCATCGATCGCCGCCTGGCTGAGCCTGGGCTCGCTGTGCGCGCTGCTGCTGGCGGGTTGCAACAACAACCCCTGGCCCGACGGCTCGGCCTCGACCAACACCTTGTTCACCGCGGTGCTCGAGGCCTCGCCGCGCCACCTCGATCCGGTGGCCTCGTACTGGAGCAACGACACTCCGTACACCTACCAGATCTACGAGCCGCCCTACGGCTACCACTACCTCAAGCGGCCCTACGAACTGGTGCCCAAGTCGGCCGCCGCGGTGGTGAAGCCGCGCTACCTCGACAAGGACGGCAAACCGCTGCCCGAGGACGCGCCCGGCGAGATCGTCGCCGAGAGCATCTACGACGTGCCGATCAAGCCCGGCATCCTCTTCCAGCCGCACCCGGCCTTCGCCCGGGACGAGCAGGGACGCTACCGCTACCACGCGATGAAGCCCGGCGAGCTCGGCTCGCGGCGCTCGCCGCTGCAGTTCGAGCACCAGGGCACGCGTGAACTGGTCGCCGAGGATTTCGTCTACGCGCTCAAGCGCCAGGCGACGACGCGCATCACGACGCCGATCTTCTCGACCTTCGCGCAATACGTCGTGGGCCTTGCCGACTACGGCAAGCTGATCCGCGCAGAAGACGCCAGGCTGCGCGCGGGCGAGGATCCCGCGAGCCTGGACAAGCCCTTCCTCGACTTCCGCCGCTGGCCGCTGGCGGGTGCGAGCGCGCCAAGCAAGCATCTGCTGCGCATCCGCATCAAGGGCAAGTATCCGCAGTGGAGCTACTGGATGCAGATGACCTTCCTCTCGCCGGTGCCCTGGGAGGCGGACGCCTTCTACGCCCAGCCGGGCATGGCCGCGGCGGGCTTGTCGCTGGACCGCTGGCCGGTGGGGACGGGCGCCTACATGATGGCCGAGTTCGAGCAGGACCGCCGCCACGTGCTCGTGCGCAACCCCAACTACCGCGGCGAGCCCTATCCCTGCGAGGGTGCGCCCGGCGACCGCGAGGCCGGGCTGCTCGCCGACTGCGGCAAGACCATGCCCTTCATCGACCGCATGGTCTTCTCGATCGAGCGCGAGGGCGTGCCGCGGCAGAACAAGTTCCGCCAGGGTTACTACGACGTCGAGGTCTTCGAGCGCACCGACACCGGCATGCCCTACCTCGTGGGCATGCAGGACAGCGAGGACGTGAAGCGCGAGTACACCGAGAAGGGCTTTCGCCTGAGCCGCGGCACCGACGTCGGCAGCTACTTCATCGGCTTCAACATGCTGGACCCGGTGATCGGCGCCAGCAGCGATCCGCAGCAGAACGCGCGCAACCGCCGGCTGCGCCAGGCGATCTCGATCGCCATCGACTGGGACGAGTGGTCGCGCATCTTCCCCAAGGAAGGCGGGCAGACGGCGATGAGCCCGCTGCCGCCGGGCATCTTCGGCTCGCGCGAGGGCGCGCGGCAGGGCATGAACCCGATCACCCATGTCTGGAAGGACGGCAAGGCGGTCCGCCGGCCGATCGAGGACGCGCAGCAGTTGATGGTCGAGGCCGGCTATCCCGGCGGGCGCGACGCCAAGACCGGGCAGCCGCTGGTCATCAACTACGACTACTACTCGGCACCCACGCCGGGCAACCGGCCCAAGCTCGACTGGATGGTGCGGCAGTTCGCCAAGCTCGGCATCCAGCTCGAGATCCGCGCCACCGACAACAACCAGTTCCAGGACAAGGTGCGCAAGGGCACCTACCAGGTGTTCTGGCTCGGCTGGCTGGCCGACTACCCGGACGCCGAGAACTTCCTCTTCCTGCTGCAGAGCAGCGCCGGCAAGACCAAGCACGACGGCGAGAACACGGCCAACTACGAGAACCCCGCCTTCGACCGCCTTTTCGAGAAGATGAAGCTCTACGACGACGGGCCGCAGAAGCAGGCCCTGATCGACGAGCTGGTGCAGATCGCGCGCGAGGACGCGCCCTGGAGCTTCGGCTTCTTTCCCTGGAGCTCGGGGGCCGCGCAGCGCTGGGTCTACAACTACCACCCGGTCATCATGATCCGCGACCAGGGCCGCTACCTGCGGCTGGACCCGGCCGACCGCGCCGCCGCGCTGGCCGCCTGGAACCGCCCGGTGTGGTGGCCGCTGGCGCTGATCGCGGCCGCGCTGCTGCTGCTGCTGTGGCTGGCGCGGCGCACGCTGCGAGTGCGCGAGCGCACCACCGGCCGCGGCGAGGTGCTGGCGCAGGAGGCCGCGCGATGATCGGCTACCTGCTGCGACGCGCCTTCTACAGCGTGCTGGTGCTGCTGGGCGTGAACCTCGCCACCTTCTTCCTCTTCTTCACCGTCAACACGCCCGACGACATGGCGCGCCTGAACCTCGGCGGCAAGCGCGTCACGCAGCAGGCGATCGAGAAGTGGAAGGTCGAGCGCGGCTACGACAAGCCGCTCTACTTCAACGCGGGCGCAGAAGGGGCGGACAAGCTCACCGACACCATCTTCTGGGACCGCTCGGTCTCGCTCTTCGCGCTGCGCTTCGGCCGCGCGGATGGCGAATCGGCCGGCGACATCGGCCACGAGGTCGCGCAACGCATGTGGGTCAGCCTGCAGATGGCGCTGCCGCTCTTCGTCCTGCAGGTGCTGGCCAGCACCGCCTTCGCGCTGCTGCTGGTGATGTTCAGGAATTCGCGGCTGGATTTCTGGGGCGTCGTCGCCTGCGTGCTCATGCTCTCGATCTCCAGCCTCTTCTACATCATCGTCGGCCAGTTCCTGTTCTCGCGCGTGCTCCGGCTGGCGCCGATCTCGGGCTACGCGCCGGGGCTGGACGCGATCAAGTTCCTCGCGCTGCCCATCCTGCTTTCGCTCATCTCGCGCGTGGGCGGCGAGGCGCGCCTGTACCGCGCCATGTTCCTCGAGGAGACGGCCAAGGACTACGTGCGCACCGCGCGCGCCAAGGGCCTGTCGGAGCAGGTCGTGCTCTGGCGCCACGTGCTGCGCAACGCGCTGATCCCCATCATCACCAGCGCCGGTGGCTACCTGCCCTATGTCTTCCTCGGCAGCCTGGTGTTCGAGAGCTTCTTCGGCCTGCCCGGCCTTGGCGCCTACGTCATCGAGGCGATCGGCAAGCAGGACTTCGCCATCGTTCGCACCATGGTCTTCATCGGCTCGTTGCTCTACATCGCGACCTACGTGCTGATCGACGTGGCCTACACCTGGGCCGACCCGCGCGTGCGGCTGGAGGGCTGAAGCACCATGCCCAAGTTCGTCCTGCTCTGGACCGATGCGGCGATCTGGCTGCTCACGGCCGCGCTGCTGGCCTACGTCGTCTTCGCGTGGCGGCGCCCGAACCTGCGCACGAGCTGGCGCAAGGTCTTCATGGATGCGCCCTCACTGGCTTCCAGCATCGTGCTGCTGCTGTGCCTGGCCGTCTGCCTGCTCGACAGCGTGCACTACCGGCCGCTGCTGCCGCCGGCACCGGGAACGACGGCCGTGGCCTACGACGCGCGCACGCGCTCGCTGCTCGACGCCTGGCTCGCCGATCTCGTCGACGGCCGCGAGGCGACCTACTCGACGCCGCTGGCCACGGTCAGCTTCACGCGCGAGTCGGAAATCGTCGACGGCCGCGTCGAGCGCGTGGCGCCGCGCCTGAAGTACGGCGGCGCCCACCTGAAGGACCCGGCCACGCAGTGGCTGCCGGACGTGCTCGAGCGCGGCGCGACCGGCCTCGTGCTCGGCCTTGCAGCCGCGCTGCTGGCCTCGGCCGCGCTGGTGGCGCTGCTGGCCGCGCTGCGGCGGCAGGCGCCGGCCGCTTGCGCGCGCGAGGTGCTGGGCAAGCGCAGCACGCTGCCCTGGCACGTCGCGATCGCGACCTTCCTCGTGCTCGGCGGCCTGATCGGCGTTGTCTCGGCGCTGTCGGGCCCCTACCACGTGATGGGCACCGACACCACCGGCAACGACGTGCTCTACCAGTCGCTCAAGAGCATCCGCACCGCCTTCGTGATCGGCACGCTGGCAACGATTGCCACGCTGCCGCTGGCGGTGGTGCTGGGCATCGTCGCGGGCTACCTCAAGGGCTGGGCCGACGAGCTCATCCAGTACCTCTACACCGTGCTGTCGTCGATCCCGAACATCCTGCTCATCGCCGCCTGCGTGCTGATGGTGCAGGTCTTCCTGGACAAGCACCCGGACCTCTTCGAGACCGGCGCCGAGCGCGCCGACCTCAAGCTCTTCCTGCTCTGCGCCGTGCTCGGGCTCACCGGCTGGGCCGGCCTGTGCCGGCTGCTGCGCGGCGAGACGCTCAAGCTGCGCGAGCTCGACTACGTGCAGGCGGCGCAGGCCTTCGGCGTCAGCCGCACGCGCATCATGGTGCGCCACATCTTCCCGAACGTCGCGCACCTCATGCTCATCGTCACCGTGCTCGAGTTCTCGGCGCTGATCCTCTACGAGGCGGTGCTGAGCTACGTCGGCGTCGGCGTCGACCCCTCGATGAACAGCTTCGGCGGCATGATCAACCTCGCGCGCAGCGAGATGAGCCGCGACCCCGTCGTCTGGTGGTCCTTCGCCTCGGCTTTCGTCTTCATGGTCACCCTGGTGCTCGCCGCCAACCTTTTCGCCGACGGCGTGCGCGACGCCTTCGACCCGCGGGCACGGAGCTTCCGGGCGAGGGTCGCGCGCAAGCTCGGTCAAGGCAAAGCGTGACTACAATCGAAGAGATATTTTCACGATAGAGGTCTCGAATGGAAGTTTCCATACGTGAAATGAAGTCCAAACTCTCCGTCATCCTGCGAAAGGCGCAAGCGGGAGAGGAGGTGATCGTGACCTCGCATCGCAAGCCGGTTGCACGCCTGACGGGTGTGTCGCGGGGCGGCGATTCATTGACCGATCGCCTTCTGGCCGCGGGCTTGATCTCGCAACGGCCGCGACCCGGCGGGTTGCGGCGGCATCCGCCCAATCCCTTGCCCGAGGGCTCGGGAACGCTTGCCGATGCCGTCATCGAGGATCGTGGGTGAAGGCGTATCTCGACACCTCGGCGCTGCTGAAGCTCTACGTCGACGAGGAGGGCAGCCACGCGCTGTGGCAATGGCTGGAGGGGTCGAGTGCAGCGACCTGTCGCGTCACCTGGGCCGAGGCGATGGCAGCCTTGTTCAGGCGGGAGCGCGAGGGACGGGGCGTCGACGCAAGCTTCGCGGTGGCACGTGCCCGGCTGGCACAGGACTGGCCGCTGCTGCACGTCATCGACCTCACGCAAGCGCTGGTGGAGCGTGCCGGCGAACTTGCGGGCGCCTTCTCGCTGCGCGGCTACGACGCCGTGCAACTGGCGGCCGGTGAAGCCACCTCTCGCGCTGCGCGCGAGCCGGTGAGCTTCCTCTGCTTCGACCGGCATCTCAATCGCGCGGCGCGCGTCCTGGGCCTGCAGTTGCCCGACGGTGTACCGGTGTGAAGCTCCCGACGCGCAGCGCTCGAACGTGCCTTGATCGAGGGAAGTCAACATGATCACCATCGGCGACCTTCGCGTCGAGCTCGACACCGACACCGCCATCGTGCGTGCGCTCGACGCGTTGCGCCTCTCGATCGAGCGCGGCGAGACCTTTGCGCTGGTGGGCGAGAGCGGCTGCGGCAAGAGCATGACGGCGCTGGCGCTGATGCGCCTGCTGCCCGAGAACGGCCGCGTCACCGAGGGTCGCGTGCTGCTCGGCGAGCAGGACCTGCTGGACCTGCCCGAGTCGCGCATGCGCGGTGTGCGCGGCGGGCGCATCGGCATGATCTTCCAGGAGCCCTCGACCAGCCTGAACCCCGTGATGCGCGTGGGCGAGCAGATCGTCGAGGCGATCGAGGCGCACACCGCGCTGCGCGGCGCCGCCGCACGCGCCAAGGCCGTCGAGTGGCTCGGCCGCGTCGGCATCCCCGAGCCCGAGCGTCGCATCGACGACTACCCTTTCCGCATGAGCGGCGGGCAGAAGCAGCGCGTGATGATCGCCATCGCGCTGGCCGCCGAACCCGACTTCCTCGTTGCCGACGAGCCGACGACGGCGCTGGACGTGAGCATCCAGGCGCAGATCCTCGAACTGCTGAAGGACTTGCAGCGCCAGCAGCGCATGGGCCTGCTGCTGATCACGCACGATCTGGCGGTGGTCTCGGGCATGGCGCACCGGGTGGCGCTGATGTATGCGGGGCAGATCGTCGAGGTCGCACCGGCCGCGGCCTTCTTCGCCGCACCGCGCCATCCCTACGCTGCCGCGCTGCTGCGCGCTCTGCCCGGCGCGGGGCGGCGCGCGCAGGCGCTCGAAGCCATCCCGGGCACGGTGCCGGCGCTGACGCAGGACTTCGCCGGCTGCCGCTTCGCGCCGCGCTGCGCGCAGGTGATGCCGCATTGCGCGAGCACCATCCCCGAACTGCTCGGCGTCGGCCCCGGGCATGAGGTCCGCTGCCTGCTCTACGCGCCCGATGCGCCGCGGCCGGCCGCCGTCACGGTGAAGGACGCGGTGAAGGACGCTGTGAAGGACGGGGTGAAGGACACCAAGCCCGAAGCCGCCGCAACCGCCGCAGCCGCCGCGGCAACCGCAACCGTCGCGCGGCCCGAGGCGGCGGCGGATCGAGCCGAGGCGCCCCTGCTGCAGGTGCAGGACCTCTGGGTGCGCTTCCCGATCCGCGGCACCGGGCTGCTGCAGCGCAGCGCGGGCACTTTCGATGCGGTCAAGGGCGTGTCCTTCGACATCGCCAAGGGGCAGACGCTTGCGCTCGTCGGCGAGTCGGGCTGCGGCAAGACGACGACCGGCAAGGCCATCGTGCAACTGCTGCGCCGCGTCGCGCGGATCGAGGGCAGGGCGCTGCTGGACGGGCAGGACCTGTTCGGGCTCGCCGGCCCGGCGCTGCACGCCGCGCGCGCGCGCATCCAGATCATCTTCCAGGACCCGTTCGCCTCGCTGAACCCACGCATGCGCGTGCAGGAGGTGCTCGAAGAAGGCCTGGCGGCGCTGCAGCCCGAACTCGGGGCGGACGAGCGGCGCACGCGCATCAAGGCGCTGGTCGAACGCGTGGGCCTGCGCAGCGACGCGCTGGAGCGCTTCCCGCACGAGTTCTCAGGCGGCCAGCGCCAGCGCATCGCCATCGCGCGGGCGCTTGCGGTGCAGCCGCAGATCATCGTCTGCGACGAGCCGACCTCGGCCCTCGACGTCTCGGTGCAGGCGCAGATCCTGAACCTGCTGCGCGAGCTGCAGCGGGAACTTGACGTGTCCTACCTCTTCATCACGCACAACATCGGCGTCGTTGAATACATCGCCGATCGCGTGGCGGTGATGCGCGCCGGCCTCATCGAAGAGCAGGGCGAGGTCGATCGGGTGCTCGGCGCCCCGGCCACCGGCTACACGCGCAGCCTGCTGGCGGCGGTGCCGCGGCTGGTGACGGCCTGACGATCGCTCAGGAGTGCACGGCGCCGGCCCTGCGTCCCATCCGTCGGGTCGCTCGGACGGGGCCGCTGCAGATCAGGCCCGCCGCTCAGCTGCGCCGCAGCTCTTCGCGGATGGTCTTGCGCACCACGGCTTCCAGATCCTCGGCCAGGATGGCCTGCTTCAGGGCCTCGTTGATCAGCGTCTGATACCCGCGACCGCCGGCGCGGGCCTTGAAGTGCTCGACCACCGCACCGTCCAGGAAGATGTTGACGCGCTGCTTGTTGGGCAGCACGGCGCCGGACGCATCACGTCGGCGCAAGACCAGCTTTCCAGATGCGATATCGGCCTTGCGCAGAGGCGCGTCTTCAGTTGCTCGGGACGATGTTTTCACGGTAGATACCCTGTTCATGTCGATCTGCCCGGCGCATCGAGATGATGCGAATGTGGTCCTCGGTCTCGGCCGTCACCACGACGACCAGCCGGTCGCCCAGTGGCCCCAACGTCACGAATCGTGCTTCGCCATAGACGAAGCGGCGATCCTCGAAGGTCACCGTCCTGCCGGACTCGATCACCTTGGGCGCCTCGGCCAAGTCGAGGCCGTGCTTCTTCCGGTTGCTTGCCTGCTTGGCTGGATCGAAGCTGTAGCGCATGCCATGAATGTGTGTACAAATATCGCACATGTCAAGGTGAACCCGCGCCTGAGTCCATGCGCACGCTGCGGATGCGAGTCGCTGGACGGTGCGGTGCCTAGTGCCCCACATGCGTACAACAGCGGCGTCGTCGAGACCATCGCCGACCGCGTCGCCGTGATGCGCGCGGGCCTCATCGAAGAGCAGGGCGAGGTCGATCGGGTGCTCGGCGCCCCGGCCACCGACTACACCCGCAGCCTGCTGGCGGCGGTGCCGCGGCTGGTGACGCAGACGAACGCCGACTGAGGAGCGTCCCAGCGCTCGTGTCGCCGCTCGTGCCGTGCTTGGCAGGAAGGCGGCGACATCTTGCTCAGGGTGTTGCAAATTGCCAACCCGACACCCGGGAACAGGGGGCTGGAGCGACTCTTCAAGAGATCAAGCAAAGCTTCATGAATCGTCTGTAACGCATTGAAAATACAGACATTTGCGAAGTTGAGTCGTGCCTTCTCATGGATCGATCGGGCAATCCGCTTGATCCGACACAGGTTTCCCCCTGTCGGCCCGAGGCGACGAAGCCCGGAGAATCGGCCGGCTTGTAATGGACCGCTGGCGATGGCAGGGCGTGCGCGGTATCGGCGCGCTGCAGCACCGGGTGGACTTGTTCAATCAATCTGAGGAGCAGACTCAATGTTCAGACCGACCCTACTGAGCCGCGGCCTGATGCTGGCCTTCGGCGGCAGCGTCGCCCTGGCGACCTTGCCGGCGCTGGCGCAGGACACGCAGCGGATCGAAGTCACCGGTTCGCGGATCAAGACGCTGGCCAGCGAAGGCGCCAGCCCGGTGACGACGGTGAGCGCGCAGGACATCAAGATCGACGGTGCAAAGAACGTCGAGAGCATCCTGAACAACCTGCCGCAGGTATTCGCCGACCAGAACGCGACCGTGTCCAACGGCGCCTCGGGAACGGCCAGCGTGAACCTGCGCGGCTTGGGCTCGGACCGCACCCTCGTGCTCGTCAACGGCCGCCGCATGCCCATGGGCAGCGCGAACACCTCGTCGCCCGACCTGAATGCCATTCCGACCGGCTTGATCCGTCGTGTGGACGTGTTGACCGGCGGCGCGTCGGCCGTCTATGGCTCGGACGCCGTGGCCGGCGTCGTCAACTTCATCCTCGACGACCGCTTCGAGGGCGTCGAAGTCGAGTTCAACCACGGCTTCTACAACCACCGCCAGCAGAACGCGGCCGGCATCGGGGACATCATTGCGGCGCGCGAGGCCGTGAGTCCGCAGGAGTTCAAGGTTCCCGGAAACAAATCTTCCGACGGCAAGAGCACGAGCTTCGGCCTGCTGATGGGCTCCAACTTCGGCAACCGAGGCAATGCGACGCTGTACGTCAACTACAAGAAGGACGATGCGCTGCTTCAATCGGAGCGCGACTTCAGCGCCTGTGCCGTAGGCATGGGCGCGGCCGGCTTCGTCTGCGGCGGTTCCGGCACGGCAGCCACGGGGCGCATCACGAACCTCAATGACGGCAAGGTTTGGACCGCCGCCGATTCGGCCGGCAATGCGCGCCTGTACAAAGGCACCGACGCCTACAACTACGGCCCGACGAACTACTTCCAGCGGCCTTCCGAGCGCTGGGCAGGTCGTGCCTCGCTCAATTACGACATCACCGACAACGCGCGCGCATACGCGAATTTCGCGTTCCACGATGACAGCACGACCGCCCAGGTGGCCCCGGGCGGGATCTTCGGCAACATCGTGACCGTCAACTACGACAATCCGCTGCTGACGGATAGCTGGCGCGCGGCCCTGGGGCTGACGAACCCCGGTGACAGCACCGATGTGGTGGTGCAGCGACGCAACGTCGAAGGCGGTGGCCGCCAGTCGCAGTTCCGCAATACCTCCTTCCGGACCGAGGTTGGCGTCAAGGGTGAGATCGGCAAGTGGTCCTACGACGTCTTCGGGATCTCGGCGCGCGTGATCTACAGCCAGAGTTCCGAAAACTACTTCCTCGACTCCAAGATCGGTCGGGCGTTCGATGTCGTCAACGACGGCGGTACCGCAGTGTGCGCATCCAAGCAGTCCGGGGAGGATCCGAACTGCGTGCCCTACAACGTCTGGTCTCTCGGCGGGGTCACGCCGGATCAGCTCGCTTACCTGCAGGTGCCTGGCCTGCAGAAGGGCTCGACCTTCCTCGAGATGTTCGGGGCCAGCGCGTCGTCGGACCTCGGCGAGTACGGGATCAAGCTGCCCTGGGCGAAGTCGGGTGCCGAGGTGGCGTTTGGCGTCGAGACGCGGCGCGAGAAGCTCAGCCTCTCGGTCGATGATGCGACGTTGACGGGCGCGCTTTCGGGCAGTGGTGGACCGACCCTCCCCCTCAATGGCGGCTTCACGGTGAAGGATGCCTATGGCGAATTTCGACTGCCGATCGCCAACGGCCTGCCGGGTGTCGACTCCCTGGCTGCGTCCTTGAGCGCCCGCTACTCCGACTACAGCACGGGCAAGACGACCAGTACCTGGGGCCTGGGCCTCGAGTACGGGCCGACGCGGGACATCAAGGCGCGCGCCAGCCTGCAGCGGGCGGTGCGGGCGGCGAACGTGATCGAAATGTTCCAGGCCCAGGGTAACAATCTGTTCGACATGGACAGCGACCCCTGCGCCGGCGCCACGCCCACCGCCAGCCTGGAGGAGTGCATGCGCACCGGCGTGACGGCCAGCCAGTACGGGAGCATCCAGGACAGCCCGGCCGGGCAGTACAACTACCTGCAGGGCGGCAACCCGAACCTTGATCCGGAGACCGCCGACAGCGTGACCGCGGGCTTGGCCTTCTCGCCGATGCGCAACATGACCTTCACCGTCGACTATTTCGACATCAAGATCAAGAAGGTCATCAACAACATGGATCCGACGACGATCCTCGACAAGTGCATGAGCACCGGGGAGGCCTTGTTCTGCGGGCTGGTCAATCGCGATCGGCTGGGCACGCTCTGGCTGCTCAGGGATGGCCGCATCACGGCGACGCTGCAGAACCTGGGCAGCCTGCGCACGTCGGGTTGGGATCTGAGCGCAAGCTACCTCCAGCGCCTGGGTGACATGGGCTCGTTGACCTTCAACTTCAACGGGACCATCCTGAAGAAGTACCTGGTCGAGGAGATTCCTGGTGACGGCACCTATGACTGCGCCGGCCTCTATGGCGCCAACAAGTGCGGAGCCCCGAACCCGAAGTGGCGGCACAAGCTGCGCGCGGTGTGGGCCACGCCCTGGAACGCCGACCTCGCATTGACCTGGCGCCACCTCGACAAGGTCACGCAGCAGGAGGCCAGCGGCCAGGAGAAGCTCGCGGGCCCGGTGAACGACCTCGAGCGTACCTTGTCGGCGCGCGACTACCTCGATCTTGCGGCGGTCTGGCGTCCGACCAAGGCGCTGAGCATCATGTTCGGCATCAACAACGTGCTCGACCGCGATCCGCCGATCACGACGCAGCAGGGCCCGAGCGTGTTCGGCAACGGCAACACCTTCCCGGGCACCTACGACGCCATGGGTCGGAAGATCTTCGTTACCGGCACCTACAAGTTCTGATGTCCTGAGCATCGCCGTCGCCTTGCGCGGCGGTGATGCGCGAGATCGAACTCTTGCAAGGAAAGCGGGCGCCCTCGAGGCGCCCGCTTTCATGCTGGCTTCCGCAGCGAGCCTGATGCAGCGAAGGCACCAGCGCTCGTAGGGGCCCTGCGGCTACTGCCGTCGTCTGACCTTTGGCGAACGGTTGCTGCCCTCGAACTCCATGTAGTACGCACCGAGCGCACCGCGCCGGATCCGAACATTGCGTGTCCCGCTGCGCAGGAAGCCGGAACTGTCGTCGACGATCTGCCAGACCTGCCCGTTCTCCAGCCGAATTCGGCTCCCGGCTTGCCAGCCGTCGATCGCGTCCGCCAGCGTCGCATCGACGACCTCGGGTTCGGGCGAGGGAGCACTTGCCGGAAGACCGAAGCGTGCCCGTGAAGCCTCCGGCGACATGGATGCCGCGACGCGGTCATAGCAGACCAGACGCTGCGCATCGTCCTGCTGCTCCTTGCAACGCAGCCAGTCGGCGTCCGCCGCAACGCTCAGGAGCGGTGCTGAGGCAAGCAACAGTGCGCCGCCGCGAAGCACCGCGCGTGAGCTCCGCAGTCGAGCGATGGCGGCGATCGACAGAGTGCTGTTCATGAATTCGATCCGTCCGTGGACATGAAGGGGTTCGCAACGACCAGCTTGCCGGGCAAGCGGTTGATCTGCAGGGCCTCGCAGCACAGGCGCTGGCAGCCGCCATCCCGCGCGGCCTGGATGCCCCGCGCGTCGTGGAAGGCCAACCCGTGGGCGATGTGAAGATCTCGCGCCGACGGGATCAACTCCGGCGAGCTCCTGATGACGTCGAACCCGGCATGCAAGGATAGTCGCTCCGGCACCCATGGCGGAGGCAAGGCGTTCGATCGGCTTCGACCGGCTCGGCAGGACGAGGCACCGGTCTCGCTCGAGCGGATAGACGAGGCGGTCAGAGAGGTTGTCAGGGCGCGCACGGGTCGGGCAAAGTGATCGCGGTCGACACGAAGATCCCGGTCAGGCTTCTGGTCAACGACGACGCAGCGTAGTCCTTGGCAGCTCGACGGCTGTTCGGCGACGCGGCACGGATCGACGCGCATAGATCCCGGACATGCTCAGTATCCACGTGCGCGCCCCGAGGTCGAGGACCGCCTCATGCCAGGGCACTGGGAGGGCGAGCTCAACAACGGAGCTGGCAACAAATCCGTGCTGGGCAAGGTGGCCCGTGCGCGCGGCATGACGGCCGTTGCGGAAAGTGTCGGCGTCGGCCGCGAGGCCATGTACAAGGCGCTGCGCCCGGGCGCAAGCCCGCGCTTCGACACCATCGCCCGCGTGTGCAAGGCGCTGGGCGTGCGACTGGTGGCCCTCCCGACGAAGGGACCGGTCGGCCCGGGTCCGTGAGGGATGAGCGCTTTGCAGCGAGAGCGTTTGGTTTCGTCCGCTTTGGTCGGCTTTGGCAAGAACGGCTATAGTTAGTCCACTTTTGTTGGTCCATTCGAGACATCGATGTCAACGGTCACCGTGAACATCCACGAGGCGAAGACGCATCTCTCCCGCCTGGTCGAGCAGGCTGCCAAGGGGCGGGAGTTCGTGATCGCCAAGGCCGGCAGGCCGATGGTTCGGGTCGTGCCGATCGAAGCGCCGCCGGCCACGCGGCAGCTCGGCTTCCTGGCCGGACGAGGCGTGGTGCAGGCCGACCTGAAGAAGGACTTCGCGACTGACATCGAAGCGATGTTCGACTCCCGGAGCGTCGACAAGCCCTAGACGCATGCTGCTGCTCGACACGCATCTGGTGCTCTGGGCGGCGTTCGATCCCGGTCGCCTGTCGAACAAGGCCGCGCGGCGGCTGCGCTCGCGTCGGCAGCCGCTGGCGTTCAGCCTCGCCTCGTTGTGGGAGGTGGCAATCAAGACTTCGCTGGGCCGTCCGGACTTCTCGGTGGATGCCAAGCTGCTGCATCGGGCGCTGCTGGATGAGGGCTTCGTCGAGTTGCCGCTCCAGGCGGCGCACATCGCGCGGGTGGCCAGGCTGCCCTGGGTGCACCGCGATCCCTTCGACCGCATGCTGGTGGCGCAGGCGGTGGAAGAGCGGCTGACGCTGCTCACAGCCGACGCCACGCTCGCAGGCTACGGCCGCTTCGTCCAGGTGGTGTGACGCCAGGGGTCGCGGGCCGAATTCGCGCTGCGGCTTGGCCATGCGGATTGTTCCCGCCCTGCCGGATCACTCCACTGCCGAGCGAAAATACTACTGAACGCCAGTGGTAAGATTTCTACCCTTGGTAGGAATCAAATCATGCCGACTGCAGCTGTCGTCAGTGAGAAAGGTCAGGTCACATTGCCCAAAGGCGTGCGCGACCAACTTGGAATCCGGCCGGGATCACGCCTGGAGTTCCAGGTCTCGGACGACCGCACGCTGCGCGTGCGCGTGCTGCCGAGTGGGTCCGACGCGCTCCTGGGACTGCTGGCGCGCGAGGGTGAGCCGTCGAGGTCGATCGAGCGGATGGATGAGGCCATCACCGACGCCGTCAAGGCGCGGTCGGGACGGGCGAGGTGATCGCGGTCGACACCAACGTGCTGGTGAGGCTCCTGGTCAACGACGATGCGGCGCAGTCGTCGGTGGCCCGGAGCCTGTTCGACGACGCGGCATCGCAGGGCCGCTCGATCTGGGTCGGCGACACGGTGCTGGTCGAACTCGCCTGGACGCTCTCGCGTGCCTATGGCCGCAGTCGGCTCGACGTGGCGAAGGCGCTGCATGCGCTGTCGGGCCATGCGACGGTGGTGCTGGAGTCGGAAGCCGCGGTTCGGGCGGCCACCGAAGACTTCGAGCGCGGACCTGCGGACTTAGCGGACTGCCTGCTGTGCGCAAAGGCCGCCGCTGCCGGGTGCGAGTACGTGGCGACGTTCGACCGTGGCATGAAAACCCTGCCTGCGGCCAAGCTGCTCGGGTAGCACGCGAAACCGTCGGCGGTCTCGTCCCACAGCGCCCGAAAGTGCGGCGCAACGGGTCGGCATGACTTTCCGCGCCTGATCAGGACGCAGGACGGTGAGGCGTCCCGCGTCCAGCCGTCGCCGTGCGCGAGCCCGAAGGGCCGCGGGCAGGCCCCGCCTCACTTCGGCGCCATGCGGATCGCGCCGTCCAGCCGGATCACCTCGCCGTTGAGCATGTCGTTCTCGATGATGTGCTTTGCGAGCTTGGCGTAGTCCTCGGGGCGGCCCAGGCGGCTGGGGAAGGGGACGCTGGCGGCCAGCGAGTCCTGCACTTCCTGGGGCATGCCGAAGAGCATGGGCGTGCCGAAGATGCCCGGCGCGATGGTCATGTTGCGGATGCCGTTGCGCGCGAGGTCGCGCGCGATCGGCAGCGTCATGCCGACGACGCCGCCCTTGCTGGCGCTGTAGGCGGCCTGGCCGATCTGGCCGTCGAAGGCGGCTACGCTTGCCGTGCTGATCATCACGCCGCGCTCGCCGGTGGCCTCGGGCTCGTTCCTGCACATCGCCTCGGCGGCCAGGCGGATCATGTTGAAGCTGCCGATCAGGTTGATCGTGATGGTCTTGGTGAACAGCGCCAGCGTGTGCGCGCCGTCCTTGCCGACCGTCTTCATCGCCGGGCCGATGCCGGCGCAGTTGACCAGGCCCATCAGCTTGCCGAGCTTCGTTGCGGCGGCGACGACCGCCTTGCCGTCGCCCTCGCTGCTCACGTCGCAGGTGACGAAGACGCCGCCGATCTCCTTGGCCACGGCCTGGCCGCGTTCGACCTGCAGGTCGGCGATGACGACCTTGCCGCCGTTGCCGGCGAGCATGCGCGCCGTGCCTTCGCCAAGGCCCGAAGCCCCGCCGGTGACGATGAAGACCTTGCCTGCGATTTCCATGGTGGATGTTCCTCGATGGGGTGTGATCGATGTCTTGCGATCCGACGATCCCCGATCACAGACGGGATGGCCACCCGAAGGTGGCCACCGCGCACACGTGGTTCGGGTGATTCGTCAGCCCAGCGCCGCGAAGGCGCGCGCGGTGATTTCCTCGACGCTGCCGCTGCCGTTGATGCGTGCGTAGTGCGGGGCCTGCGCGTCGCCGGTGGCGGCCCAGGCGGAGTAGTAGTCGACGAGCGGGCGCGTCTGCTGCTGGTAGACCGCGAGGCGCTTGCGCACGGTCTCTTCCTTGTCGTCGTCGCGCTGCACCAGCGGCTCGCCGGTGAGGTCGTCACGGCCTTCGACCTT
>CAUJJO010000189.1 GCA_963205125.1 Pseudomonadota bacterium | reverse complement strand
GTGATCGGCTGCAGCTTCCCCGAGGGCGAGCAGGGCATGAACATGGCGCGCGTGGCGATGGTGCTCGCCGGCCTGCCGCACAGCGTGGCCGGCGTCACCGTCAACCGCTTCTGCGCCAGCGGCCTGACCGCGCTGCAGATGGCCGCCGACCGCATCCGCGTCGGCGAGGCCGAGGTGATGATCGCCGGCGGCGCCGAGAGCATGAGCCTCGTGCCCATGACCGGCAACAAGCCCTCGTTCAACCCGGAGATGTTCGCGCACGACGAGAACGTCGGCATCGCCTACGGCATGGGCATGACGGCCGAGAAGGTCGCCGCGCAGTGGAAGGTCAGCCGCGAGGCGCAGGACGCCTTCGCGCTGCAGAGCCACCAGCGCGCCATCGCCGCGATCGCCGCGGGCGAGTTCAAGGACGAGATCACGCCGATCACCGTCACCGCGCGCAGCCCGGACCTGGCCGGCGGCGGCGTGAACGTGAAGACGCGCACCGTCGACATCGACGAAGGCCCGCGCCCGGACACCAGCCTCGAAGGCCTGGCCAAGCTGAAGCCCGCGTTCGCCGCCAAGGGCAGCGTCACCGCCGGCAACAGCAGCCAGACGAGCGACGGCGCAGGCGCGCTGATCGTCTGCAGCGAGAAGGCGCTGAAGACCTTCGACCTGCAGCCGCTGGCGCGCTTCGTCAGCTTCGCCGCGCGCGGCGTGCCGCCCGAGATCATGGGCATCGGCCCGATCGAGGCCATTCCGGCAGCCCTGAAGGCCGCCGGCATCGCGCAGGACGATCTCGGCTGGATCGAGCTCAACGAGGCCTTCGCCGCGCAGAGCCTGGCAGTGATGGAGACCTGCAAGCTCGACCCGGCCAAGGTCAACCCGATGGGCGGCGCGATCGCGCTGGGCCACCCGCTGGGTGCCACCGGGGCGATCCGCTCGGCCACCGTCGTGCACGCGCTGCGCCGCCACAAGCTGAAGTACGGGATGGTGACGATGTGCGTGGGCATGGGCCAGGGCGCAGCCGGTATCCTCGAACGCTGCTGAACCAGGCCCACCGAAGGAACCGGAGTCCCGCATGAGCATCCGCACCGCCACGATGGACGGCGTCGCCACGATCGAGATCGCGCGCCCCGAGAAGAAGAACGCGCTGACCATCGCCATGTACCAGGCGATGGCCGACGCGCTGCGCGCGGCCAGTGCCGACGCCGCGGTGCGTGCGGTGATCATCACCGGGCAGCCGGGCATCTTCACCTCGGGCAACGACCTGGAGGACTTCCTGAAGAACCCGCCCGGTGCCGGCGGCGCGAGCTTCGAGCGCTCGGCGGTCGCGCAATTCATGTTCGCGCTGCTCGACTGCGAGAAGCCGGTCATCGCCGCGGTCACCGGCGCGGCGATCGGCATCGGCACGACCATGCTGCAGCACTGCGACTTCGTGTTCGTCGCCGACGACGCCAAGCTCGCCATGCCCTTCACCGGCCTCGGGCTCGTGCCCGAGTTCGGCGCCAGCCTGCTGATCCCGCAGCTCATGGGCCAGCGCCGCGCCGCCGAGAAGCTGCTGCTGGGCGAACCCTTCGGCGCCGAGGCGGCGGTCGAATGCGGCCTGGCGAATGCCGTGCTGCCGGGGCCGGAGGTCGTCAACCACGCGCGGCGCGTCGCCGCACGCTTCAATGCGCTGCCGCCCAGCGCGGTGCGCGAGTCCAAGCGGCTGATGCTCGCGCCGCAGCGCGAGGAACTGCTGCGCGTGATCCGCACCGAGGGCGCGCTCTTCATCGAGCGCCTGCACAGCCCCGAAGCCAAGGAAGCCTTCCAGGCCTTCTTCGAAAAGCGCAAGCCCGACTTCTCGAAGTTCTGATTGCCGCAGCGGCGCGGGGACGATGGCGCACGCGGCACTGAAGCTGGCCTTGGCACCGGTGCTGCTGGCGCAGGGCCTGGCCACGCGCGCACGCATGCCGCGCCTGCCCGAGCCCGAGGGTGCGCGCGACGGCGAGGTCGGGGAGGTCGGCGAAAGGCCGCCGCTTGCGCTGCTCCTTGCCGGCGATTCCTCGGCCGCGGGCGTGGGTGTTGCGCATCAGCGGGACGCGCTGGCGCAGCCGCTTGCGAGCCTGCTCGCGACGCGCATGAGCTGCGGCGTGCGCTGGAGGCTGCTCGCGCGGACCAGCCTCGATACCGAGGAGACGCTGGCGCTGCTGCAGGCACAGCCGCAAGTGCGCACCGATCTCGCGGTGATCGTCACCGGCGTCAACGACGTCACCGGCCGCGTCCCCGTGCAGCGGGCCCTGGACGCACGCGCGGCAATCGTGCGGTTCCTGCAGGACACGGCCGGCGCACGGCATGTGGCCTTTGCGCCGCTGCCGCCCTTGCACGCCTTCCCGGGCCTGCCGCAGCCGCTGCGTCGCATCGCCGGCGCCGAGGCCAGCCGCCACGACGAGGCGCTGCGCGACTGGTGTGCGGCGCAAGAGGGCGTCTCGCTGGTGCCGATGAGCCTGCCGCTCGATCCGGCCGCGATGGCCCGCGACGGCTTTCACCCCGGGGCGGACGCGTATCGCTGGATGGCGCAGGCCATCGCCGAGCATCTGGCCTCGCGGCCCGCCGTCGAGGCTGCGCTGCGATGACCGCGCCGACACCGCGCATTCGCGCCGTGCTCTTCGGTCCGACGGCGCCGCTCGGCCACGTGCAGAGCGGCATCGACAAGCAGCCGGTGGCGGGGCCGCATCCGGTGGACGCGGCCGGCCTGCGCGGCGATGAACAAGGCGACACGCGCGCGCACGGCGGCGTCGACAAGGCGGTGCACGTCTACCCCTGGTCGCACTACGCGTGGTGGCGCGAGCGCTACCCGCAGCAGCCGCTGTTCGAGCGCCCCGGCGCCTTCGGCGAGAACCTCAGCGTCGAGGGGCTGGACGAGACCCGGGTCTGCATCGGCGACGAGTGGCGCATCGGCAGCGTGCGCCTGAGGCTCACGCAGGGGCGCCAGCCCTGCTTTCGCCTGAACCTGCGCTTTGGCGTGCGCGAGATGGCCGCGCAGGTGCAGGACTCGCTGCGCACCGGCTGGTATTGCCGCGTGCTGGAGCCCGGCGAGCTTGCCGCGGGCGACGTGCCCGAGCTGCTGCGGCGCCCGCATCCGGACTGGAGCGTGGCCCGGCTGCTGGCGCTCATCCGCGATCGCGTCGTCGACGCGCGGCAGCTTGCCGCGGTGCTCGAGCTGCCGCTCACGCCGAGCTGGCGCAAGCTCTTCACGCAGCGCCTGCAGCTCCGCGAGGCCGAGGACTGGACGCGCCGGCTGGACGGCGCATGAGGCTGGCGCAGGACGGCGCGACGCGCGTCCCTGAGCCGCCGCCGCCGAGCCTAAGTCAAGGCGCGCGGCCGGCCCTGCTCGTCGATGGCGACGTAGGTGAGGCTGGCCTCGGTGACGCGAACGAGTTCGGGTGCCGCCGGGTTGCGTTCGGCCCAGACCTCGACGTTCACGCTGATCGAGCTGCGGCCCACGCGGGTGACGCGCGCGTAGAAGCTCAGCAGGTCGCCGATCGACACCGGCTGCTTGAAGATGAACTGGTTGACGGCCACGGTCGTGATGCGGCCCCGGGCCACGCGCGCCGGCAGCACCGAGCCGGCGATGTCGACCTGCGCCATGATCCAGCCGCCGAAGACGTCGCCGTTGGCGTTGGAGTCCGCCGGCAGCGGGGCCACGCGCATCACCAGTTCGCTATCGTCGGCAAGCCCCGGCGGCACCGAAAGGCGCGGATGCACGAGAGCGGACGCGTTGGATTCGGCGGACATCGGCCTTCACTCCCGGGTTTGACGGATCGGCCCGCATTCTTTCATGAGAGCTTCTTCCTCGTCCTTGCCCCCCGCGCCGCTGCCCGGGCCGGGTGAGCGCGCGCGCTCGGACTGGGCGACGCTCGGCCTGCTGCTGCCCTACCTCTGGCGCTACCGCGCGCGGGTGGCGGCGGCGCTGCTGTTCCTGGTCGGAGCCAAGCTCGCCAACGTTGGCGTGCCGCTGCTGTTGAAGGAGCTGGTCGACCACCTCGACATCCGCGCCGGCAGTGCCGCGGCGCTGCTCGTCGTTCCCGGCGGGCTGATCGTCGCCTACGGCGCCTTGCGCCTGTCGACGACGCTCTTCACCGAACTGCGCGAACTCGTCTTCGCCAAGGCGACCGAGGGCACGACGCGCAGCATCTCGCTGCAGGTCTTCGCCCACCTGCACGCCCTGAGCCTGCGCTACCACCTCGAGCGCCAGACCGGCGGCATGACGCGCGACATCGAGCGCGGTACGCGCGCCGTGCAGTCGCTGGTCAGCTACTCGATCTACAGCATCCTGCCCACGCTGTTCGAGGTGGTCCTCGTGCTGACGCTGCTCGGGCTGAAGTTCGACGCCTGGTTCGCCGGCATCACGCTGGCGGCACTGCTCGCCTACATCGCCTTCACCGTCGCGGTGACCGAATGGCGCACGCAGTTCCGCCGCGCCGTCAACGAGCTGGAGTCGAGCGCGCACACGCGCGCGGTCGACTCGCTGCTCAACTACGAGACCGTCAAGTACTTCGGCAACGAGGACTTCGAGGCGCGCCGCTACGACGAGCAGCTGCAGGCGTTGCGCCGCGTGCGCCTGAAGAGCCAGAGCACGCTGTCCATGCTCAACAGCGGGCAGCAGCTCATCATCGCCTGCGCGCTGGTGGCCATCCTCTGGCGCGCGACCCAAGGCGTCGTCGACGGCCGCATGACGCTGGGCGACCTGGTGATGGTCAACGCCTTCATGATCCAGCTCTACGTGCCGCTGAACTTCCTGGGCGTCATCTACCGCGAGATCAAGCAGAGCCTGACCGATCTCTCGAAGATGTTCGCGTTGCTCGAGCGCCAGCGCGAAGTGGCCGACGCGCCCGGCGCCGCGGCGCTGCGGGTCGCGCAGGGCAGCGTGCGCTTCGAGCGCGTGAGCTTCGGCTACGAGCCCTCGCGCCCGATCCTGCACGCGCTCGGCTTCGAGATTCCCGCGGGCAAGACGGTCGCGGTGGTCGGGGCCTCGGGCGCGGGCAAGAGCACGCTGGCGCGGCTGCTCTACCGCTTCTACGACGTCGACGCGGGTAGCGGCGGCATCGCGATCGACGGCCAGGACATCCGCGAGGTCACCCAGGCCAGCCTGCGCCGGGCCATCGGCATCGTGCCGCAGGACACCGTGCTCTTCAACGACACCATCGAATACAACATCGCCTACGGCCGCCCCGGCGCGACGCGCGCGGAGGTCGAGGCCGCGGCGCGCGCGGCGCACATCCACGACTTCATCGCCGCCACGCCGCGCGGCTACGACACCGTCGTCGGCGAGCGCGGCCTGAAGCTGAGCGGCGGCGAGAAGCAGCGCGTGGCGATCGCGCGCACGCTGCTGAAGGACCCGCCCATCCTCATCTTCGACGAGGCGACCTCGGCGCTGGACTCGGCCAACGAGCGCGCCATCCAGGCCGAACTCGCCAGCGCCGCGCAGGGCAAGACGACGCTCGTCATCGCGCACCGCCTCTCGACCGTGGTCGACGCGCACGAGATCCTCGTCCTCGACCACGGCCGCATCGTCGAGCGCGGGACGCACGCCGAGTTGCTCTCGCTGGCCGGGCGCTACGCGCGGATGTGGGGCATGCAGCAGAGTCAGGGGGAAAGCATGCATGTCGCTGACGCCAAGTGATGCGAGCAGGCATGCACGAAAGAACAATCGCCTCTTCGTTCCCCGGAACCTGGCAAAGGATGCGACGCGTGGCGCACGCCGATGTGGACTGCTGATCGTCGCCAGGCACTTCCCGAAGGTTAGCGAAATGCTAATATCGGGATAGTGTATTCCGTCGAGTTCACGCGCGAGGCGACGAAGGCCTTGGCCTTGATGCCAGGCAACCTTCGGATACGCCTGTTGACAAAGCTCGACGCGTTGGCGCGCGATCCCTTTGGCGCACCTCAGGTCAAGAAGCTTGTCGGGCAGCCGGGATATCGCTTGCGCGTGGGCGACTGGCGCGTGATCTACGACCTCGAGGCGGAGCGATTGGTCGTCCGGGTGTTGCGCGTGGCGCCGCGCGGTGGAGTGTACGAATGAGCAGGATTCAGGTGATCGAGATCGATGGTCGGCGTGCCTACGTGGTCCCCGCCGATGTGTGGCAGCGGATCGGGCACTTGGTGGAGGACGCCGAGGATGCAGCGGCCTACGCCGATGCCGTCGCCAGCGACGATGGGCTTCGCGTTCCAGCCCCGGTGGCCTTTGCGATTGCCGACGGCACGCATCCCGTGCGCGCGTGGCGCGAGCACAAGGGCATGACCGTTCACACGCTGGCGGCTGCGGCGGGCGTGAGCGCGGCCTACGTGAGCCAGATCGAATCCGGCAAGCGTAGCGGCACCACGGCGACGCTGAAGAAGCTTGCTGCGGGGCTTGAGCTGCCTGTGGGATTGCTGTTGTTGCCCTGAATGAAAATCGGCCGATGCGCCGTGGCCGCATGGCGTCTGGTCGGCGAGCGCTTCAGTGAGGCGCCGACGTCTCGCTCAACGCCTCCTCCAGATGCAAGGCCAGCCGTGTGGCCAGCGCCATGATGGTCAGCGAGGGGTTCACCGAGAGCGTGCGCGGCAGCAGCGAGCCGTCGCCGACGTAGAGGTTCTGCACCTCGTGCGAGCGGCCGTTGCGGTCGACGACCGAGCGCTGCGGGTCGTCGCCCATGCGGCAGCCGCCTTGCGTGTGGGTCGAGATGATGCCGGTCCAGCAGACCTGCTTCGCGCCCGCGGCCTCGAGCACGCGGCGGCTGAAGGCGAGCGCCGCATCCAGGCGCGCGTGTTCGCCGGGCTGGAAGTCGACCGTGATCTGCTCACAGCCGTCGGGGCCGAGGCTGACCGCGCCGTGGTTCTCGTCGTTGACCATCGCCAGCACGCCGACCCAGCGCCGGTAGGCGCGCAGCGCCTCGATCAGCGGTTGGCCCCACAGCGGGCCGCGCGCGTCGCGGATCGTCGTGCCGAAGGCCACCGGGTCCATGATCGTCGAGGCTTCGAGGACGAAGCCGCCGTCCTCGTCGACCTGGTGCTGCATGCAGTGCGCGCTGATCGGGTAGACGCGGTGCGAGTCCTGGATCTCGTCGAAGAGGCCGTAGACCAGGCGCAGCGGGTGCAGGCCGACGTGCCGGCCGATGGCAGGGTTCGAGAGCCCCGAGCGCAGCAGCAGCAGCGAGGTGTTGAACGCGCCGGCCGCGGCGACGACGAAGCGTGCATGCGCCTGCTGCACACTGCCGTCGACGGCCCGGTATTCGACTCCGGTGGCACAGGGGCCGTGGCCCTTGTCCTCGATCAGGATCCGCTGCACCTGCACGCCGCTGCGCAAGTCGAGGCC
>CAUJJO010000188.1 GCA_963205125.1 Pseudomonadota bacterium | reverse complement strand
TATAATGGCAGGCTTTTCGGCAGATTCTGCCGCGCTCTTTGTCGAGCATCGGGCTGCAGCATCGTTTGCAGCGGGGAAGTCTTCAGAGCTCATCCGCGGCGAGCGCCGTGCGAGGGGCAGGCGACATCCCGACCGGCCTGACCACGGCGCAGGTGGCTTCTTCCCGAAAAGAGTGTGTGACTTCAAACGGGAACAAGTTACCCATGCCAACCATCAACCAGCTCGTGCGCCACGGCCGCCAGGTCGAGGTGATCAAGAGCAAGTCTCCTGCGATGCAGGACTGTCCGCAGCGACGCGGCGTCTGCACCCGCGTCTACACCACGACTCCGAAGAAGCCGAACTCGGCGCTGCGCAAGGTCGCCAAGGTGCGCCTGACCAACGGCTTCGAGGTCATCTCCTACATCGGCGGCGAAGGCCACAACCTGCAGGAGCACAGCGTCGTGCTCGTGCGCGGCGGCCGCGTGAAGGACCTGCCGGGCGTGCGCTACCACATCGTGCGCGGCTCGCTCGACCTGCAGGGCGTCAAGGATCGCAAGCAGTCGCGCTCCAAGTACGGCGCCAAGCGTCCGAAGAAGGCCTGAGGCCTTCGGCGAAAAGGAAAGGCGGGCCATTGCCCGTCCAAGTAAGTGAAGGGTCCCCATGACCCTTCGAGGCGGCCCGGCCGCCAACTGAATCGAATCAAGGAAGACTCCCATGCCACGTCGTCGCGAAGTCCCCAAGCGCGAGATCCTGCCCGACCCGAAGTTCGGCTCGGTCGACTTGTCCAAGTTCATGAACGTCATCATGGAATCGGGCAAGAAGGCGGTTGCCGAAGCCATCATCTACGGCGCGCTCGACCAGGTCGAGAAGAAGTCGGGCAAGGATCCGCTGGAGATCTTCCTCACCGCGCTCAACAACATCAAGCCGATGGTCGAGGTGAAGTCCCGCCGCGTCGGCGGTGCGAACTACCAGGTTCCCGTGGAAGTCCGCCCCGTGCGCCGGCAGGCCCTCGCCATGCGCTGGCTCAAGGAATCCGCGCGCAAGCGCGGCGAGAAGTCGATGGCCGCACGTCTGGCCAACGAGCTGCTGGAGGCCAGCGAAGGCCGCGGCGGCGCGATGAAGAAGCGCGACGAAGTCCACCGCATGGCCGAAGCGAACAAGGCGTTCTCGCACTTCCGCTTCTAAATCGCTCTTCCTGACCGCCTCTACGGGTTTTCACCAGCCCGGAGGCGGTTCCTGCATCCGGAGATTCAACATGGCCCGCAAGACCCCCATCGAGCGCTACCGCAACATCGGTATCAGCGCGCACATCGATGCCGGCAAGACCACCACCACCGAGCGCATCCTCTACTACACGGGCGTGAACCACAAGCTCGGCGAGGTGCACGACGGCGCTGCCACGACCGACTGGATGGAGCAGGAGCAGGAGCGCGGCATCACCATCACCTCCTCGGCGGTGACCTGCTTCTGGAAGGGCATGGACCTCTCCCTGCCCGAGCACCGCATCAACATCATCGACACCCCCGGGCACGTCGACTTCACGATCGAGGTCGAGCGCTCGATGCGCGTGCTCGACGGCGCCTGCATGGTGTACTGCGCGGTCGGCGGCGTGCAGCCGCAGTCCGAGACGGTCTGGCGCCAGGCCAACAAGCACAAGGTGCCGCGCCTGGCCTTCGTCAACAAGATGGACCGCACCGGCGCCAACTTCTTCAAGGTCTACGACCAGATGAAGACGCGCCTGAAGGCCAACCCGGTGCCCGTGGTGGTGCCCATCGGTGCCGAGGACGCCTTCAAGGGCGTGGTCGACCTCTTCAAGATGAAGGCCATCATCTGGGACGATGCCAGCCAGGGCATGAAGTTCAGCTACGGCCCGATCCCGGCCGAACTCGAGGCCGACTGCAAGAAGTGGCGCGAGAACATGGTCGAGGCGGCGGCCGAGGCCTCCGAGGAACTGATGAACAAGTACCTCGAGAGCGGCGAGCTGACGGAGGCCGAGATCAAGCAGGGCCTGCGTTCGCGCACCATCGCCACCGAGATCCAGCCCATGCTCTGCGGCACTGCGTTCAAGAACAAGGGCGTGCAGCGCATGCTCGACGCCGTCATCGAATTCCTGCCTTCGCCGATCGACATCCCGCCCGTGGCCGGGACCGACGACGACGACAAGGAAGTGACGCGCAAGGCCGAGGACAGCGAGAAGTTCGCGGCGCTGGCCTTCAAGCTGATGACCGACCCCTACGTCGGCCAGCTCACCTTCGTGCGCGTCTATTCGGGCGTGCTCAAGTCCGGCGACACGGTGCTGAACCCCATTCGCGGCAAGAAGGAGCGCATCGGCCGCATCCTGCAGATGCATGCCAACCAGCGCGAGGAGATCAAGGAGATCCTGGCCGGCGACATCGCCGCCTGCGTCGGCCTGAAGGACGTGACGACCGGCGAGACCCTGTGCGACCCGGACGCCATCATCACGCTCGAGAAGATGGTCTTCCCCGAGCCGGTGATCCGCCAGGCAGTGGAGCCCAAGAGCAAGGCCGACCAGGAGAAGATGGGCGTTGCGCTCGGCCGCCTGGCCTCGGAGGACCCGTCCTTCCGCGTCAGCACCGACGAGGAGTCGGGCCAGACCATCATCGCCGGCATGGGCGAGCTGCACCTCGAGATCATCGTCGACCGCATGAAGCGCGAGTTCGGCGTCGAGGCCAACGTCGGCAAGCCGCAGGTCGCCTATCGCGAGACCATCCGCAAGCCGGTGTCCGACGTCGAGGGCAAGTTCGTGCGCCAGTCCGGCGGCAAGGGCCAGTACGGCCACGTCGTGCTCAAGGTCGAGCCGCAGGAGCCGGGCAAGGGCTTCGAGTTCGTCGACGCGATCAAGGGCGGCGTGGTCCCGCGCGAGTACATCCCCGCGGTCGAGAAGGGCATCGTCGACACGCTACCCAACGGCGTGCTGGCCGGCTACCCGGTGGTCGACGTGAAGGTCACGCTCACCTTCGGCTCCTACCACGAGGTCGACTCGTCCGAGAACGCCTTCAAGATGGCGGCCTCGATCGGCTTCAAGGACGCCTGTCGCAAGGCCAGCCCCGTGATCCTCGAGCCGATGATGGCCGTCGAGGTCGAGACGCCCGAGGACTACGCCGGCAACGTCATGGGCGACCTCTCCTCGCGGCGCGGCATGGTGCAGGGCATGGACGACATGCCCGGCGGCGGCAAGATCATCAAGGCCGAGGTGCCGCTGTCCGAGATGTTCGGCTACGCGACCACGCTGCGCTCGATGTCGCAGGGCCGCGCGACCTACACGATGGAGTTCAAGCACTACGCCGAGGCGCCCAAGAACGTCGCCGACGCGATCATCACCGCGCGCGGTTCGAAGTAAGGCAAGCCGGTCTCGCGCCCTCGAGGCGCCGGCTGCCCGTGGCCGGCGCGCGGCACGCGAGACCTTAAACCCACCACGGGCAACGCTCTTTCGATACGGAGATTTTCAGACATGGCAAAAGGCAAATTCGAGCGGACCAAGCCGCACGTGAACGTGGGCACGATCGGGCACGTGGACCACGGCAAGACGACGCTGACGGCGGCGATCACGATGGTGCTGGCGAAGGCGGGCGGGTCGCAGGCGATGCGGTACGACGAGATCGACAAGGCGCCGGAAGAGAAGGCGCGCGGGATCACGATCAACACGTCGCACGTGGAGTACCAGACGGAGAAGC
>CAUJJO010000187.1 GCA_963205125.1 Pseudomonadota bacterium | reverse complement strand
TGCGAGCCGGACCACGCCCCTCACCACGATTGCCATCGACCAAGCCCGCACCCGGCGCGCGGCGGGCCGCAGGAGAGCCGCCATGCCAAGCCCAGCCGTCGGTGCCAGCGCCGGCACCGAGTCCATCCGCACCCTTGCCCTCGTCGGCCCCGCGGCGGCGGGCAAGACGCTGCTCACCGAGGCCTTGCTGCAGCGCGCGGGCGTCATCGGCGCCATGGGCAGCATCGAGCGCGGCAGCACGGTGAGCGACCACGACCTGCTCGAGCGCCGCATGCAGCAGTCGCTGGCCTCGTCCCTCGTGCACTTCGAGCACCAGGGCACGCGCGTGCACCTGATCGACACGCCCGGGGGCAGCGACTTCCTGGGCATGAGCCTGCCGGCGCTGGAGGCCGTCGAGACCGCGGTCATCGTCATCAATGCCGCCGCCGGCATCGAGCCGATGGCGCAGCGCATGATGGAATACGCCGCCTCGCGGCAGCTCGATCGGCTGATCGTCGTCAACCGCATCGACGCCGCACCCGAGAAGCTCGCCGCGCTGCTCGAGCAGATCCAGCAGACCTTCGGCAAGGAATGCCTGCCGCTGAACCTGCCCGACGCCGGTGCGACCAAGGTGGTCGACTGCTTCTACACCCGCGAAGGGCACAGCGACTTCGGCGCCGTCGAGGCGGCGCACCAGGCGCTGGTGGAGCAGGTGGTGGAGGTCGACGCCGCCTTCGTCGACCGCTACCTGAACGACGGCGACATCGACGCCAGCGAACTGCACGCGCCGCTCGAGCAGGCGCTGCGCGAAGGCCACCTGATCCCCGTCTGCTTCGTCTCGGCGAAGAGCGGCGCCGGCGTGGCCGAGCTGCTGGACGTGATCGTCAAGCTGCTGCCCGACCCGAGCGAAGGCAACCCGCCGGACTTCTTCAACGGCGAGGGCGAGGGCGCAAAGCTCATGCACGCCACGCCCGACCCCGCGCTGCACGTGCTGGCGCAGGTGTTCAAGGTCGCCGTCGACCCCTACGTCGGCAAGATGGGCGTCTTTCGCGTGCACCAGGGCACGGTCACGCGCGAGAGCCAGCTCTTCATCGGCGACGGCCGCAAGCCCTTCAAGGTCGGCCACCTCTTCATGCTGCAGGGCAAGGACCACGTCGAGGTCGCCAAGGCCTTGCCCGGCGACATCGTCGCCGTCGCCAAGGTCGACGAGATCCACTACGACGCCGTGCTGCACGACGCCGCCGAGGACAGCCACATCCACCTCAAGCCCCTGCCCTTCCCGGTGCCGGTCTACGGCCTGGCGATCGCGCCCAAGCGCCGCGGCGACGAGCAGCGCATGGCGGAGATCGTCGGCAAACTGGTGCAGGAGGATCCCTGCCTGAAGCTGGAGCATGTGCCGAGCACCAACGAGACCATCCTCTACGGCCTTGGCGAGCTGCACCTGCGCGTGCTGCTGGACCGCCTGCGCGAGGTCTACAAGTTTGAGGTCGACACGCGGCCGCCGCGCGTGGCCTACCGCGAGACGGTCTCCGCCGCCGCCGAGGGCCACCACCGCCACAAGAAGCAGAGCGGCGGCGCCGGGCAGTTCGGCGAGGTCTTCCTGCGCATCGAGCCGCTGCCGCGCGGCGGCGGCTTCGAGTTCGTCGACGAGGTCAAGGGCGGCACCATCCCGGGGCAGTTCATCCCCGCCGTCGAGAAGGGCGTGCGCGAGGTGCTGGCGCACGGCGCCATCGCCGGCTACCCGGTCGTCGACGTGCGCGTCGTCGTCTACGACGGCAAGCACCACAGCGTCGACAGCAAGGAGATCGCCTTCGCCACCGCCGGCCGCAAGGCCTTCCTCGACGCCATCGCCAAGGCGCGGCCGGTCGTGCTCGAGCCGATCGTGAAGATCGAGATCGGCGCGCCCGACCAGGCCATGGGCGACATCGCGGGCGACCTCTCCTCGCGCCGCGGCATGGTCACCGGCACCGCGAACCTGGCCGCCGGCAGCGTGCTGATCAAGGGGCAGGCGCCGATGTCGGAGCTGGCGAGCTACCAGTCGCGGCTGAACGCGCTGACCGCCGGCCAGGGCCGCTACACGATCGCGCTCTCGCACTACGAAGCCGTGCCGCCGACGGTGCAGCAGGAGCTCAGCAAGGGCTTCCAGGTACGCGACGAGGAGTCCTGAGGCCGGAGACCCGAGGCGCCCGAGCATCCGAGTCGCCGAGCCCCGGGGCCGCCGAGCCCCGGGAGCCCCGGAGCCGCCGGGCCCACGGGATGGGCGCCTGTTGATCCAAACCAACAAGCGCTCCTCGATTCGGCAGCGCGAATCATTCTCGTTTGCGATAGCATTGCGCAAATGCAAACGTCGAGCGACGCCCCGGACCCACTGCTGCAGGCGCTCTCGGGCCGCGGCAGCGAGGTTCGCCCGGCCGAACGCAAGCTGCTCGTCGGCGCAGTCGCGGTGGCGCACCTCGCCGCGCTGTGGGGCCTGCTGCAGATCGCGGCGGTGCAGGACGCGGTGCGCCAGGTGGCGCCCCTCGTCGTCGACTTCATCACGATCGAGCCGCCCAGGCCCGAACCCACGCCACCGCCCCCGCCGGCGCCGCGCCCGCAACCCCGGCCGCGCCAGGTGCCGCCGCCGGTGCTCGCCGCGCCGCCCGCGCCGCAGCCCGAGGCGCCCGCGCCCTTCGTCGTGCCCCCGCCGCCGCCCGAGCCGGTGCGCGTTCCCGTCGAGGCGGCGCCGCCCGCGCCCCCGGCACCGCCCGCCCCGCCTGCGCCTCCTGCGCCGCCGCCGCGCGTCGTCCCGGCCAGCAACATCGCCTATCTGGTGCCGCCGCCGATCGAGGTGCCGCTGGCCTCGCGCCGCATGGGCGAGGAAGGCATCGTGATGCTGCGCGTGCTGGTCGGCACCGACGGTCTGCCCAAGTCCGTCAGCGTGCAGCGCAGCTCGGGCCATGCGCGGCTGGACGAGCAGGCCGTGTGGGCGATGAAGCGCGCGCGCTTCAGGCCGCAGACCGACGCCGGCGTGCCGATCGAATGGATCGTCATCGCGCCGCTGCAGTACGCCATCGAATGATCGCCGGTCGGGACGCGAGGAACGCGCCGCGCCGACCGCATCGACACCAACCCAAGACCAACGCACGAGGAACACCATGCAAGCCGATTCCGCCCTGGGACTGGGCCACTTCCTGAGCCAGAGCGACGCGGTGGGCCGCACGCTGCTCGTGCTGCTGCTGCTGATGTCGGTGGCGAGCTGGGTGCTGATGGCGCTCAAGGGGCTGGCGCAGGCGCGCAGGCGCAAGCGCGGCGACCGCTTCCTCGACCTGTTCTGGAACGCCGGCACGCTCGACCAGGTGCGTCACGAGCTGCAGACGCACGGTGCGCACGACCCCTTCTCGCACCTGGCCGCGCACGCGCTGCACGCCAGCCAGCACCATGCCCGCTACGGCGCGACGCGGCTGGCCGACGCCGGCACCGCCAGCGAGTTCATCACGCGCACCATGCGCAAGGTGCTCGACGAGGAGACGCTGCAGATGGAGCGCGGCCTCACGCTGATGGCCACCGTCGGCGCCACCGCCCCCTTCGTCGGCCTCTTCGGCACCGTCTGGGGCGTCTACCACGCGCTGGTGGCCATCGGGATGAGCGGCGCCGGCACGCTCGACAAGGTCGCCGGTCCGGTCGGCGAGGCGCTGATCATGACGGGCCTGGGCCTCGCCGTGGCGATCCCCGCGGTCGTCGCCTACAACGCCTTCACGCGCGCCAACCGCGTGCTCGCTGCCCAGCTCGACGGCTTCGCCTACGAGCTGCACAGCTTCCTCACGCTGGGCGAGGCACCCGGCGCCGCGGCGGCACAGGCCGAGGGCGGCGCACGACTGCGGCGCATCGACACCTCGGCGAGCGCTGCCGCCTGAACCGACGCGAGCATCCGCCATGGCCTTTGCCTCCTTCGACACCAAGCGGCAGGCGATGCCGGTCTCCGAGATCAACATGGTCCCGCTGATCGACGTCATGCTCGTGCTGCTGGTCATCTTCATCGTCACCGCGCCGCTGCTCACGCACGCCGTCAAGCTCGAACTGCCCAAGGCCAGCGCGGACGTGAACCGGCTCGAACCCGAGCGCATCGAGTTCGCCATCGACGCCGCGGGCCAGCGCTTCTACAACGGCGAGCCGTTGAGCCGCGCGCAGGCCGCCGAGCGCTTCGCGCTTGCCGGGCAGAAGCAGCCGCTGCCCGAAGTTCACCTGCGCGCCGACCAGTCGGTGGCCTACCGCGCGGTCGCCGAGACCCTGGCCGACGCCTCGCGCGCCGGGCTCACGAAGATCGGCTTCGTCAGCGAGCCCGACTCGCGCTGAGCCGCGCACCCACCGCCGTTTGCTCCTTGCCGACCGATGGCTGCGCCAGCGGACGACCCTCTCTTGACCCTCAACCGGACCAAGCCATGACGCCTTCCCCACGCTCCCGACGCCGCGCGCCGCGCGCGCCCCGCTTGCTGCCGCTGGCCGCGCTTGCCGCGAGCTTCGGACTCGTCCACGGCACGGCGCACGCGCAGGCTGCCGCGCCCGTCGCCGCGGCAGCCGCCAGCGCCCCGGCCAGCGAGAAGCCGCAGACCGTGATGCCGGTCATCAAGGCCACCGGCAGCGCCGAGCGCCAGGGCAAGGAAGGCGTGCAGGCCACCACCACGCGCATCGGCAAGGGCCAGCAGGAGTTGCGCGACATCCCACAGTCGCTCACCGTGGTCACCGAGAAGCTCATCGACGACCGCAACCTCGACACCCTCAAGGACGTGCTGAAGAACACCGCGGGCATCACCTTCCTGGCGCCCGAAGGGGGCGAGGAGGACATCCGCCTGCGCGGCTTCCCGCTGCAGGGCACGGGCGACGTCTTCGTCGACGGCATGCGCGACCCGGCCTTCTACGACCGCGACACCTTCTTCTACGACCGCCTCGAGCTGCTGCGCGGCTCGGCCTCGATGCTGTTCGGCCGCGGCTCCACCGGCGGCGCCGTCAACCAGGTCAGCAAGGTGGCGCGCGCGATCGACGAGCACCAGGTCGACTTCACGCTGGGCAACCACGCCTATCTGCGCATGGTCGGCGACTTCAACCTGCGCCTGGGCAGCGAGAGCGCGCTGCGCCTTGGGACCATGCTTACGCAGGCCGACAACAACGGCGCCGGAAGCTCGCTCGACAAGAGCGGCGTGGCCGCGAGCCTGCGCTGGGGCATCGGCACGCGCGACGAGTTCACGGCCACCGCCTACTTCCTCGACAACGGCAACGGCATGAACTACGGCATGCCCTGGATCCGGCCGACGCCGACCGCGCCGGCAGCCGAGACGACCATCCTGCCCGTCGACCCGACCACCTTCTACGGCGCGGCCAGCGACCGCAACGCCGGGCAGGCCGCGACGCTCAGCCTCGCGCACACGCACCGCTTCGACCGCAATCACGAGATCACGACCAAGGTCCGGCGCGGCGCCTACGAGCGCGACCAGCGCGCGAGCACGATCCGCTTCGCCCCCGCGGCGCAACAGCCCGGCGGGGTCGCCGCGTCGCTCGCAAGCCTGGGTCCGAACACCGTCCTCACCCGGGGCGCCGCCCTGAAGATCCAGGATCTGGACACCTGGTTCGCGCAGAGCGACTACAGCGGCAGGTTCCCCGCGCTCGGGCTGCGCCACGAAGTGCAGGTCGGCATGGACTACGCGCGCGAGGAGAAGACGGTCTTCGGTGCGCGCAATGCCGCACAGGGCGGCGTCGTGCCGAGCAAGCCGACGACGACCATCGGCACGCCGAGCGACGGCGCGGCGATCGACGAGTCCTTGCGTACCCTGCGCACGACCAGCGACTACGTCTCGAGCGGCGTCGGCGTCTACGCGCAGGACCTGCTCCAGGTGGCGCCGGCGTGGAAGCTGCTGCTCGGGCTGCGCTACGACCGCCTGAGCGGCGACTACAACACCTATGCGATCCCGAACAGCGCCCCGGGCCCCGTCACCACGTCCGACTACCGCATGAAGGTCTCGTAGTGGAGCAAGCGCTTCGGCATCCTGTATCAGCCCACGGCGCTTGCCTCCTTCCACTTCTCGGCGGCGACCTCCTTCAACACCTCGGGCGACGCCTATTCGCTCTCGGCCGCGAACGTCGACATCCCGCCCGAGCAGGCGATCAACCTCGAGCTCGGCGCCAAGCTCGACTCCGAGGACGGCAAGCTCTCGGCGCGCGTGGCCGCCTTCCGCTCCACCAAGCTGCACGAACGCAACACCGATCCGCTCGTCAACCT
>CAUJJO010000186.1 GCA_963205125.1 Pseudomonadota bacterium | reverse complement strand
AGGCCCAAGCCGGACGCTGTCATCATCGCGCTTCCGTCCCTGGCCATCCGCATCGGAGGATTCGCATGAAGCCGCTGCTCACCCTGCTTGCCGGACTGGCCGCGGCCAGCGTGCTGTGGGCGCAGACGCCCGACGCCGAGGGCGAGGTGACGAAGGTCGACGCCGCGGCCGGCCGCGTGACCTTGCGCCACAGCGGCGTGAAGAGCCTGGACATGCCGCCGATGACGATGGCCTTTCGCGTCAGCGATGCGCGGCTGCTGCAGGGCGTGGCGGCCGGCGACCACGTGCGCTTCGCGGCACGCAAGCTCGGTGGCAACTACACGGTGGTGGCGCTGGTGAAGACGCCGTGAGGGCGCGGTAAGGGCGCCGTGAGGGCGGGCTCGGGACTGGGTGCGCGACGATGCAGCGCCGGGCCGCGGCTAGAGCCCCCGCTCTAGAGAATGTCGCGTCGACAGGCGCTGCCGGCCTCTATATTCGTCCTCACGACGCGGCGACGAAGCCCGCGACCCATCACCACCCGCATTCCACCGGAAAGATCATGGCCACCAAGACGCAACGCAGCCACCCCAAGAAGTCCCGCTCCGGCGCCGCCGGCCTGCTCGACAGCCAGCTCGCCCAGTCGGTGCGCGACTCGGCGCAGCAGATCTGGCTCGCCGGCATGGGCGCCTTCGGCAAGGCGCAGGAGGAAGGCGGGCGCTTCTTCGAGACGCTGGTCAAGGAGGGGCTGAGCCTGCAGCGCCGCACGCAGGGCATGGCCGAGGACAAGCTCGGCGAAGTCACCGGCCGCATGAGCGCGATGGCCGGCAGCGTCACCGCCAAGGCGGGGCAGAACTGGGACAAGCTCGAGACCATCTTCGAGCAGCGCACCGCCAAGGCGATGGCCAAGCTGGGCGTGCCCAGCGCCAAGGACGTCGAAGTGCTGACGCAGCGCGTCGAGGAACTCGCCGCCGCGGTGGCGCGCTTGGCCAAGGGCGGTGCCGCCGCGGTCAAGCCCGCCAAGGCAGCCAAGGCCGCGAAGACCGCCAAGGCCGCCAATGGCAGCAGGGCCGCCGCCGGGCGCGGCAAGGCGTCCGCCGCAGCCGAGCCGGTGGCGGAAGTGAAGGCGGTCAAGGCCGCAGGCAAGCGCGCAGCGCGCAAGGCCGCCGCCTGATCGCGCCGTGCACCGTGGGCAGGCGGGTTCGGTGAGCACGGCAAGGGCCAGGCGTCCGGCGCGCCGCAAGGGCGCGCCACGCGTCGGCTTGGCGCTGGCCGGCGGCGGGCCGCTCGGGGCGATCTACGAGATCGGCGCGCTGTGCGCGCTCGACGAGTCGGTACCGGGGCTGGATTTCAACGACCTGGCCGGCTACGTCGGCGTCTCGGCCGGCGGCTTCATCGCCGCGGGCCTGGCCAACGGCCTGTCGCCACGCCAGCTCTGCACCTCGTTCATCGAGAACCAGGGGCCGCGCGCGGACATCGTCCGGCCCTCGCTCTTCATCCGCCCGGCGCTGGCCGAATACGCGCACCGCGCGGCGATGCTGCCCGGGCTCGTCGGCCAGGCCGCGCTGCAACTGGCCTTCGGCCGCCACTCGCTGCTGGCCGCGGCCGAGCGCCTGGGTCGCGCGCTGCCCACGGGCTTCTTCACGCACGCGGCGCTCGAGGCGCAGATGCGGCGCATGCTCTCGGCGCCCGGGCGCAGCAACGACTTCCGGCGCCTGAAGCATCCGCTGGTGCTGGTGGCCACGGACCTGGACACCGGCACCGCCGCGCCCTTCGGCAAGCCGGGCTGGGACCATGTGCCGATCTCGCAGGCGGTGGCCGCCAGCGCGGCTCTTCCCGGGCTGTTCGCGCCGGTGCCGATCGACGGCCGCTGGTACGTCGACGGCGCGCTGAAGAAGACCCTGCACGCCAGCGTGCTGCTGGACATGGACGTCGACCTCGTGCTGTGCCTGAACCCGCTCGTGCCCTTCACGAGCACCGAGGACGGGCCGCACCGCGTCGCGGCGGACAAGGGCGAGCGCATCCCTCACCTCGTGGCCGGCGGGCTGCCGGTGGTGCTGGCGCAGACCTTCCGTTCGCTGATCCACTCGCGGCTGGAACTGGGCCTCAAGGGCTACGAACGCAGCCACCCCGGCGTCGACATCCTGCTCTTCGAGCCCGACCGGCGCGACCCGGAGATGTTCCTCGCCAACACCTTCTCCTACGCCGAGCGGCGGCTGCTCGCCGAGCACGCCTACCAGCAGACGCGCGCCGACCTGCGCTCGCGGCGCAGCCACGTCGCGGCGACGCTGGCCGCCCACGGCCTGACGCTCGATCACGCGGTGCTCGACGACCCCAGGCGCCGCCTGCTGGCGACGCGGCGACACCTCGGCAGCGTCGCCGAGCGCACGCTGACGCGGCTGGACGAGGTGCTGGACGACCTCGAGGGAACGCTGGCCGCGCGCTGATCAGCCGAGGTAGCGCCGCTGCAGGTGCGCCTTGAAGTGCGCCGGGTCCAGCGCCTGGCCACTGGCGCGCTGCGCGAGTTCCTCGGTCGTCCAGCGGCTGCCCTGCGACCAGATGTGGGTGTCCAGCCAGTCGAACACGGGCGCGAAGTCGCCGGCCTCGATCCGCGCGTCCAGCCCGGGCAGCGCACGGCGCATGGCGGCGAACCACTGCGCTGCGTACATCGCGCCGAGCGAATAGCAGGGGAAGTAGCCGAACAGGCCCGAGGGCCAGTGCACGTCCTGCAGCGCGCCGTCGCGGTGGTTGCCGCGCGTGTCCAGGCCCAGCAGTTCCATCATCTTCGCGTCCCACAGCGCGGGGATGTCCTCGGCCTCGATCTCGCCCTCGATCAGCGCGCGCTCGATCTCGTAGCGCAGGATGACGTGCGCGGGGTAGCTCACCTCGTCGGCGTCGACGCGGATGAAGCCCGGCTTCACGCGCGTGAGCAGGCGCTGCAGGTTCTCCGGCGCGAAGGCCGGCTGCGCGCCGAAGGCCTCGACGAGCCGCGGCGCCAGCTGCAGAACGAAGCCCGGGTGGCCGCCCAGCTGCATCTCGAAGGAGAGGCTCTGGCTCTCGTGGATGGCCATCGAGCGCGGCTGCCCGATCGGCCGCGCGAGCCAGGCGCGCGGCAGCCGCTGCTGGTAGCGCGCATGGCCGGTCTCGTGGACGGTGCCCATCAGCGCCGAGAGGAACTCGTGCTCGGCAAAGCGCGTGGTCAGGCGCACGTCCTCGGGCACGCCGCCGCAGAAGGGGTGCGCCGAGACGTCGAGCCGCCCGGCGTCGAAGTCGAAGGCCAGCAGCCGCATCACGCGCTCGCAGAGCGTGCGCTGCGCCGGCAGCGCGAACGGCCCCACGGGCTCCAGCAGCGGCTCGCGGCGCTGGCGCTCGACCACCTGCTGCACGAGCGCGGGCAGCCACTGCCGCACCTCGCCGAAGACGCGGTCGACGGTGGCGCAGGTCAGGCCCGGCTCGTACCGCGCCATCAGCGCCTCGTAGCGCGAGACGCCGAGCCGCTCGGCCTGCCGCGCGGCCTGCTCGCGCGCGTTGGCCAGCAGCGGGCGGAAGTCGACGAGGAAGCCGGCCCAGTCGTTGGCCGGCCGCTGGCTGCGCCAGGCGTGCTCGCAGCGCGCGCCGGCCAGCGCGCCCTGCTCGACCAGCGCCTCGGGCAGCGCGGTGTCGGCGTCCCAGCGGCGGCGCAGCTCGCGCAGGTCGGCGCGCTGCTCGTCGGACAGCGGCTCCTGCTCGGCGCGCACGATGCCGTCCCCGAACGCCGCCTCGGTGCGCATTCGGTGCAGCAGCGCGCTCAGCTCGGCAAGCGCGGCGGCGCGCGCCTCGTTGCCCTTGGGCGGCATCTGCGTCGCGCGGTCCCAGACGGCGATCGCCTGCAGGTGCTCGAGCCGCGCCATGCGCGCGCACTGCGCCATCAGCGCGTCGTAGGTCGGGGTGGCGGTGGCACTCATCGCACTCATCGTCTTCGTCCTTTGCGTTCGGCGCCTGATGTTCGAGGCTTCGCGCGGATTGTCCCCACGCCGCTCAATGCGGCAGGCGGCCCGGGAAAAGCCACAGCAGCGAACCCGTCATCACCAGGTAGCGGCCGAACTTGCCGATCGCCATGTAGGCCACGCAGGGCCAGAACGGCATGCGCAGCCAGCCCGCGACGGCGCACAGGGGATCGCCCACCAGCGGCAGCCAGCTCAGCAGGCAGGCTCGCGGCCCCAGCCGCTGCAGCCACTGCAGCGCGCGCCGGTGCACGGGCTTGTGCTGCACCAGGCGCTCGTAGGCGCGTTCGGCGCCCAGGCCCATCCACCAGGTGATCGCGCCGCCGATCGTGTTGCCAAGCGTGGCCACCGCCACCGCCGGCCAGAAGAGCCCGGGCTCGAGCTTGACGAGGCCGAACACCGCCGGCTCGCTGCCCAGCGGCAGCAACGTCGCCGACACCAGGCTGACGACGAAGACGGTGGACAGCCCGAACTGCGGCAGCGACAGCGCCGCCAGCAGGGACTCGAGCCAGGCCTCCATCGGCGGCGATTATCCGGCGTCGATCAGCCGGGGCCGGGGCCGGGGGGTGGGGCCTATACTCCTGCCTCCTTTTTAGGCAGCCCGCCTGCCTCTTCCTCCTCGTCCCCCTCTCGTCCCCTCCCCCGCCTGCGCATGAAGATCGGCCCGTACGTGCTGCCGAACGGCCTGGCCGTCGCCCCGATGGCCGGCGTCACCGATCGCCCGTTCCGGCAGCTGTGTCGGCGCCTGGGCGCGGGCTACGCGGTGAGCGAGATGGTCACCAGCCGGCGCGAGCTGTGGACCTCGCTGAAGACCTCGCGGCGCGCCGATCACGAGGGCGAGCCGGCGCCGGTGGCGGTGCAGATCGCGGGCGTCGACCCGGCCGAGATGGCCGACGCCGCGCGCTACAACATCGACCGCGGCGCGCAGATCATCGACATCAACATGGGTTGCCCGGCCAAGAAGGTGTGCAACGCCTGGGCGGGCTCGGCGCTGATGCGCAACGAGCCGCTGGCGCGGGCGATCGTCGAGTCGGTGGTCGCCGCCTGCGCGCCGCAGGGCGTGCCGGTGACGCTGAAGATGCGCAGCGGCTGGAGTGCGGCCGAGCGCAACGCGGTGGCGCTCTCGCGCATGGCCGAAGACGCGGGCGTCGCCGCCCTTGCCGTGCACGGCCGCACGCGCGAGCAGGGCTTCCCGGGCGCCGCCGAGTACGACACCGTGGCCGCGGTGAAGGCGGCGGTCGGCATTCCGGTGATCGCCAGCGGCGACATCGACTCGCCGCCCAAGGCGCTGGCCGTGCTGCGCGCAAGCAAGGCCGACGCGCTGATGATCGGCCGCGCGGCGCAGGGCCGGCCCTGGATCTTCCGCGAGATCGCGCACTTCCTGGCCACCGGCCAGACCCTGCCGCCGCCGGCAACAAGCGAGGTCGCCGGCTGGCTGCACGAGCACCTGCTGGACCACTACGCGCTGCACGGCGAGGAGCGCGGCGTTCGCAGCGCGCGCAAGCACATCGGCTGGGCCGTGCGCGCCCTGCCCGGCGGCGAGGCCTTTCGCGCGCGGATGAACACGCTGACGGGCGCCGAGACGCAACTGCAGGCACTGCGCGAGTTCTTCCAGGCGCTCGCCGCGCAGCACCCGCAGCTTCCACCGCCCGCGCAGCCGAGCGCCCCTGCCGCGGACGCCGCCAACGACGCCCGCCACGACGTCTCCATCCGGCATTGCGCATGAGACACAAGTCGATCGACGACAGCGTGCGCGCGGCGCTGGAGCAGTACTTCCTGGACCTGGACGGCACCGATCCGCACGCCGTGCACGCGATGATCATCCAGGCCGTCGAGCGGCCGCTTCTCGACGTGGTGATGAAGCGCGCCGAGGGCAACCAGAGCAAGGCCGCCGAGTGGTTGGGCATCAACCGCAACACGCTGCGCCGCAAGCTGGTCGATCACAAGCTGCTGCCCTGAGAGCCTGCCGCAAGACCCTTCCGCAAGGGGCGCGCCGCGTGCGCGCCGGGCGTTCCGAGTCCCCTCCTTTCCCTTGAACTTCCGCTTTTCGAGACGAGTCCTGCCATGGCCGAACTGACCGCCCTCCTCTCCGTTTCCGACAAGGCCGGCGTGGTCGACTTCGCGCGCGCCCTGCACGGGCTCGGCGTGCGCCTGCTGTCCACCGGCGGCACCGCGCGGCTGCTGGCTGATGCCGGCCTGCCGGTGACCGAGGTCGCCGAGCGCACCGGCTTCCCCGAGATGCTCGACGGCCGCGTGAAGACGCTACACCCGCGCATCCACGCCGGCCTGCTGGCGCGGCGCGAGCTGCCCTCGCACATGCAGGCGCTGCGCGAGCACGGCATCGGCACCATCGACCTGCTGGTCGTTAACCTCTATCCCTTCGCGCAGGCGACGGCGCGCGCCGACTGCACGCTCGAGGACGCGATCGAGAACATCGACATCGGCGGCCCGGCGATGCTGCGCGCGGCGGCCAAGAACTGGACCGGCGTCACGGTGCTCATCGACCCCGCCGACTACGCCGGGGTGCTCGACGAACTGCGGGCCGGCGGCGTCGGCCGCGCCACGCGCCTGCGCCTGGCGGGCAAGGTGTTCGCGCACACCGCCGCCTACGACGGCATGATCGGCAACTACCTCGGTGCGCTGCAGCCCGGCGCCGAAGACAGCCCAGCCGCGGTGCCGGTGCGCGAGCCCTTCCCCACCGTCTACAGCCTGCAGCTCACGAAGACGCAGGACATGCGCTACGGCGAGAACCCGCACCAGGCCGCCGCCTTCTACCGCGAGGGGCGGCCGGGTGCCGGGCTGCTCGCCGGCTGGCGCCAGCTGCAGGGCAAGGAGCTGAGCTACAACAACATCGCCGACGCCGACGCCGCCTGGGAGTGCGTGCGCAGCTTCGAGGACCTGCCGGCCTGCGTCATCGTCAAGCACGCCAACCCCTGCGGCGTGGCGATCGCGCCCACGCTCGCCGAGGCCTATCACAAGGCCTGGCAGACCGACCCGACCTCGGCCTTCGGCGGCATCGTCGCCCTGAACCGGCCGCTGGACGAGGCGACGGCGCGGCGCATCGGCGAGAACAAGCAGTTCGTCGAGGTGCTGATCGCCCCGGCCATCACGCCCGAGGCGCGCGCCGTCTTCGCCGCCAAGCAGAACGTGCGCCTGCTCGAGGTGGCGCTGGGCGGCGCCGTCAACGCGCTCGACTTCAAGCGCGTGGGCGGCGGCATGCTGCTGCAGACGCCCGACGTGAAGAACGTCGGCCGCAGCGAGCTGCGCGTGGTGACGAGGAAGGCGCCCAGCGACGCCCAGCTCGAGGACCTGCTCTTCGCCTGGAAGGTGGCCAAGTTCGTGAAGAGCAACGCCATCGTCTTCTGCGGCGCCGGCATGACGCTGGGCGTGGGCGCCGGCCAGATGAGCCGCATCGACAGCGCGCGCATCGCCCGCATCAAGGCCGGCAACGCCGGCCTGTCGCTGCAGGGCTCGGCGGTGGCCAGCGACGCCTTCTTCCCCTTCCGCGACGGCCTGGACGTGGTCATCGACGAGGGCGCGGCCTGCGTCATCCAGCCCGGCGGCTCGATGCGCGACGACGAAGTCATCGCCGCCGCCGACGAGCGCGGCATCGCCATGGTCTTCACGGGGACGCGGCACTTCCGGCATTGAGGTGCGGGGTGCCGAGGAATGCCTGAGATCAGCCGCTCCCGCGCATTGCCCCCTTGGAGTAAGCCATGTTCCTGAATCCGTGACCCCCCTGCGGCAGGCGTGCCTACTGTTCGCTGAATCCGCGATTTCCATGGCCGAAGTCTTCGTGCGGCCCCTCGAAATGACGGCGCGGGGGGCGTTTGCAGGCCCACTGGCCGGTAATCGCAGGGTT
>CAUJJO010000185.1 GCA_963205125.1 Pseudomonadota bacterium | reverse complement strand
GCCCACGCCCCAGCCGACGAGCGGGTGCTCCTGGACGAGGCGGCCGGTGACCTCGAGCATGCGCATGCGCATGCCCCAGCTGGTGTCGACCGGTCCGCTCGTCCGGTAGGCCTGCAGCTCGGCTACGCCTTCGGCAAAGCGCTGACGCACGTTCGTGGAGCCCAGTCCCACGGCGAGCATGGCCACGCCGATGAGCGCGAGCACGCGCAAGCGGCGACCGCGCATGCGCGGCTGCGCCAGCGTCAGCATGACCAGCAGCAGGGGCGCGGTGAGCATCCCGCTGCGGCGATCCTGCTCAGCCAGGGCCGCCAGGCAAAGCGGCGCCGCGGCGACCAGCAGGACGCGTGTGCGGCCCGGGCCTGCATCGACGGCCTGCTGCAGCGCAAGCGCGCCGCCCAGTGCCAGCAGCAGCGAGTAGGCGATGCGCTGATTGCCCTGCACATCGACGAAGGGGCGCCAGGTGGGGGCCGCCGGCAACCGGCCCACCGCGGCGACCAGCATGAACCCACTCACCACTGCGGCTGCGGCGACGATGTGGCGCCGCGCGCGCAGCGCAGCGGCCGGCTCGAGCGCGAAGGCCAGCGGCAGGGTGAGCAGCGGCAGTGCAACCATCCAGAGGTGCGAGAGGATGCTGTGCGCCGGGGCCGGGCTCCAGGCGCTGGATAGCAGAAGCCAGCCCCAGAGCGCGAGCGCGGCAAGGAAAAAGGGGTGGCGGACCAGCTCGCCAAGCCGCTGCTGCTGCGCGAGCGCCGCCAGCGAGAGCAGGAGGCAGAGGCCTAAGGCGAGGTATTGCACGCCGATCGGCAGGTAGGCGATCCAGGCCAGGGCCAGGGCCGCCAGCGGGAGCGTGCGCGCGGCGCCGCGGGCAGGCGTCATCGCCGGCTCCGCCCGACGAGGCCTTGCCCGGCGCCGGCCAGCAGCGCGCCGAGCTTGCGCAGGCGCCGGTCTTCGGCGAGCACGATGCCCACCGCCTCGTAGGCCATGCGCAGCAGGCACAGGCGCGCGAAGGCCGGCTCGCGCAGGCCCCAGCGGCGCAGCAGCAGCACGGTGTTGCGGCCGATCAGCCGCCGCCTCGCCGGCCCGTGGCCGGTGGCCTGCAGCTCGCGCCCGAACAGGCGGTAGCGGCGGCGCTGGCCGATGGAGTGGGCGAAGACGTGGCTGCCGTGCACCCACACCGACAAGCCCTGCCGGCGCGCGCGCAGGCCGTGCTCGGTGTCGACATGGTCGATCGCGAGCTGTTCGTCGAAGTCGCCGAGCCGTGCCAGCGCCTGCACGTGCCAGGCCGACATGGAATTGACGACGAAGGCGACGCGGCGCAGGCCCTCGAACTCGCGCGGCAGGTGCTGCAGGCGCCAGCGCCCGAGCTCGATGTAGCGCGCGCGCAGCCCGGTGGCGCGGTCGCGGTAGGCGGGCGCCACCGCGGCCACGTCGTCGCGCGCGAGCAGGGCGTTCACCTCGGGGTCGGCGAGGAAGGCGCCGAGCACGGCGGGGTCGGAGTCCTGGTCGACGAAGACGATCTGCCGCGGCGCGGGCGCGGCAGGACTTGCCGGTTCCCGCAGGTGCCGCAGCGCGCGGTTGTAGGCGCCGGCCAGGCCGCCGCGGTTGCCGTGGTGCAGCAGTTCGACCCCGGCGAGCCCGGCGAGCTCGGCGAGTCCGGCCGAAGGCGCCTCGTTGTTGTCGACGACGACGACGCGGGCCACGCGCGCGGCCAGCTCCTTCAGTGCATCGGCCAGTGCCCCGGCTTCGCCGTGGACGACGAGCACGGCGGCGGTCGCCGCGGCATGGCCGACGGACAGGGGAGGCGAATCGGCTGCGGCCAAAGGGGGAGGGGGCGAGCAGCCCGCCGCGGCGTCAAAGCCGGTTGATCAGCGCCGCAGCGGTCAGCCCGAGGTTGCCGAGCAGGGTCTGGCGGAAGATGCCGGCCTCGCGCAGCCCGGCCAGCCGCCCCGGCAGGCGGCGTTGCCGCGCCTCGATGAAGGCGTCCAGCACGCGCTGGTTTTCCGGCGTGAGCAGCCAACGGACCCGCTCCAGGGCCAGGAGATTGGCGTCGACCCAGCCGCGGAATCGCCCCTGCAGCAGCTGCCGCGCGCGGCTGGCCTGGGCGAGCACGGTGGCGTTGGAGCCGAACTGGTTGCCCTCGTGCTGGCGGTAGCGCACGGTCGGGTAGGGGTCGTAGTGCACCTGGCCGCCGCAGCCGGTGACCAGCATGTAGGCCCACCAGTCGTGCGTGATGGCCTCGACGCTCTCGCCGGCCTGGCGCAGCAGGTCGCGCGCGGCGCGGTTGAAGACCATGGTGTTGCCGCCCGCGATGCTCTGCACCAGCGCGTTGCGAAAGCTCGGCGCCCGGGTGAAGAGCGGCGAGTAGCCGATGTGCTGGTTGCGCGCGTCGACGAGCAGCGTGCGCGAGCCGTAGAGCGCCGGGACGTCGGGCGGGACGCTGCCAAGCCACTCGACCGCGCGCTCGAGCTTGTCGGACTCCCAGACGTCGTCCTGGTCGGCGTAGGCGAAGTGGTCGGCGTCGATGTCGGCGCGGCAGGTGAGCGAGAGGAAGTTCGCCGTCGAGCCTTCGGCCGGGCCGTCGTGGATCGAGAGGCGGTCGCGGCCCCAGTGCGCCTGGTAGTACTCGAGGATGGCGTGCGTGTGGTCGCCCGAGCCGTCGTCCGAGGCCCAGATGGCCCAGCGCGGATGGCTCTGGATGGCGATCGAGTTGAGCTGCTCGGCGAGGAAGCGCTGCCCCTGCATGGTGCACATCAGCACCGCGACCTTGGGCACCGCAGGGTTCGTGCGCAGCCCGAGCGACTTCAGCGAGACGAGGGGGATGACGCGGCGGAATTCCTCCCACGGCGCCAGCAGGGAATCGACCACCGATCCCGATGGGCGGCCCTTCTTCGTGTTTTCCGGCTCGGCCGCGCGCGCTGTCGACAAACTCATGACGCGTGAAATTCTAGGGGAGACGCGCCCTGGCGTACGGGCCGGTGGTTACAAATTCTGCGGCGCCTGTCGATTCGATGGATGAGGCAGGCCGCGGGAGGCGTCGCGGTTTCGCGAGCGCGGGAGCCTACGCTGCCCGTTCGCCGCAGTGGCGATTGACCCGTGCCCAACATGTCAGGACGTTGCATCCGAGCAACGAATGCGCCGTCGGTCCGTGCGTTCGCCGTCCTTGCGGCCTGCTTCTGGCGACCTGCCTTACCTGCCAGAGCCCCTGCGGGATAATGCGCAGGTGAGTGAAACTTCAACGGTGACCGCGCCCGCTGCGCGGTTCGACAGCCTGGCGCTCGATGCCAAGCTGCTGCGGGCCGTGGCCGATTCGGGCTACGAATCCATGACCCCGATCCAGGCCAAGGCGATTCCGATCGTGCTCGCCGGCCGCGACGTGATGGGGGCGGCGCAGACCGGGACCGGCAAGACGGCGGCCTTCTCGCTGCCGCTGCTGCAGAAGATGCTGCGCCACGAGAACGCCAGCATGTCGCCGGCGCGCCATCCGGTGCGCGCCCTCGTGCTCGCCCCCACGCGCGAGCTTGCCGACCAGGTGGCGGCCAACGTCAAGAACTACGCCAAACACACGCAGTTGCGCTCGGCGGTGGTCTTCGGCGGCATCGACATGAAGCCGCAGACGCTGCAGCTCAAGGCCGGCGTCGAGGTGCTGATCGCCACGCCAGGGCGGCTGCTGGACCACATCGAGGCGAAGAACGCGGTGCTCAACCAGGTCGAGTACGTCGTGCTCGACGAGGCCGACCGCATGCTGGACATCGGCTTCCTGCCCGACCTGCAGCGCATCCTGTCCTACCTGCCAAGGCAGCGCCAGACGCTGCTCTTCTCGGCGACCTTCTCGCCCGAGATCAAGCGCCTGGCCGAGAGCTACCTGCAGGACCCGGTCACCGTCGAGGTGGCGCGCCCGAATGCCACCGCCTCGACCGTCGAGCAGCGCTTCTACCGCGTCGCCGACGACGACAAGCGCGCCGCGGTGCGCCAGCTGCTGCGCGAGCGCGAGCTGGCGCAGGCCATCGTCTTCGTCAACTCCAAGCTCGGTGCGGCGCGGCTGGCGCGTGCCTTCGAGCGCGACGGCCTGAAGACCGCGGCGCTGCACGGCGACAAGTCGCAGGACGAGCGGCTGAAGTCGCTCGACGCCTTCAAGCGCGGCGAGGTCGATCTGCTGGTGGCCACCGACGTGGCCGCGCGCGGGCTGGACATCGCCGACCTGCCGGCGGTCTTCAACTTCGACGTGCCCTTCAACGCCGAGGACTACGTGCACCGCATCGGCCGCACCGGCCGCGCCGGCGCCTCGGGCCTGGCGGTGACGCTGGTGACGCGCGACGATGCGCGCCAGATCGGCGAGATCGAGCGCCTGATCAAGAAGACGATCGAGATCGAGCCCTTCGAGCTCGAGGACATGCGCCCGCGCCGGCGCCCGCGCGAAGACGATCGCGGCGAGGCGCGCGCGGACGAACGCTGGCCGGCCCGTCGCGAGCTTCGCGCCGAGGCGGCGCCGCTGCCGCGGCGCAGCGGCCCGGCGCCGGTGCGCGATCCCTTCTTCGACCGCCCCTACGAGGAGCCGCAGGACGCCGCTCCGGCCTGGGAGCGCGGCAAGACCGAGCTGCCGTCGAAGACGCCCAACATCCGGCCGAAGAAGAAGGTCGCCGCGCTGCTCGGCGGCTGAAGCCGCGGGTGCGCTGGCGTTCAGTCCGCGCGCAGCGCGAACACCGCCGGCAGGCGGTCGGGCAGGGTCGGCGGCGCGCGACGCCAGTCGGCCACGCGCTGGCAGCGGCTCCACCCTGCCGGCAGCGTCAGGCCGCAGGCGATCGCCAGCCGCGTCGACGGCTGCAGCACCGCCAGCAGCGCCGCGGCGAGCGCCGCGTTGCGGTAAGGCGTCTCGATGAAGAGCTGCGTCTGCCGCTGCCGCTGCGAAAGCGCCTCCAGCTCGCGCAGCCGGCGCTCGCGCGCGGCCGCGTCCTGCGGCAGGTAGCCGACGAAGGCGAAGCTCTGGCCGTCCAGGCCGCTGGCGGCCAGCGCCAGCATCAGCGCGCTCGGCCCGGGGAGCGCCAGCACGCGCAGGCCCGCGTCGTGCGCGGCGGCGACCAGTTGCGCGCCCGGGTCGGCCACCGCCGGCAGGCCGGCCTCGGAGAGCAGCCCGAGGTCGTGGCCGCCAAGGGCCGGCTGCAGCAAGGCGGCCCAGGCCGCGGCCGGCGGCGCCTGCCCGCTGCCCTTGCGCGGGCGCGGCAGCTCGGCGATCGCGATCTCCTGCAGCGGCGCGGCCAGCGGCGTCAGCACCGCGACGCGCTTCAGGAAGGCGCGCGCGCTGCGCGCGTCCTCGACCACCCAGTGCCGCAGCGCGGCCGCCTGCTCCAGCACGCCGCGCGCGAGCACCGCCTCGATCGGCACCGGCTCGCTGCCGTGGTCCAGCGTGTTGGGGACGAGCAGCAGCCGCCCGCGGTCGCCGTCCTTCATGGCGCGGCCGCGGCCAGCGGGTCCAGGCCGGCCTCGCGCAGCAGCGCGCAGGTGCGGATCAGCGGCAGGCCGACGAGGGCGGTCGGGTCGTCGCTCTCGATCGCCGACAGCAGCGCGATGCCCAGCGTCTCCGACTTGGCGCTGCCGGCGCAGTCGTAGGGCTGCTCGAGCCGCAGGTAGCGCTCGATCTCGTCGGCAGCCAGCGGGCGCACCGTGACGCGCACCGGCGCCAGCACGGCGCGCTCGAAGCCGCGCGCGGCACAGGCCACGGCGACGGCGGTCTGGAAGACGAGCGTGCGGCCGCTCATGCGCTGCAGTTGCGCGACCGCGCGCTCGTGCGTGCCGGGCTTGCCGATCGGCTCGCCGTCGAGGTCGGCGACCTGGTCCGAGCCGATCACGATCGCCTGCGGGTGGCGCCGGGCGACCTCGCGTGCCTTGGCCTGCGCCAGCCGCAGCGCAAGGGCCGCTGGCGCCTCGCCGGGCTGCGGCGTTTCGTCGACCGCGGGGGCGACGACCTCGAAGGGCAGGCGCAGGCGCTGCAGCAGCTCGCGCCGGTAGCGCGAGGTGGAGGCGAGGAGGAGGGCGGGGGCGGGGGCGGTGCAGCTCATCGCCGGCATTGTCGCGGCAAGGCATGTCGCGGCAAGGCAGGGGCGCGCCGCTACACTGCCGGCGCGATGAAGAAGAGCTTCGCTCCGCGGCGCCTGGACGTGCGCGCGTTCGCCCGCGCGGGCGGCGAGCTGGCGGGCCAGTGGCCGCTGGCGGGCTTTGCGCGCCTGGCTCCGCTGCTGCTGGCCGCGGACGACGGTGCCGTGCCGGGGCAACTGCAGTGGGCGGTCCGCGGCGAGGAGCTGCCGGTGCGCGGCGGCGCCAGCCAGACCTGGCTGCACCTGCGCGCGCAGGCGGCGCTGCCGCTGGCCTGCCAGCGTTGCCTCGGCCCGGTGCTGCAGGCGTTGGCGATCGAGCGCAGCTGCCAGTTCGTCGCCGACGAGGCGATGGCGCAGCAGCTGGACGGCGAAGTCGAGCACGAGGTGCTCGTCCTCACGCGCGAACTCGACCTGCACGCCTTGTTCGAGGACGAGCTGCTGCTGGACCTGCCGCTGGTGCCGCGCCACGAGGCCTGCCCGCAGCCGCTGCCCGCAGCGGCCGAGGCCGCCGCCGAGCCCCTCGCCGGCCCCTTCGCCGGGCTGGCGGCGCTGCGGCGCCCGCCGCGCTGAGACCCTGACACTGACTCGCCTGCGGCGCGGGCGATGCTATACTTGCCGGCTTTGCAGGATCAGGGCCGCAGCGGCGTGGCTGCAGGAACGCGGCCCGCAGGCTTGCGCGCGCGGCGGAACAGGTTTCCCCGGGCCCCGATTCCAGGATCCAGGAGAACCCCATGGCCGTTCAGCAGAACAAGAAGTCGCCGTCCAAGCGCGGCATGCATCGCTCGCACAACGCGCTGGCCGCGCCGGGCACGGCGATCGAGCCGACCACCGGCGAGGTGCACCTGCGCCACCACATCAGCCCGACGGGCTTCTACCGCGGCCGCAAGATCCTGAAGACCAAGGCCGACGCCTGATCCCAGGCATGATCCAGGCATGAGGGCCGCCGGCCGCCGGTCCGCGACGGACGGGCCGTCGCGAAGCAGCATCCCGCGGTCTCGCCCGCCCTGCCCGATCTCCGCGGTCCCCCCGGCGCCTCTTCCCGAGCCCCGCTCCAGGCGATGACCTCGACCTGCATCGCCGTCGACTGCATGGGCGGCGACCACGGCCCGGCCAGCACGCTGCCGGCCTGCCGGGCCTTTCTCGACCATCATCCCGACGCCAGCCTGCTGCTCGTGGGCGCCCCCGAGGTGCTGGCGCAGACGGCGGATTGGCCGCGCTGCGCGCGCGTGGCCGCCTCGCAGGTGGTCGCGATGGACGATCCCATCGAGACCGCGATGCGCCACAAGCGCGACTCGTCGATGCGCGTGGCGATCAGCCAGGTGAAGGGCCGCGAGGGCCAGCCGCCGGCCGCGCAGGCCTGCGTCTCGGCCGGCAACACCGGTGCGCTGATGGCGCTGTCGCGCTACGTGCTGAAGACGATGCAGGGCATCGAGCGGCCGGCGATCGCCTACGCCATGCCCAACCAGGCGGACCGCACGACGACCGTGCTCGACCTCGGCGCCAACGTCGACTGCACCGCCGAGCACCTGCTGCAGTTCGCGGTCATGGGCGCGGCACTCGCCGCCGCGATGCAGGACGACGAGGCCTGGGAGCCCAAGGTTGGCCTGCTCAACATCGGCGAGGAGATCATCAAGGGCGGCGAGACCATCCGCCAGGCCGGCGAGCTGCTGCGCGCGGCGCACGAGGCCGGGCACCTGAACTTCCTCGGCAACGTCGAGGGCAACGACATCTACAAGGGCACGAGCGACGTCGTCGTCTGCGACGGCTTCGTCGGCAACGTGATGCTCAAGACCTCCGAGGGCCTGGCGACGATGATCACCGAGTTCATGCGCCAGGAGTTCACGCGCGGCCTGCCCTCCAAGCTGGCGGCGCTCGTCGCGCTGCCGGTGCTCAAGCGCTTCAAGGCGCGCGTCGACCCGCGCCGCTACAACGGCGCGGCGCTGCTGGGCCTGCGCGGCCTGGTCTTCAAGAGCCACGGCTCGGCCGATGCGCTGGCCTTCGAGCACGCGCTGCGGCGCGCGTATGATGCGGCGCGCCATCGGCTGCTGCAGCGCGTGCAGGATCGCCTTGCCCAGACGATGCCTTCGATACCCGCCCTGGCCGATGGCAGCGCCGCCGCGGCACCCGTGGATCCGGCCCGACGAGTCGCATGAACCCCAGCCCCGCGAGACACTCGCGCATCACCGGCACCGGCAGCCACCTGCCCCCGCAGCGCGTCGACAACGCCGAACTGGCCGAGCGCCTGGCCGCCGACGGCATTGAGACCAGCGACGCCTGGATCGTCGAGCGCACCGGCATCCGCGCACGCCACTTCGTCGCGCCGGGCGTGCAGACCAGCGACATCGCCGTGCAGGCCGCGCGCCATGCCCTCGAGGCCGCCGGCCGCAGGCCCGAGGAGATCGACCTCGTCGTGCTCGCCACCTCGACGCCGGACATGGTCTTCCCCTCCACCGCCTGCATCGTGCAGCGCAAGCTGGGCATCCACGGCGGCGCGGCCTTCGACGTGCAGGCGGTGTGCACCGGCTTCGTCTACGCGCTGGCGCTGGCGGACTCGATGATCCGCACCGGCCTTGCCAGCAGGGCGCTGGTGATCGGCGCCGAGGTCTTCTCGCGCATCCTCGACTTCAAGGACCGCACGACCTGCGTGCTCTTCGGCGACGGCGCCGGCGCCGTCGTGCTCGAGGCGAGCGACGCGCCCGGCATCCTCGCCAGCGAGCTGCACGCCGACGGCCGGCACGTCGACATCCTCTGCGTCCCCGGCCAGGTGGCCGGCGGCGCGGTCACCGGCGACCCCTTCGTGCGCATGGACGGGCAGGCGGTCTTCAAGCTCGCGGTCGGCGTGCTCGACAGCGTCTCGCGCTCGGTGCTCGCCAAGGCCGGGCGCAGCGCGCAGAGCATCGACTGGATGATCCCGCACCAGGCCAACCTGCGCATCATGCACAGCGCGGCGCGGCGCCTGGGCGTGCCGGCCGAGCGCCTGGTCGTCACCGTCGACGAGCACGGCAACACCTCGGCGGCCTCGATTCCGCTGGCGCTGGACGTGGCGGTGCGCGGTGGCCGCATCGCCCGCGGCCAGAGCGTGCTGCTGCAGGGCGTGGGCGGCGGCTTCACCTGGGGCGCGGTGCTCCTGGATTTCTGACGTGGCTCGAGATGGCTGATTTCGCATTCGTCTTTCCCGGCCAGGGTTCGCAGAGCGTGGGCATGCTCGACGCCTGGGGCGATCACCCGGCCGTGCGCGAGGTGCTCGAGGAGGCCTCGCAGGCGCTGTCCGAGGACATCGGCCGCCTGATCCGCGAGGGCCCGAAGGAGGCGCTCGAGCTCACCACCAACACGCAGCCGGTGATGCTGGTCGCGGGCATCGCCTGCCAGCGCGCCTGGCTGGCCGAGACCGGGCTTTCTCCTGCGGTCGTCGCCGGGCATTCGCTGGGCGAGTACACGGCGCTGGTGGCGGCCGGGGCGCTGACGCTGTCGCAGGCCCTGCCGCTGGTGCGCCTGCGCGCGCAGGCGATGCAGCGCGCGGTGCCGGTGGGGCAGGGGGCGATGGCGGCGATCCTCGGCCTGGACGCCGCCGAGATCGGCCGCGTCTGTGCCGAGGTGCAGGCGCAGACCGGGCAGGTCGTCTCTGCCGCCAACTTCAACGACCCCAGGCAGACGGTGATCTCCGGCGCCAAGGCGGCGGTGGACGCCGCCTGCGAGGCGCTGAAGGCCGCGAGCGCCAAGCGCGCGCTGCCGCTGGCGGTCTCGGCGCCTTTCCACTGCGCGCTGATGAAGCCCGCGGCCGACGAACTGAAGCCGGTGCTGCAGGCCACGGCCTTTGCGGCGCCCGCGATCGCCGTGATCAACAACATCGACGTGCAGGCGCCGCGCGAGGCCGCGGCGATCCGCGACGCGCTCTACCGCCAGGCCTTCGGCCCGGTGCGCTGGGTCGAGATCGTGCAGGCGATGCAGGCGCGCGGCGTCTCGGCGATCATCGAGTGCGGCCCCGGCAAGGTGCTCTCGGGCATGGTCAAGCGCATCGCCCCGGAGCTGCGCACGACGACCGTCCTCGATCCGGCCTCGCTCGCGCAGGCCAGGGAGTTGCTGGCATGAGCGCGCCGGGCCGCTCCCAAGCGCTCATTCCGCAGCGCGCAGCGCGGAGGATAGTCCAGTGACCGCACCGACGACGATTTCGACCGCCACGCCGACGACGCCGGGCCAGGTGGCCCTCGTCACCGGCGCCTCGCGCGGCATCGGCCGGGCGATTGCGGCGGTGCTTGCCGCGCAGGGAATGCAGGTCATCGGTACGGCGACGACCGAAGCCGGCGCCGCGGCCATCGGCGCGGCGCTCTCCGCCTACCCCGGCTGCGAAGGCATCTGCCTGAACGTCAACGACGGCCCGGCGCTGGACGCCGCCATCGACGCCATCGTCAAGCAGCGCGGGGCGCTGCACGTGCTGGTCAACAACGCCGGCATCACCCGCGACGGCCTGGCCATGCGCATGCGCGACGAGGACTGGGACGCGGTGCTGGACACCAACCTGAAGGCGGTCTTTCACGCCTGCCGCACGGCCATGCGCACGATGATGAAGCAGCGCTACGGCCGCATCGTCAACATCACCTCGGTGGTCGGCGCCAGCGGCAACGGCGGGCAGGCCAACTACGCGGCGGCCAAGGCCGGCGTGGCCGGCATGACGCGGGCGCTGGCGCGCGAGCTGGGCAGCCGCGCCATCACGGTGAACTGCGTGGCGCCGGGCTTCATCGCCACCGACATGACGGATGCGCTCTCCGAGCAGCAGAAGACCGCGCTGCTTTCGGCGATCCCGCTGGCGCGCCTGGGCACGCCCGAGGACGTGGCGCACGCGGTGGCCTTCCTCGCCTCGCCGCAGGCCGGCTACATCACCGGCGCCGAACTGCACGTCAACGGCGGCATGTACATGAGCTGAGCGCGCGGCGGCTGCGCCCGGGCCGGCCTGCGGGCCGCCGGGGCGGCGTCGGTAGAATCGCGCGCTGTTTTTCGAACCCCACTCCCGGAGGAGTCATGAGCGACATCGAAGCACGAGTCAAGAAGATCATCGCCGAGCAACTCGGCGTGCCTGAGGCCGACGTGAGCAACGAGAAGGCCTTCGTCGCCGACCTGGGCGCGGACTCGCTCGATACCGTCGAACTGGTGATGGCGCTGGAAGACGAGTTCGGCATCGAGATCCCCGACGAGGAAGCCGAGAAGATCACCACCGTGCAGTTGGCGATCGACTACGCGGTGGCGCACCAGAAGGCCTGAGCGTCGGGATGATGGGCAAGCGACGCATCGTCGTCACCGGCCTTGGCATCGTCAGCCCCGTGGGCAACACGGTGGCCGAGGCCTGGGCCAACCTCGTCGCCGGCCGCTCGGGAGTGGGTCCGGTGACGAAGTACGACGTCTCGACGATGAACTCGCGCATCGCCGGGGAAGTCCGCGACTTCAGCGTCGAGGGCGTGTTCCCCGCCAAGGAGGCGCGCCACGTCGACACCTTCGTGCACTACGGCGTCGCCGCCTCGCTGCAGGCGGTGGCCGACGCCGGGCTGCCGCACGGCGAAGCGCTCGGCGAGGAGAAGGCCGCGCGCGTGGGCTGCCTGGTCGGCTCGGGCATCGGCGGCCTGCCGATGATCGAGGCCAACTACAAGGAATTCCACGAGCGCGGCGCGCGCCGCATCTCGCCCTTCCTGATCCCGGGCTCGATCATCAACATGATCTCCGGGCACGTCTCGATCCGCCTGGGCTACACCGGCCCCAACCTCGCGGTCGTCACCGCGTGCACGACCGGGCTGCACGGCATCGGCATGGCGGCGCGGCTGATCCAGTACGGCGACGCCGACGTGATGATCGCCGGCGGCGCGGATTCGACGATCTCGGCGCTGGGCGTGGGCGGCTTTGCCGCGGCGCGCGCGCTGTCCACCCGCAACGACGACCCGGCCGGCGCCTCGCGACCCTGGGACCGCGGCCGCGACGGCTTCGTCATCGGCGAGGGCGCGGGCGTGCTGGTGCTCGAGGAGCGCGAGCATGCGCTGGCGCGCGGTGCGCGCGTCTACGCCGAGGTCATCGGCTTCGGCATGAGCGGCGACGCCCACCACATCACCGCGCCCAACGTCGACGGCCCGCGCCGCTCGATGCAGGCGGCGCTGCGCGACGCGGGCATCAACCCGGACCAGGTCGACTACCTCAACGCGCACGGCACCTCGACGCCGCTGGGCGACCTCAACGAGACCAACGCCGTGAAGGCCGCCTTCGGCGCCGCTGCCAAGGACCGGCTGGTGATCAGCTCGACGAAGTCGATGACCGGCCACCTGCTGGGCGGGGCCGGCGGCATCGAGTCGGTGTTCTCGGTGCTTGCGCTGCACCACCAGGTCGCGCCGCCGACGATCAACCTCACCGACCCCGACCCCGAGTGCGACCTCGACTACTGCGCCAACGAAGCGCGCAGCATGCGCATCGAGGTCGCGATGAAGAACAACTTCGGCTTCGGCGGGACCAACGGCACGCTGCTGTTCGCGCGCGCCTGAGGCGGCATGCACGCCGCACCGCCGGTGCAGATGCCTTGTGGCCGCAGCGCGCGCTGGGCGCTTGGCGCGACCCTGCTCGCGGCCTGCGCGTGCGCAAGCCTCGGCGGCTGGCTGGCCGAGCGCGCAGGCATCGCCGGGCTGCCGCTCGCGGCGGTGGTGCTCGGCGCGGCACTGCTGGCCGCGGCCCGGGTCGGTCCGCGCCTGGCGCGGGCGCCGCAGCGGCGGCTGGCCTGGGACGGCAGCACCTGGCGGCTGGACGGCGCGGCCGGCTGGCCGGACGTGACGATGGACTGCGGTGGCTGGATGCTGCTGCGCTGGCGCGGCGAAGACGCTCGCGCGCACTGGCTGCCGTTCCAGCCCGACGCCTGCGGCGCGAGCGCTCACTTGGCGCGCGCGGCGCTGCGGGCGCATGGCGGGCGGACGCAGGTCGCCGCGCAGCCGCCCGTCGAGCGCCATGGCTGACGCGCCGGACGCCGACATCCTGCTCGTCGAGCGTGCGCGCCGCGGCGAGGCCGCGGCCTTCGAGATGCTGGTGCTCAAGTACCAGCGCCGCATCGAGCGGCTGATCGCGCGCATGGTGCGCGACCCCGAGCTGGTCCAGGACGTCGCGCAGGAGACCTTCATCCGCGCCTGGCGTGCGCTGCCGCAGTTCCGCGGCGAGAGCGCCTTCTACACCTGGCTCTACCGCATCGCCATCAACAGCGCGAAGAAGGCGCTGGCCGACCTCAGGCGCGACCCGCTGGTGGCCGAGGCCAGCCTCGCGCGCGGCGAGGACGGGGAGGAACCTTCCCGCGTCGAGAACGAACTAAGCGACGGCGAGACGCCCGAGGCGCTGCTGGCCAGCAAGGAGATCGCGGCCGCGGTGAACGCGGCGATCGAGGCCTTGTCGGAGGAATTGCGCCAGGCGATCACCCTGCGCGAGATCGAAGGCCTGAGCTACGAAGAGATATCCGAGGTCATGAACTGCCCGATCGGCACCGTCCGTTCCCGCATCTTTCGCGCGCGCGAAGCCATCGCGGCGCGCCTGCGCCCGCTGCTGGACACCCGCGAGGGTGTCCGCTGGTGAGTCGCGTTTCCAGCCTATCGCCTTTCCCCCGAAGCCATGCGCAACAAGCCCCTGCCACCACCGGACCCCGATGACCCGCCGCCCGCGGGCGAGCGCCTCTCCAGCCTCATCGACGGCGAAGGCGGTGGCGGGGAGCTCGACGCGGCCTGCCGCTGCTGGCGCACCGACGCGGATCTGCGCCGCGACTGGCAGCTCTACCACCTGATCGGCGATGTGCTGCGGTCCGACGAACTGAGTCCGGCGCGGCCGCCGGACGCGCGCTTTCTCGAGGGACTGCGCGAGCGCATCGCGCGCGAACCGGTGCCGCTGGCGCCTGGGCCGCTGCCTGCGCCGCCGCGGCCGCCCCTCGCGTCGGCGCCGACCCGTGCGACGCGGCGCTGGCCTGCCCCGGCGGCGATGGCCGCCGGCCTGGCCGGCGTGATGGTGGTCGGGTCGGCGGTCGTCCTGATGCGACCGGACGCGTCGGCGCCCGCTGCGGGCTGGGGCGAGCAGGCGGTGAGCGCGGGGCCGGCGGCGCCGCGGGCGGCGACCATGGTGTCGATGCCGGCGCAGACGCCGATGCCGATGCCGATGCCGATGCCGATCGCGGCCGCGCCGCGCGCCTCCGAGCAGCCGATGCTGGTGCGCGACCGGCAACTGATCCGCGACGCGCGGCTGGACGCCTACATCGACGCGCACCGCGGCGCGCTCGCGCCCTTGCCGGTGGCGATGCCCGGGGCCTGGCCGCGGGACAACGAGTTGCTCGCGCCGCAGCGGTGAGCGCGCCGCCGTGTCTCCCCGGGCGCCGGGCGGCAGGGCTGGCCCTGGCCTCGCTGCTTGCGCTGCTTGCCTTGTTCCCGCTGCTGCCGGCCACGGCCGTCGCCGGGCCGGTCGAAGGCGTGCCCGCGGAAGCCGCCCCGGCCGCCGCCGCGGCGCCGGGCGATGCGCAGGCCTGGCTCGCCCGCATGCGCGCGGCAGCCAGCAGCCGCAACTACCAGGGCACGATGATGTACGTCACGGCCACGGGCGTGATGTCGAGTTCGCGCGTCGCGCACTTCTGCGTCGGTGACCAGGTCTACGAGCGCATCGAGACGCTGGATGGCCGGCCGCGGCAGGTCTACCGGCACAACGAGCGGGTGCACACGGTCTGGCCGGGCAGCGGCGTGACGGTGGTCGAGCAGGGCAGGCCCACGTCGCCGCTGCCTTCGGTCACGCAGTCGGTCGATCCGAGCGCGCTGCTGCAATACGAACTGCGCGACGAAGGGCAGGCCCGCGTGGCCGGGCGCGAGGCGCGCGTGCTGCGGCTGCAGCCGCGCGATGCGCTGCGCTACGCGCAGCGGCTGTGGGCCGACCGCGAGACCGGCTTGATGCTGCGCGCCGAGATCCTCGACGCCGACGGCGCCGTGCTCGAATCGACCGGCTTCTCGAGCGTCGAGATCGGCGTGCGCGCGCAGCCCGAGTCGGTGCTGCAGCCGATCCGCCAGTCCGCCCGGCTGCGCGTGCTGCGGCCGGTGCAGGTGTCGACGGCGCTGGAGGCCGAGGGCTGGACGCTGGCGCCGGCGCCGCCGGGCTTTCGGCTCACCGCCTGCGTGAAGCGGCCGGCCAGCCGCGAGGCGGCAGCCGACGGCGAAGTCCAGCGGCCCGAGGGGCTGCAGGCGGTGTTCAGCGACGGCCTCACGCATGTCTCGCTCTTCGTCGAACCCATAGCCGCGGCGGCGCCGCGCAAGCCGCTGCGCGCCCGGTTCGGCGCGACGCATTCCCTCTCCGAGCGCAAGGGCGAGTTCTGGCTCACCCTTGTCGGCGATGCCCCGCTGCCGACACTGCAGGCCTTCTTCGACGCCTTGCAGCGTCGGCCGTGAGGCCGGCTGCCGCGTTATCGCCGCTGCGCGAGCGCCGCGCTGGCCTTCCTTTCGTTCACTCTTCCCCGCCCCTGGAGCTGATGGCATGCAACATCCGTTGGACCCCACCTTCGCCCAGCGCCGCCTGCGCGGCCTTCGCCAGTGGGGCCTGCTGGCCCTGCTGCTGGCGAGCCTGATCGCCGGCTGGCCGCAGCCGTCGCGGGCGCAGCCCGGGGCGCTGCCGGACTTCACCGAGCTGGTCGAGCGCGTCGGCCCGGCGGTGGTGAACATCCGCACGCTCGAGCGCGGCCAGCCGCACGGCAGCCTGGGGCGGCTCGACCCGAACGTGGAGGAGTTCTTCCGCCGCTTCGGCATTCCCTTGCCCGGCGGGCGCGCCGATCCGCGCAACGCGCCACGCGGGGACGACGACGAGCAGCCGCGCCAGCGCGGCGTCGGCTCGGGCTTCATCCTCGGCGCCGACGGCTACATCATGACCAACGCCCACGTCGTCGATGGCGCGGACGAGCTCATGGTCACGCTCACCGACAAGCGCGAGTTCAAGGCGCGGGTGATCGGCGCCGACCAGCGCACCGACGTCGCGCTGGTGAAGATCGAGGCCAGCGGCCTGCCCTCCGTGAAGATCGGCGACAGCCAGCGCCTGAAGGTCGGCGAGTGGGTGATGGCCATCGGCTCGCCCTTCGGCCTCGAGAACACGGTGACCGCGGGCATCGTCAGCGCCAAGGCGCGCGACACCGGCGAGTACGTGCCCTTCATCCAGACCGACGTGGCGATCAACCCGGGCAACTCGGGCGGGCCGCTGATCAACCTGCGCGGCGAGGTGGTGGGCATCAACTCGCAGATCTACAGCCGCTCGGGCGGCTTCATGGGCATCTCGTTCGCGATTCCGATCGACGAGGCGATGCGCGTGGCCGACCAGTTGCGCACGAGCGGGCGCGTGATCCGCGGCCGCATCGGCGTGCAGATCGGCCCGGTGACCAAGGAGGTCGCCGAGGCCATCGGCCTGGGCAAGCCGGCCGGCGCGCTGGTGCAGGCGGTCGAGCCCGGACAGGCCGCGGAGAAGGGCGGCGTCGAGGCCGGCGACATCATCGTCAAGGTCGACGGCAAGCCGGTCGAGAAGTCGAGCGACCTGCCGCGCATCATCGGCAACACCAAGCCGGGCGCGCGCGTCACGCTGCAGGTCTTTCGCCGCGGCGGCACGCGTGACCTCGCGCTCACGGTGGGCGAGTTCGCGGCCGAGCGCACGGCGCAAGGCGCGCCCGCCGAGCCCAGTGCCGCGCCGGCCACGCGCAGCGCGCTCGGGCTGACGGTCTCCGATCTGAGCGCGGCGCAGAAGAAGGAACTGCGCGTGCGCGGCGGCGTGCGCGTGGACGGCGTCGAAGGCGCGGCCGCGCGTGCCGGCGTGCGCGAGGGCGACGTCATCCTTGCCGTCGACAACGCCGACATCGCCGATGCGCGGCAGTTCGCCGCCGTCACCGCCAAGCTCGACAAGGCGCGCAACGTCAGCCTGCTGGTGCGTCGCGGCGACGCCGTCAACTACCTCGTCGTCCGCCCCGGCCGCTGAGGGGCGACGGCCGCCCGCCGCGGCGGCGCCCGGGCTCGCGGCGGCTGGCCGACTAGCCGATCAGGATGGCGGGTCTTTGCGCATCACGAAATCGCAACGGCTATCGCATGTGCGTGAACGATAGTTTATAAGCAAGGAAAAGTCAGCGTGCGCACACTATGCCGTCGCTCTTGTCTTCGATTTGCGACGCGTGCGACTAGAATTGTCTTCTCGAGGCCGGTTTTCGGCCTTTTCTGCGTGCTTCGAGGTCGCGCAGCGGCGCCTCGAATGACCTATGGCAAGCTGTTGATAAGCTGTTGACAGATTTCCTTGTTGGCAACCCGCAACGGCCCGAAAACAAGCACTGGCGCGGCTTCCGGCGGGATCGTTTTGGCTACAATGAAGTCCCAACAAGCAGTTGCCATACGTTTTTGTTGGAAGGCACGTCACCTCTTTGACGTGCCTTTTTTTTGCTTGGCTTCGGCACGGCGCCGCAGCTCCTCGAGTGCCTTCGCCTCGCCTCGCGGCGCCAGTCTTCGCCCCAGCCACTGCACCGCCTCCCTGCTGCACGACGCGGTGCGCGTGACCCCATGAACCACATCCGCAACTTCTCCATCATCGCCCACATCGACCACGGCAAGAGCACGCTGGCCGATCGCATCATCCAGCGCTGCGGCGGCCTTGCCGATCGCGAGATGGAGGCGCAGGTGCTCGACTCGATGGACATCGAGCGCGAGCGCGGCATCACCATCAAGGCGCAGACCGCGGCGCTGCAGTACACGGCGCGCAGCGGCGAGGTCTACAACCTCAACCTGATCGACACGCCCGGGCACGTCGACTTCTCCTACGAGGTGAGCCGCTCGCTCTCGGCCTGCGAAGGCGCGCTGCTCGTCGTCGACGCCAGCCAGGGCGTGGAGGCGCAGACGGTGGCCAACTGCTACACCGCGCTCGAGCTCGGCGTCGAGGTGATCCCGGTCCTCAACAAGATGGACCTGCCCAGCGCCGACCCCGACAGCGCGCGCGCGGAGATCGAGGACGTGATCGGCATCGACGCAAGCGACGCCATCGCCTGCTCGGCCAAGACCGGCATGGGCATCGACGACATCCTCGAGGCGGTGGTCGCGCGCATGCCGCCGCCGCGCGGCCAGGCCGACGGCCCGCCGCGCGCGATGATCATCGACGCCTGGTTCGACAACTACGTCGGCGTCGTGATGCTCGTGCGCGTGGTCGACGGCCGGCTGGCCAAGGGCGAGCGCGTGCGCCTCATGGCCACCGATGCCGTCTACCCGATCGAGCAGCTGGGCGTCTTCACGCCCAAGAGCGAGGGTCGCGACGAGCTGCGTGCCGGCGAGGTCGGCTTCGTCATCGCCGGCATCAAGGAGCTGGCCGCGGCCAAAGTCGGCGACACGCTCACGCTCGAGAAGAAGCTGCCCAACAACGCCGGCCCGGCGGCCGAGCCGCTGCCGGGCTTCAAGGAGATCCAGCCGCAGGTCTTCGCCGGCCTCTACCCGACCGAGGCCAGCGAGTACGACTCGCTGCGCGACGCGCTCGAGAAGCTCAAGCTCAACGACAGCTCGCTGCGCTACGAGCCCGAGGTCTCGCAGGCGCTGGGCTTCGGCTTTCGCTGCGGCTTCCTCGGCCTGCTGCACATGGAGATCGTGCAGGAGCGCCTGGAGCGCCAGTACGACCAGGACCTCGTGACCACCGCGCCCAGCGTCGTCTACGAGGTCGAGCTCGGCGACGGCAGCGTGCAGATGGTCGAGAACCCGAGCCGCATGCCCGACATGGGGCGCATCCGCGAGATCCGCGAGCCCATCGTCACGGTGCAGCTCTACATGCCGCAGGACTGCGTGGGGCCGGTGATGACGCTGTGCAACCAGAAGCGCGGCATCCAGCTGAACATGGCCTATCACGGCAAGCAGGTGCACCTCACCTTCGAGCTGCCGCTGGCCGAGATCGTGCTGGACTTCTTCGACAAGCTGAAGTCGGTCTCGCGCGGCTACGCCTCGATGGACTACGAGTTCAAGGAATACCGCGCCGCCGACGTGGTGAAGGTCGACATCCTCATCAACGGCGAGCGCGTCGACCCGCTGGCGATGATCGTGCACCGCGCGCAGAGCCAGTACCGCGGCCGCGCCGTGGCGGCCAAGATGCGCGAGCAGATCCCGCGCCAGATGTACGACGTGGCGATCCAGGCGGCCATCGGCGCCAACATCATCGCGCGCGAGAACATCAAGGCGCTGCGCAAGAACGTGCTGGCAAAATGCTACGGCGGCGACATCAGCCGCAAGCGCAAGCTGCTCGAGAAGCAGAAGGCCGGCAAGAAGCGCATGAAGCAGATCGGCAGCGTCGAGGTGCCGCAGGAGGCCTTCCTCGCGATCCTGCAGGTCGACGACTAACCCGGCTCCGGATCCTCACGGCATGAGTCCTCTCACCGCAGCGCTCTACGGCGCGCTCATCGTCTACCTCGGCGGCTGGTTCCTCGGCCGCTGGACGGGCAACTTCTCGCTGCTGCTGTTCGTGCTGACGATGGTCACGCTGCTGTACTGGCTGGCCGAGCGCTTTCACTTCAAGCCCGCGCGCGCGGCTGCGGCCGCCTCGCTCGAGCAGCAGGATGCGGCCAGGCGCCAGGAGCTTGCCCGCATGGGCATCGAGAAGGTCGACGGCGACGTGCAGGAGGCCAAGGCGCGCCTGCTCATGCAGCCCTGGTGGCTGGACTGGACGGCCGGGCTCTTCCCCGTCATCCTCATCGTCTTCCTGCTGCGTTCCTTCCTCTTCGAGCCCTTCAAGATCCCCTCGGGCTCGATGATCCCGACGCTGCTGGTGGGCGACCTCATCCTCGTCAACAAGTTCCACTACGGCATCCGGCTGCCGGTGCTCAACAGGAAGATCCTCGACAACAACCCGGTGCAGCGCGGCGACGTGATGGTCTTTCGCTACCCGGTCGACCCGCGGCAGGACTACATCAAGCGCGTCGTCGGCCTGCCCGGCGACGAGATCAGCTACGCCAACCAGCGGCTGAGCATCAACGGCCAGCCGGTGCCGACCAAGGCGCTGGGCGAGTTCTACGACGAGGACAGCCTGCGCTACAGCCCGCTGTTCAGCGAGAAGCTGGGCGAGGTCGAACACCGCATCCTCGTCGATCCGCAGCGCCAGGCCTACTACGGCCCGGAGCCCAAGACCTTCCCGATGGCGCAGAATTGCCGCTACACGGCCGAGGGCGTGAGCTGCAAGGTGCCGGCGGGCCACTACTTCATGATGGGCGACAACCGCGACAACTCGCAGGACTCGCGCTACTGGGGCTTCGTGCCCGACGAGAACATCGTCGGCCGTGCCTTCTTCGTCTGGATGAACTTCGGCAACCTGGGGCGCATCGGTTCCTTCCACTGACTGGCACGGACCGCCGCGCACCCTCGGCCGCACAGGAGACTCGAGCGAGATGAGGTCCCGACCCGTATCGATGCCGCGGTTTCGCGGCGCGCGCCGCCAGCGCGGCCTGACGCTGTTCGGGCTGCTGAGCTGGGCCATCCTGATCGGCGCGATCGCCTACGTCGCGCTGCGCGTGTTCCCGACCGTCAACGAGTACCTGACGATCCAGCGCTCGATCGACAAGATCGCCGCCGCCGCGCCGAGCACGGTGGCCGAGGCGCGCGCGGCCTTCGAGCGGCAGAAGGACATCGAGTACTCGATCAGCTCCATCGGCGGCAAGGATCTCGAGGTGACCAAGGAGAACGACAAGGTCGTGCTCAGCTTCGCCTACGACAAGGAGATCCCGCTCTACGGGCCGGTCTTCCTGCTCATCAAGTACGAGGGGCGCTCGCGCTGAGCCGGCGTCTGCGCCGCGCATGGACCCGCGTCTTCGCACCCTCGAGCAAAGGCTCGCCCACCGCTTCGACGAGCCCGGGCTGCTGGCGCGTGCGCTCACGCACCGCAGCGCCGGCCCCGAGCACAACGAGCGGCTGGAGTTCCTCGGCGATGCGGTGCTCGCGCTGGCCGTCTCGGCGCTGCTGTTCGAGCGCTTCGCGGGTTCCGACGAGGGCGACCTCACGCGCATCCGCGCCCATCTCGTGCGCGAGGACAGCCTGCACCGCCTCGCGCTGCAACTGGGCCTGCCCGAGATGCTGCGCCTGTCCGAGGGCGAGCAGCGCGGCGGCGGCGCGCAGCGCCCGTCGATCCTCGCCGACGCGCTGGAGGCGGTGATCGGCGCGGTCTTCCTCGACGGCGGCTACGCGGCGGCGCACGCGCTCGTGCAGCGGCTGCTCGGCGAGCTCATCGAGAGCACCGAGGTGCAGGGCTGGAGCAAGGACGCCAAGACCGAGCTGCAGGAGTGGCTGCAGGCGCGGCGCATCGCGGTGCCGGCCTACCGCATCGTCGCCACGCGCGGCCAGGCGCACGCGCAGACCTTCGAGGTCGAGTGCGCGGTGGCCACGCTCGGCCTGGCCGCACGCGGCGAGGGCCGTTCGCGCCGCGCCGCCGAGCAGGAAGCCGCGCGCCGCCTGCTCGACCAGCTCGAGGCCGGCGACCGGCCCGGCGGCCCGCTGCGATCATGAGCATGAACGTGGACCCGAACGTGGACATGAGCGAGCCTGCGGCAAAGCCGCCGCGGCGCTGCGGCCTCATCGCCATCGTCGGCCGCCCCAACGTCGGCAAGTCGACGCTGCTCAACGCCCTGGTCGGCCAGAAGATCAGCATCACCTCGCGCAAGGCGCAGACGACGCGCCACCGCATCACCGGCGTGCGCAGCCTGGGTGCGACGCAGTTCGTGTTCGTCGACACGCCGGGCTTCCAGACCGCGCACGGCACCGCGCTCAACCGCAACCTCAACCGCACGGTGCAGGCGGTGCTCGGCGACGTCGACCTCGTGCTCTTCGTCGTCGAGGCGCGGCGCTTCGGCCTGGACGACGCCAAGGTGCTGAACCTGCTGCCGGCCGACAAGCCGGTGATCCTGGTGGCCAACAAGCTCGACGCGATCAAGCGCCGCACCGAGATGCTGCCCTGGCTCAAGGACATGCAGCAGCGCCACCCCTTCGCCGAGTACGTGCCGATGTCGGCGCGCCGCGAGGCCGACGTGCAGCGCCTGTTCGCCATCATCGAGCCCCATCTGCCGCAGCAGGAATGGCTCTACGACGAGGCCATGCTGACCGACCGCAGCGAGCGCTTCCTCGCCGGCGAGATCGTGCGCGAGAAGCTCTTTCGCCTCACCGGCGACGAGCTGCCCTACACCTCCACCGTCATCGTCGACCGCTTCGAGGAGGAGGCGTCCGGCGCGCCCGGCGTGTCCGGCACGTCCGGCACGCCCAAGGCGCCCAAGGCCGCCGCGGCGCGCGCCCGGCCGCTCTACCGCATCGGCGCCACCATCGTCGTCGAGCGCGACGCGCACAAGGGCATGGTGATCGGCGAGGGCGGCGAGCGCCTCAAGCGCATCGGCAGCGAGTCGCGGCTGGAGCTCGAGCGGCTGCTCGACGCCAAGGTCTTCCTCGAGCTGTGGGTCAAGGTGCGCTCGGGCTGGGCCGACGACGAGGCGCACCTGCGCAGCTTCGGCTACGAGTGAGCGCCGCACGCGCCCGTGCTGTGCTGCGCACTGCGCCATGAACGCCCCGCGTCGTGCCGCCGCCGCCGCGCCCTTGTCGGCCTTCGTGCTGCACCGCTGGGACTGGAGCGAGAGCAGCCTGCTCGTCGACCTCTTCACGCGCGAGCGCGGCCGCGTCGCCGTTGCCGCCAAGGGCGCCAAGCGGCCGTACTCGCAGCTGCGCCCGGTGCTGATCCCCTTCCAGCGGCTGCAGGTGCAGCTCGGCCGCACTCCGGCCGACGCTGCCGCCGAGGTCCACCTGCTGCGCAGCGCCGAACGCGCCGCCGGCCCGCCCATGCCCGCCGGGGCCGCGCTGCTGGCGGGCTTTCACCTCAACGAGCTGTTGCTGGCGCTGCTGGCGCGGCAGGACCCGCACGAGCGGCTGTTCGATGCCTACGCCGAGGCGCTGGCCTCGCTGCACGGCGCCGACGAGGCCGGCGTGCAGGCGACGCTGCGCGCCTTCGAGCTCGCGCTGCTGCGCGGCGTCGGCGTGCTGCCGACGCTCGACGAGGTCACGCTCACCGTGCGCGCGCTCGATCCGGCGCAGCGCTACACCCTGCATCCCGAGGCCGGCGTCGTGCTCGCCGCGCCGGGCAGGCCCGGCGTCCCCGGCGCGGCCTGGCCGGCGATCGAGGCCGCGCTGCGCGCGGCCGACGGTGCGGCGCTGCGCGCGGCGGTGGCGCCGTGGGCGGCGGCGCTGCGCGCGCCGCTGCGCGAGCTGCTTCACTATCATCCCGGCTCCCCGCCCCTGCGCACGCGGCGCCTGATGCTGGAGCTGCACCGGCTCGCCACGCGCGCCACCTGAGGCCCGCACCGCCATGAACCCCCTGCTCGCCGCCGAGGCCGGTGCCGACGCGCGCCGCGACGGCGCCACCGCGCTCTCGGTCAACGTCAACAAGGTCGCGCTGCTGCGCAACAGCCGCCACCTCGACATCCCGAACGTGCTGCACGCGGCGACGCTTGCGCTGCAGGCCGGTGCCGACGGCATCACCGTGCACCCGCGGCCCGACGAGCGCCACATCCGCGCGCACGACGTGCACGACCTGGCGGCGCTGCTGAAGGCCTGGCCGCAGGCCGAGTTCAACATCGAGGGCAACCCCTTTCACAACCTGCTGCCCTTCGTGCGCGCGCTGCGGCCGCAGCAGGTCACCTTCGTCCCCGACGGCGAGGGCCAGTTCACCTCCGACCACGGCTGGGACCTGCAGCGCGACGGCGCCCGCGTGCGCCCGCTGATCGAGGAGTGCCGCGCGCTTGGCGTACGCGTGAGCCTCTTCATGGACGCCCAGGCCGAGGCGATGGCGCAGGCGCGCGAGCTCGGCGCCGACCGCGTCGAGCTCTACACCGAGCCCTATGCCGCCGCGCACGGCACGCCGCAGCAGGCCGCGCAACTGCAGCGCTTTGCCGCGGCCGCGCGCGCCGCGCAGGCCGCGGGCCTGGACGTGAACGCCGGGCACGACCTGAACCGCGACAACCTCGGCGACTTCCTGCGCGCGGTGCCCGGCGTGCTCGAGGTGTCGATCGGCCACGCGCTGGTGGCCGACGCGCTCGAACTGGGCATGGCCGAGACGGTGCGCGCCTACCAGCGCTGCATCCGGCTCGCGCGGCAGGGTGCGGCGTGATCGTCGGCATCGGCACCGACGTCTGCGACCTGCGCCGCCTGCGCGCGACGCTGGCGCGCCGCGGCGAGCGCTTTGCCGAGCGCGTGCTCGGCGAGCAGGAGCTGGCCGTCTACCGCGCGCGCCGCGCGCGCGCCGAGGCGCGCGGCCTGGCCTATCTCGGCACGCGCTTCTCGGCCAAGGAGGCGTTCTCCAAGGCGATCGGCCTGGGCATCCACTGGCCGATGAGCTGGCGCGCCTGCGAGATCCTCAACGAACCCGGCGGCAAGCCCTGCGTGCGCCTGAACGGCGTGCTGGCACAGTGGTTCGAGGCGCGCGGCTGGCGCGCCCACGTCAGCGTGAGCGACGAGAGCGACTACGCCGCGAGCTTCGTCGTCGTCGAAGCGGGGCAGGGCGCCGAGGCCCCGTAGCGCCGCGGCCCGCGTTCAGCCCGGATCGCCGTCGATGGCGCAGGTCAGCGCCTGCGCCGTGACGCGGATGGGCATCGCCGATTCCGAGAGCAGCGCGACGATGCGATGCGCCGCATGCGCGGTGTTGCGCGAGACCGGCGCCTGCCGCGCCTGGCCGTCGGCGCGCGTGAGCGCCGCCACGCGCGGGTGATAGGCCTTGTCGCCGTTGCCGGTGACGACGCCGGCCTCGCCGCTGGCCAGCCGCACGAAGCAGCCCGGCGGGAAGACGCCGAAGCTCTTGATCAGCGCCTGGCACAGCGCGCTGCCTTCGGCCAGCGCGTAGATCTCGCGCGCCGCGTCGTGCGTGCTCATCGCCGCCCGCGTGGCGCGCCGGCTCATCAGCGCGGTGTAGATGTCGGCAAAGCGCAGCAACTGGCCGAGTTCGCTGCTCGGCGACAGGCCGCTCGGATAGCCCTTGCCGTCGGGCGTCTCGTGGTGCTCGCGCACCGCGGCCAGCCAGGCCTCGTCCTCGACCCCGGCCTCTTCGAGCATCGACGCGCCGCGCAGCGGGTGCTCGTCGATCATCTGGCGCTGCTTGGCGGTGAGCGGCGAGACCTGGTGCGCCAGGCGGCCCTGCAGGTCGATGATCGCGAGGTTCATCGTCAGCGCGGCGTTCAGGGCGCGCTGCTGTTCGTCCTCCGACCAGCCGAGCGTGCGCGCCGTCACCTGGCAGGCGATCGCCGCGTTCATCGCATGGGTGATGCCGTAGTGCGCCTCGGTCGCCGCGTCCTGGCGCACGATCTGCGCCATCGCGACGCTTGCGCTGCGCTGCACCAGCAGCGAGACGTTGCGCGTGGCCAGCGCCAGGGCAGGCAGGCGCTCGGCGAGTTCCGGCGCCAGCGCGGCGGCCACGCGGCTGCTGCACTCGGCCCAGCGCTGCGGCAGCACGGCCGTGGCCATGGCTTCGGCGGCCGCCTTGCGCGCCGGCGGCGGCGCGAACAGCGGATCGTCGGCGCCGAAGGCGGCCCTCAGCTCCTCGAGCTCGACGACCGCGCCGCGCTCGAACAGTTCGTCGAACTGATCCTCGTCATGCACCATCTGGCCGACGGCCAGCAGCAGCGTGCGGTCCGAGCCACGGACGCTGAAGGGCAGCGGCACGCCAAGCTGCACGCGCGCGCGGACGGTATGAAGAGGAAGGACCTGCATCGGATACGGAGGGGCCGGACGGGCACGCAGCGGCGCCCAACCCGCAGCATCGGCCGCCACGCGGCGGGCTTGACCTGCCGCGCGCGCAGGCCGTGATGCATTCCTCGCCGAGGGGCCGTCGCGCCCGGACCGCGCACGCACTCCCCCTGCCGGCCGCCTTCCGCCGAGCGGCGCGGCAGGCCGGGGTGGATCAAGTCGCTCCCCGGCATGCCGATAGCCTCAGCGAAGCCGTTCCCGCGCAGCGGTGAACGCGGCGCGCCATGCCGTGGCGGCGTGCCGGCCAAGGCGCTGCAGCCGGGACGTCCCGTCCCTGAACCCGTCGTCACCCACTCCGAAAGCGCCATGACCTCGCCCAGACCCGGCCGTTCGATCTTCAGCCTGGCCGCACTCGGATCGGCCCTGTGCCTGCTTGCCGCGGCCTGCCCCGCGCAGGATGGCGATCGCGATCGCGAAGGCATCGGCGGCGGCGTGCGGCTCAGCGGCTTCGGAACCTTCGGCCTGGCGCACGTCACGGCTCCCGCGGGCTGGGGCTATGCGCGCTCGGTCGACCAGCGTTCGGGCACGCGGCGAACGCGCGCCGATGTCGACAGCCGGCTGGGCGTGCAGCTCAACTACGCGCCGGCGCCGTCGTTCGAGCTCGTCGGCCAGTTGCTGGGCATGCCTCGCTTCTCCGGCGCCGCCGACGGCGACGCCGTCGAATGGGCCTTCGCCGCCTATCGGCCGACGGGGAGCCTGGCGATCCGCGCGGGGCGCCTGAACATCGACCAGTTCGTGATGTCCGACTACCGCAACGTCGGCTTCGCCTACCCGTACGTGCGCCCGCCGGTCGAGTACTACGGCTCGATCCCGACGGCGCTCGACGGCGTCGATGTCGCCTACAGCTGGGACCTGGCGGACAGCCAATGGCGGCTGAAGGCCTTTGCCGGGCGCTCCAAGACGCACGGCCTGCGGCTGGACGAGGCCTTCGGGCTGTCGATCGCGCGCGAGTCCGGCGGCCTGCTGCTGCGCGCGGGCTGGTCGCGCGCCGACCTTGCGCACAACCCGCAGACGATCGAACCGCTCATGAGCGGGCTCGGGCAACTGGCTGCGAGCGTCACGGTTCCGGCGCTGGCGGACCAGGCGCTGGCGCTGCAGCGACAGCTCGACCTCAAGGCCAGGCCCCTGGTCTATGCCACGCTCGGGATGAGCTGGGACGAGGGCGAGTGGGTGCTTGCCCTCGAACTCACGCGCATGTCGATCGGGCGCTCGGCGGTGCGGGCCGGCTACGCCAGCGTGGCCCGGCGCGTCGGCGACGTCACCGTGTTCGGCATCGTCAGCGGCGCCGGCAGCAACGGGTCGACGATGCAGGCGCCGCAATGGGAGGCCATGCTCGGCCCCCTCGCCGGTCCCGTGCTCGCCCAGCAGGCGCAACTGCTGGGCAACGCCGCGGCGCACGCCGCCAGCCAGACCCTGCGGCAGACGACGATCTCGCTCGGCGCGCGCTGGGACCTGAGCCCGCGCCTGGCGCTGAAGCTGCAATGGGACCGCGTGCGGGTGGGCGTCAACGGCGGCTACCTCTGGGATCAGTCCCGCGGTGAACGCGGGCGTGCCCGGGTCGGCACGCTGCTGCTGGACTTCGTCTTCTGAGCGGCCGGGTCATGAGCATTCGTCTCGCACGTGTTCTTGCCCTGGCGGCACTGGTGTTCGCGCCCCTGGCGCACGCCGACTTTTACCTGATCGTGCAGGCCGCGAACCCGCAGCCCGCGCTGACCCGCAAGGAGGCGGTCGACCTCTACATGGGCCGCACGCGGGCGTTCCCGCGCGGCGAGGTCGCCAAGGTCTACGACCTGCCGCGCGACAGCGCGCGGCGCGATGACTTCTACCAAAGCCTCACCGGCATGGGGCCGGCCCAGGTCAACAGCTACTGGGCGCGCCTGATGTTCTCCGGGCGCACGATGCCGCCGCTGTCGGTGGCCGACGAGGCGGCCATGGTGCAGGCCGTCCGTCAGGACCCGCACGCGCTCGGGTGGGTGAGCCGGCCGCCCGACGACCGGCAGGTCCGCATCGTGCTCGTGGTCAAGGACGCGGATTGAGGGCCGGCATGACGGGGTTTGCCGGTCTGGGCAGCCTGCGGCTGCGCTTCATCCTGACCATCGTCCTTGGCGCGCTGCTGTTCGCGCTCGTTGCGGGCCTGCTGTCGTACCGGATCGGGCACGCCCGCGCCGAGCAGAGCAGCCGCCACGCGCTGGAAACGCTGGCGCTGGCCGTCGAGAAGACGGCATCCATCGGCGCCTACGCCTCGGACCGCGTGCTGCTGCGCGAGATCGTCGACGGCCTGCGCCGCAACGAGCTCGTGGCACGCGCCGAGGTGGTCTCGGCGCAGGGCGAGGAGCTGGGGCGCAGCGAGCGGGCGGGAGCGATCGTCGGCGATGCGACGCTGCGGGTCGAGCTTGCGCTGGCTTCGCCCTTCGACCCCCTCGAGCCGGTGGGCACGCTGCGCGTGCAGGGCGACGCCGAGCGCGTCGACGCCGCGGCCAACCGTGAGGCCTTCACCCTCGCCGCGCTGATGGTCGTGCAGGCGGCGCTGCTCACGCTGCTGCTGTTCGTCACGGCCTCGCGCCTGTTCTCGCGACCCTTGCAGCGCCTGGCGCAGATGCTGCAGGACATCCCGCCCGGGCATGCCGAGCCGCTGGCGATCCCGCGGCGGCATGGCCGCGACGAGATCGGCACGCTCATCCGCAGCGCCAACGCGTTGATCGACACCAACGCCAGCGCCCTGGCGCGCGAGCGCGAGGTGCGGGCCGGCATCGAGGCGACGGTGGCCGAACGCACCGCCGAGCTGCGCGCGGCCAAGGAGCAGGCCGAGGCGGCGAGCCTGGCCAAGTCGCGCTTCCTGGCCAACATGAGCCACGAGATCCGCACGCCGATGAACGGCGTCATCGGCATGGCCGAGCTGCTGATGTCGACCTCGCTGGTGCCGCGGCAGCGGCACTTCGCGCGCTCGCTGCTGGCCGCCGCCGAGGCGATGATGCGCCTGCTCAACGACATCCTGGACTTCTCCAAGATCGAGGCCGGGCGCATGGAGGTCGAGCACCTGCCCTTCGACCCCGCCCGGGTCGTCGCCGAGGCCGCGACACACTGGGCCGAGCCGGTTCAGGCCAAGGGGATGTAGCTGGTCTGCCGCGTCGCCGCCGAGGTGCCGGCCTGGGTCGTCGGCGATCCGCACCACGTACGCCAGTACCTGGACAACCTGCTGAGCAACGCGCTGAAGTTCACCGCCCAGGGCGAGATCGAGCTGGGCCTTGCCCTCGGCGCGCGCGCGGCAGCCGCGCAGGCGGATCGCGCCGCGACGCTGGAGTTCACCGTGCGGGACACCGGCGTCGGCGTCGCCGAAGACGCGCAGAAGCAGCTCTTCGAGGCCTTTTCGCAGGTCGACGATTCCGCCACGCGCCGCTTCGGCGGCACCGGGCTCGGCCTTGCGATCACGCGCCAGCTCGCCGGCCTGATGGGCGGAACGGCGCAGATGCACAGCCGCGTCGGCGAGGGCACGCGGATGCGTCTGTCGATCCCGCTGCAGCTGCCGCAGAGCGCGCCCGCGGACAGCCCCGTGCCGCCGCTGCCGCAGGGCTTGCGCACGCTCGTCGTCGAACCGCATCCGCTGGCGCGCACGGTCTTGCTGGAACAGCTCGAGCGGCTGGGCGCGTGCACCGAGGTCGCAGCCGATGTGCACGAGGCCTTCGAGAAGCTGGCTCGGGCCCCGGCCGGCGAGCGCCTGGACCTCGTCGTCTACGCCGAGCCGGGCCACGCCGGGCGCGAGTCGCCGTTCGCGCAGCAGGTCAGGGACTGGAGCCGCGATGGCCGCCCGCGCCTGATCAAGCTGGTGCCGATGCGCGCGCTGGCGGAGCTGGACATCCATGCGGTGCCGGGCGTGCATGCCTGGCTGGCCAAGGCCGTCACCGCGACGGCCCTGCGCGAAGCGCTGGCCGAGGCGCTGGCGCAGCCGGTGAGCCAGCCCCGCGAGCGCCCATCGGCCGCGCACGCCGGGGGCCGCGCCGACGCGACGGCATGCGCACAGCGCGTGCTGCTGGCCGAGGACAGCGCGATCAACGTCGAGATCGCCTCGGCGCTGCTGCGCGACCTGGGGTGCGCGGTCGTGCACGCCGGCAACGGCGAGGAGGCGGTCGAGCGCTTCCGGGAGGGGCGCTTCGACCTCGTGCTGATGGATTGCCAGATGCCGGTGATGGACGGCTTCGAGGCGACCGCGCGGATCCGCGCCATCGAGGCAGAGGCGAGTGCGGCGGCGCCGACGCGCGTGCCCATCGTCGCGCTCACCGCGAATTCGCTGCAGGGCGACCGCGAGCGCTGCCTCGCCGCGGGCATGGACGATCACCTCGCCAAGCCGTTTCGCCGTGCCCAGCTGCGCGCGCTGCTGGCGCGGCGGGTCGATGGGCCGATGCACGCGGGCGACACCGTCGAAGGCGCTGCCGCGCCGGCCGATACCGCATCCGCTGCGGATGCAGATGCGGGTGCGGGTGCGGGTGCGGCCATCGACCGCACGATCCTGCTGGCGCAGCTGCGCATCGGCGGGCGCTGGCGGCCCGAGCTGGCCGCGCGCGTGATCGGGCTTTTCCTGGTCGAGACGCCCGCGCGGCTGGACGTGATCGCCGCCGGCCTGGCCGGCGGGGATCTGCGCGACGCCGAGCGCGCCGCGCACACGCTCAAGTCGAGCGCGGCGACCCTGGGCGCCGTCGCGCTCGCCGAATGCGCCGCGGCCCTGGAGGCCAGCCTGCGCCGCGCAGCGCTGGACGAGGCCGGCGCGCGGCTGCCCGAGCTGCGCAGCCTCTGCGAAGCCGCCGCGGCCGAACTGCAGCGCCTGCACGCCGAGGCTGCGGGGCCCGCAGCCGAGCCGGTGGCGCCATGACGCCCGCAGCCGCGCGCAAGACCGTGCTGGTCATCGACGACGATGCCATCGTCCGCCTGATGAGCAGCGCCGTGCTGGACGAGGCCGGCTACCGCGTGCTCGAGGTTGCCGACGCCGAGGCCGGGCTCGAGCGCTTCGCGCTCGACGGCGCCGACCTCGTGCTGCTGGACCTGCTGCTGCCGGGGATGAACGGCTTCGACGCCTGCGCACGGCTGCGCGCGCACGCGCGGGGCGCCAACGTGCCCATCATCGTGATGACGGGGCTCGACGATGGCAGCTCGATCGCGCGCGCCTACGACGTCGGGGCGACGGACTTCCTCACCAAGCCCATCGTCTGGGACCTGCTGCCCTACCGCGTGCGCTACGCGCTGCGCGCCAGCGACGCCTTCCAGGAGACGCTGCGCAGCCGCACGCTGCTGAGCCGTTCACAGGCGCTGGTCAACATGGGGAGCTGGGAGTGGCGGCCGCGCGAAGGCGCGATGGTGCTGTCCGAGCAGATGGACCGGATCGCCGGCCTGGACGCCTCGCCGACGCTGCCGGCGACCCGGCAGAGCCTGCTGCAGGGGGTCGACGAAGCGGACCGGGCGCGCCTGCTGCAGGCGCTGGACGAGGCCTTGACGCTGGGCCGGCCCTACAGCCTGGAGTTCGGCCTGACGTGGCCCGACGGCACGCGTCGGCGGGTGCTCGAGCAGACCGAGGTCGAGCGACTGGGCGACGACACGGTGGCCGCGGTGCACGGCATCCGCCGCGACATCACCGAGCAGACCGAGGCCAACGAGCGAATCCGCACGCTGGCCTTGCTCGATCCGCTCACGGGCCTGGCCAACCGGCTGCTCTTTGGCCAGCTGCTGCAGCAGCGGCTGGCGCTTGCGAGCCGCCAGGCCACGCGCTGCGCCGTGCTGCTGGTCGACCTGGATCGCTTCAAGATGATCAACGAGTCCTTCGGCACGCGCACGGGCGACGAGGTGCTGAAGATCGTCGGCCAGCGCCTGCGCGAGGGTGCGCAGGCCCTGGGCGGCGGCCTGGACGCGCCGGCCGAGGAGCGCATCGCCCGCCTGGCGGCCGACGAGTTCGCGGTGCTGATCGACGACGTGCAGGCGCTGCACGAGATCCTGGACCTGGCACGCGCCCTGCTGCAGGCGCTCGAGAAGCCCTTCGTCGTCGTCGGCCGCGAGCTGGCCCTCGGCGCCAGCATCGGCATCGGCATGACGCCGATCGAAGGCGACGACGCCGATGCCCTGCTGCGCAACGCGAGCACCGCCCTGCACGCGGCCAAGCAGGATCCGGCCGGCGAGCGCATCCGCTTCTACGAGGACGCCATGGGCAGCGCCGTCAATCGCCAGGTGACGATCGAGACCGAGCTGCGGCGCGCCCTGCAGCAGGGCGAGCTGCGCGTCTTCTACCAGGGGCAGGTCGACCTGCGCGACGGCCGCGCCGTCGGCGCCGAGGCGCTCGTGCGCTGGATGCATCCGGTGCGCGGACTGACGGGGCCGGTGGAGTTCATCGGCGTGGCCGAGCAGTCGGGCCTCATCCTGCCGCTGACGCGCTGGGTGATCGCCGAGGTCTGCCGGCAGCTCGCGGCCTGGCGCGACGAGGGCCGGCCGGCGATCGCGGTGTCGATCAACCTGGACGTGAAGAGCCTGCAGAGCGCCGAGCTCATCCCGCACGTCGCCGCCGAGCTCGCGCGCCATGCGCTCGCGCCCACGGCGATCGAGTTCGAGGTCACCGAGTCCAGCCTGCTGCGCGATCTCGAGCACGCGATCACGACCCTGCACGCGCTCAAGCAGATCGGCGTGCGGCTGTCGATCGACGACTTCGGGACCGGCTATTCCTCGCTCACCTACCTCAAGCGCTTCCCCGTCGACGCGCTGAAGATCGACCGCAGCTTCGTCAAGGACCTGCCGCAGGACGCAAGCGACGCCGCGCTGACCACGGCGATCATCGCGATGGGGCAGAGCCTGGGGCTGGAACTGGTGGCCGAAGGCGTCGAGACCGTCGACCAGGCGGGGTTCCTCGCGCAGCGCCACTGCTTCCTGATCCAGGGCTTCCTCTTCGCGCGGCCGCAGCCCGCGGCGGCGTTCGCGGACTGGCTTGCCGCCGGGCCGTGCACGCCGCCGCGGCTTGCACGGCCCGGCCGATGAGCCTTCAGCCGGCCTTGGCGTCGAAGGGCAGGTGCAGCTGCGACAAGTCCTTGCGCGTCTCGACGAGCACGAGCGGGCCCTCGTCGACGAGGACGGCCGCGCGCGGCTCGCGCGGGATGCGCGGGGCCACCGGCTCGGCCGCCATCGCCGCTTGCGCGGCGCGGATCTTCTCCGCGTCGCTGCCCACCCATTCGAGCCCGGCGCCCGCGGCGAGCTCGAGCAGCCGCTGCAGCGGCAGCGCGTAGGCTTCGACCGGTGCCGCTGCGGCTGCGGCTGCGGGCGCGGGCGCGGGCGCGGCGGCGACCGAAGCCGCGTCCGAGGGCTCGGCCGTGGCCGTTGGCGCAGGCGCCGTCACCGCGGTCGTCACCTCGTTCGTCACCGCGGTCGTCACCTCGTTCGTCACCGCCTGGGCGGCGGTGGCGGCGGTGGCGGCGGTCGCGTCGGCGCTGGCTTCGGCGACGGCCTGCGCCGCCTCCCCGTCCGCAGCAGAAGGCTCCCGCGAGGCCTCGGCCGACCGAGCCTGGCCGTCGTCGACGTCCGCAGTGGCCGCGGCGTCATCCGTGGGCGGCACGGCTGGCTCGGTCGCAGCCGCGTCGGCCGCGACCTCGTCCGTTGCACGGGCCTGCGCCTCGTCGCGGCGCTCGCCGCGGTCACGGCCGCCGCGGCGACGGCGACGTCCGCTGCGTTCGCCTTCCTCGGCCTGCGGCAGCGCGGCCTCGGGCAGCGGCAGGGTGTCGGCGAGCGCGGCGTCCGCAGTCGCCGTGGTCGCGGCGCTCGCGGCCAGCGCGCCGACGTGGGTTTCTGCCTCGCTCGCTGCCTCGGCGCTGGGCGTCGCGGCAGAAGCCGCGCGGCCCTGGCGGCCTTCGCGATCACCGCGATCACCGCGGTCACTGCGGTCACTGCGCTCTCCGCGCTCACTGCGAGGCTCGCCGCGGCCGCCGCGACGGCCGCCGCGCTCCTCGCCGTTGCGCGCCTCGCCGTTGCGCGCCTCGCCCGGGCGCGCCTCGGCGGCTTCGCCTTCGCGGGCGGGGCGGCCGTTACGGCCTTCGCCGCGGTTCTCGACACGACCCTCGCCGCGGCCATCGCGACCACGGGTGCCGCGCTCGCCGCGCTCCCCGCGCTCTCCGCGCTCCCCGCGATCACCACGTTCGCCGCGCCCACCGCGCTCGCCACGCCCCCCGCGTTCGCCGCGGCGTCCTTCGCGGGCCTCGCGCGCCTTCTCCGGCGCAGCCGCAGCGGGTGCGAGGGCGTCCGCCGTGGACGGCGTCGACGCGGGCGCTGCCGCGGGCGTGACGCCAAAGAGCTTGCGCACCCACGAGAAGAAGCCCGCGCCCGCAGCGGCCTGCGGCGCCGGCTGGGGGGCAGCCGGCGCGGGCGCTGCTGCCGCGGCGGGCTCGGTCCTGGCCGGCGCGGGCGGCGCCGCAGGCGGGGCCGGGCTCGGTGCCGGCTGGTCGGGCAGCACGCCCTTGATGACGGGCTCCTGGCGTGCCTTGACCTTCTCGCGGCGCGTCACGTCGACGGCGTCGTCGAGCTCCTCGATCATCGTGTAGCTGGCCTGCAGGTTCTCCAGGCGCGGGTCGTCGTGGCGCAGCCGTTCGAGCTTGTAGTTGGGCGTCTCCAGGTGCTTGTTGGGCACGAGCAGGATGGTGACGCGCTGCTTGAGCTCGATCTTGGTGATCTCGGTGCGCTTCTCGTTGAGCAGGAAGGAGGTCACCTCCACCGGCACCTGCACGTGCACGGCGGCGGTGTTGTCCTTCATCGCCTCCTCCTGCACCATGCGCAGGATCTGCAGCGCGCTGCTCTCGGTGTCGCGGATGTGGCCGGTGCCGTTGCAGCGCGGGCAGGTGATGTGGTTGCCCTCGGAGAGCGCCGGGCGCAGCCGCTGGCGGCTGAGCTCGAGCAGGCCGAACTTGCTGATCGAGCTGAACTGTACGCGCGCGCGGTCGTTGCGCAGCGCGTCGCGCAGGCGCTGCTCGACCTCGCGGCGGTTATTGCTATCGTCCATGTCGATGAAGTCGACGACGATGAGGCCGCCCAGGTCGCGCAGCCGCATCTGGCGCGCGATCTCGTCGGCGGCCTCGAGGTTGGTGCGGGTGGCGGTCTCCTCGATGTCGGTGCCGCGCGTGGCGCGTGCCGAGTTCACGTCCACCGAGACCAGGGCCTCGGTGTGGTCGATGACGATGGCGCCGCCGCTGGGCAGGTTGACGGTGCGGCTGAACGCGGTCTCGATCTGGTGCTCGATCTGAAAGCGCGAAAACAGCGGCGCGTCGTCGCGGTAGCGCTTGACGCGTGATGCCGTCTCCGGCATCACGTGGTTCATGAACTGCTTGGCCTGATCGTAGATGTCGTCGGTGTCGATCAGGATCTCGCCGATGTCGGCGGTGAAGTAGTCGCGGATCGCGCGGATGACCAGCGAGCTCTCCTGGTAGATCAGGAAGGCGCCCTTGCCCGCCTTGGCGGCGCCGTCGATGGCGTCCCAGAGCTTGAGCATGTAGTTGAGGTCCCACTGCAGCTCGGCGGCACTGCGGCCGATGCCGGCGGTGCGCGCGATCAGGCTCATCCCCTTGGGGTAGTCGAGCTGGTCCATCGCGTCCTTCAGCTCCTCGCGCTCCTCGCCCTCGATGCGCCGGCTGACGCCGCCGCCGCGCGGGTTGTTGGGCATCAGCACGAGGTAGCGGCCGGCCAGGCTCACGAAGGTGGTCAGTGCGGCGCCCTTGTTGCCGCGCTCCTCCTTCTCGACCTGCACCAGCAGGTTGTCGCCTTCCTTGACGGCGTCGGCGATCTTCGCGTTCTTGACGTCGGTGCCTTCGCGGAAGTAGTTGCGCGAGATCTCCTTGAACGGCAGGAAGCCGTGGCGGTCCTCGCCGTAGTCGACGAAGCAGGCTTCCAGGCTCGGCTCGACGCGGGTGATGACGGCCTTGTAGATGTTGCCCTTGCGCTGCTCGCGCCCTTCGATCTCGGTTTCGAAGTCGAGCAGCTTCTGGCCGTCGACGATCGCCAGCCGCCGCTCCTCGGGCTGCGTGGCGTTGATCAGCATGCGTTTCATGTGCACTCCGGTGCGGCGCGCCCGTCTTGCGCAGGCGCGCCCTTGCTCACGTTCGATGCACGAGAAAGGCGGCGAATCCCGGGAGCGAAGTGCCCTGGACTGCGTGCTGGCGCGGCACGGGGCCGGCGCTCAGGCGTGCAGCGTTGGCGCGCGCGAGGCGGTGTCGCTTGGGCGTGCTGCAGCCATGCGCTTCGGGCGCCGCCTGGTGGGCGGCGTGAACGGCCCGGCAGCCCCGGTGGCCGCGTCGTGCTGCGGGTACCGGAGGGTGTCGGGCTGTTCGGGAAGCGGTGTCGGATGCATGGGCCGGGGGCGTCGCCGGTCGCTCGAGGCGCCAGGCCGACCGGGGATGTCGTCCCGATGTGTCTGGCGCCGTGAATGCTTTCGTCTGCCGCAGCGCCGACCGCCCCGGATGGGCGCATGGCGAGCGGCTCGGTCATCGCAGTCTTCTCTGCCGCCCGAGGCCTCGTGCCGCCGGGCCGCTTCGGGGCCCGGCCTGCGCGGGGCCGCAGGCGTTGCATCAGCTCGACCGCGCGCGCCTGTCGTCTCCATGCGCGCCCGCGGCCCTCCACGTCATCCGTCGGTGCCCGCTAAACTTCGATGAATCAAGCACTTACCGCACGAACGTGGAACGGCGAATTATAGACGGCAAAGCCGCGGCCGCGGTTCGCACGAAAAGCGCGGTCGCAACGGGCTTCTGCGCGTCGCCGGCCGCGGCTGCAGCACCCGCGGCACCCGCGGCCCCGGCCGCCGGCCGCCTGACGGTGGATGAGGAGTCGGCCGGCCAGCGCCTGGACAACTTCCTGCTGCGCCACCTCAAGGGCGCGCCCAAGACGCTGGTCTACCGCGTCATCCGCTCGGGCGAGGTGCGCGTGAACAAGGGCCGCGCCAGCGCCGACACGCGCGTGCAGGCCGGCGACGTGATCCGCGTGCCGCCGCTGCGCCTGGCCGGGCGCGCGCCCGCGGCCGCGGTGCCGGCGCGCGAGTTTGCCGTGCTGTTCGAGGACGACTGGCTGCTCGCCGTGGACAAGCCCGCGGGCGTGGCGGTGCACGGCGGCAGCGGCGTGAGTTCCGGCGTCATCGAGCAGCTTCGAGCGGCGCGGCCGCAGGCGCGCTTCCTCGAACTCGTGCACCGGCTGGACAAGGAGACCTCGGGCGTGCTGCTGCTGGCCAAGAAGCGCAGTGCGCTGACCGCGCTGCAGGAACAGTTCCGCGCGCGCGACACCGGCAAGACCTACGCCGCGCTCGTCTGGGGCGCCTGGCCGGCGCGGCAGAAGGTGATCGACCTGCCGCTGCTGAAGACGCTGGACGCCGCGGGCGAGCGCTTGGTGCGCGTCGTCTCGCCGGCGCACGAGGCGGCGCGACGCTCGATCACCCTCGTGCGCGCGGCACGCCGCATCGGGCCCTGCTCGCTGCTCGAGGTGGGCCTGAAGACCGGGCGCACGCACCAGATCCGCGTGCACCTCGCGCACAGCGGCCACGCCATCGTCGGCGACCCGAAGTACGGCGACTTCGAGCGCAACCGCGAACTCGCGCGCGGGCCGCTGCGCTTTGCGCGCATGTTCCTGCACGCGCTGGAGCTCGCCTTCGACCACCCCGCCGACGCACGCCGCATCACCCTGCGCGCCGAACTGCCGGCGCCGTGCGCGACACTGCTGGCCTCGCTGGAAAGCTCATGAACCGACCGCGCCGCTTCGACCTCATCGCCTTCGACTGGGACGGCACGCTGTTCGACTCGACGGCGCTGATCGTGCGCTGCATCCAGGACGCCTGCCGCGACGTCGGCGCCGTGGTGCCCAGCGACGAGGCCGCGGCCTACGTCATCGGCCTGGGCCTGGAGGACGCGCTGCGCCACGCCGCGCCCGGGCTGCCGGCCGAGCACTACCCGCAGCTCGGGCAGCGCTACCGCCGCCACTACTTCGCGCGCCAGCACGAGCTGGTGATGTTCGACGGCACGCTGCCCATGCTGCAGGCGCTGCGCGCGCGCCACCACTGGCTTGCGGTGGCCACCGGCAAGAGCCGGCAAGGCCTGGACATGGTGCTGCAGCAGTCGGGGCTTGGCCGGCTCTTCGACGCCACGCGCACCGCCGACGAGACGCAGCCCAAGCCCGACCCGCGCATGCTGCAGGAGCTGATGCGCGAATTCGGCGCCGACCCCGAGCGCACGCTGATGGTCGGCGACACCACGCACGACCTGCAGCTTGCCGCCAACGCGCGCGTGCCCGCGGTCGCGGTGAGCTTCGGCGCGCACGACCCGGCGAGCTTCGCGCCCTTCGCGCCGCTCTTCGTCGCGCGCTCGACGCGCGAGCTGCAGGACTGGCTGCTGACGCATGGCTGAGTCGGTCGAGGCCGACGGTCAGCGGCTGCCGCTGTGCGCCTCGGCGGAGCTGGCCGAGCGCGGCCGCGCCTGGGTCTGGGACGTGCTGCAGTACGGCCGGCCCGCGCGCGCCTTCGCGGTCCGCTTCGACGGCGTGGTCGTCGCCTACCTCAACCGCTGCACCCATGTGCCCGCCGAGATGGATTGGCAGCCCGGCGAGTTCTTCGACGCCGAGCGGCAGGTGATCCTGTGCGCCATGCACGGCGCCACCTTCGCGCCGGGCGACGGCCGCTGCCTGGGCGGCCCGGCGCGCGCGCCGCTCACCGCGATCGGCGTGGCCGAGGACGGCGGGCAGGTCTATTGGTATCCTTCGCGCGACATCCGGCCCCTGCCGCCGGAGCAGTCCGCGCCCGGGAGCGCCCCATGACCCCCCAAGACGACTCGAGCCCGTCGCCGTTCGCGGCCGCGGGCGATTCCCCCGTGCAAGCAGCGGCGCCGGCCACGGCCGCGCCGCGCCCAGGGCCGGCGTCGACGGCGCTCGAAGGCAGCCTCGAGCGGCTGGCCGGCGAGCTGCTCGTCGAGCGTCGGCGCGAGCGGCGCTGGCGCATCTTCTTCCGGCTGGGCTGGCTGCTGCTGGCCTTCGTCGTCGCCTGGGGGCTGGTGTCGCAGCGCGCGCACACATCGACCAGCAGCAAGCCGCACACCGCGCTGATCGAGGTGCGCGGCGAGATCGGCCCCGATGGCGAGGCCAGCGCCGAGAACCTGGTGTCGGCGCTGAAGTCGGCCTTCGAGGACCCGGCGGCGCAGGCCATCGTGCTGCGCATCAACTCGCCCGGCGGCAGCCCCGTGCAGAGCGGCATCGTCAACGACGAGATCCGCCGGCTGAAGGCCCTGCACGAGAAGAAGGTCTACGCCGTCGTCGAGGAGATGTGCGCCTCTGGCGCCTACTACATCGCGGTGGCCGCCGACGAGATCTTCGTCGACAAGGCCAGCCTCGTGGGCAGCATCGGCGTGCTGATGGACGGCTTCGGCTTCACCGGCGCGATGCAGAAGCTCGGCATCGAGCGGCGGCTGCTCACCGCCGGGCAGAACAAGGGCATGCTCGACCCCTTCTCGCCGCAGAACGAGCGCCAGACCGCCTATGCGCAGGCGATGATCGACCAGATCCACGAGCAGTTCATCGCCGTCGTGCGCCAGGGCCGCGGCGAGCGCCTGAAGGAGACGCCCGAGACCTTCTCCGGCCTGTTCTGGAACGGCGAGGAGGCGGTGCGCCTGGGCCTCGTCGACCGCCTGGGCAACCTCGACTTCGTCGCGCGCGAGGTCGTCAAGGCCGACGAGGTGGTCGACTACACGCCGCGCGGCAACCTCGCCGAGCGCCTGGCCAAGCGCTTCGGCGCGGCGATCGGGCAGGGCGCGGTGAAGGCGCTGCGCGAGCTGCCCCGCCTGCATTGATGGCGCCCCCCGAGGCCTTCACGCCGGCCGCCCGGCGTGCGGTGTGGCCGCAGCGGCTGCTGCCCAGGCGCGGCCTCACCGAACTCGCGGGCCTCGTCGCGCGTGCGCAGGGCGGCGCGCTCACCACCGCGCTCATCCGCCGCTTCATCGCCCGCTACGGCGTCGACATGCGCGAGGCCGCCGAGCCCGACCCGGCGCGCTACGCGAGCTTCAACGACTTCTTCACGCGGGCGCTGGCACCCGGCGCGCGGCCGCTGGCGCAGGCCGACTGGCTGTGCCCGGTCGATGGCGCCATCAGCGAGTTCGGTGCGCTGGACGGCCAGCGGCTGCTGCAGGCCAAGGGCCACCACTACAGCGCCCGCGCGCTGCTCGGCGGCGACGCCGAGCTGGCCGCGCGCTTCGAAGGCGGGCACTTCGCCACCCTCTACCTGAGCCCGCGCGACTACCACCGCATCCACATGCCGGCGGCCGGCCGGCTGCGCCAGATGGTGCACGTGCCCGGCGAGCTGTTCTCGGTGAATCCGACGACGGCGCGCGGCCTGCCCGACCTCTTCGCACGCAACGAGCGCGTGGTCTGCGTTTTCGACGCCGGCCCCGGCGCGCCCGGCCCCTTCGTCATGGTGCTGGTCGGCGCGACCATCGTCGGCAGCATGGCCACCGTCTGGCACGGCGTCGTCAACCCGCCGCGCCCGGGCACCGTGCGGCGCTGGCGCTACGACGAGGCGCCGCTGCCGCTCGAACGCGGGCAGGAGATGGGCCGCTTCCTGCTCGGCTCGACCGTGGTGCTGCTGCTGCCGCCCGGGCCGCTTGCCTTCGACCCCGCCTGGACCCCGGGCGGCGCGATCCGCATGGGGCAGGCGATGGCGACCGGCGCGGCCCCGGCGTCTACTGCTTGATCGCCTCGATCTGGATCGTGAGCTGGACCTCGTCGGCAAAGCCCATGTCGAGGCCCCAGCTGGCGCCCCAGAGGCTGCGCTTGATCGTGGCCTGGAAGTCGCCGCCGCAGACCTCGCGCTTCATCATCGGGTTGTCGTAGCAGTTGAAGCGCTGCGCCTGCAGCGTCACCGGGTGCGTCTTGCCGCGCAGCGTGAGCTGGCCGACGACCTGCTGCAGCTTGTCGCCCTCGAAGACGAAGCGCTCGCCGACGAAGCGCGCGCTCGGGTGCTGGGCGACGTCGAAGAAGTCCGGGCCCTTGAGGTGCGCGTCCAGGCCGGGGACGCCGGTCTGCACGAAGGCCATGTCCAGCGTGATGTCGGCGCGGCCGCTCTGCGCGGCCTTGTCGAGCACGACGCTGCCGCTCGTCCTGCCGACGAGGCCGCGGTTGGTGCTGGTGCCGAAGTGCGGGATCGCGTAGCGCGCGAAGGTGTGCGTGGGGTCGACGGCGTAGGTCGAGGGCGCCGCGGCGGCGAGGCCGGCGCTGCCGGCAAGCAGGGTCAGGGCGGTGGCGAGGATCGACTTGTGCATCGCGGGGTTTCCGTTTCGTTGGGGAGCTGGGGTCGAAGGAGAGGGCGCTGCGGCGCTGCGATCACGGCGGCGCGCAGGCCGGTCACAGCGGCGGCAGGCCGTCGAGCGCGAAGCTGAAGCGCACCTGCACCTCGTCGGCGACGAGCGAGGTGTCGGCCCATTCGCCCTCGCCGATGCCGAAGGCCAGGCGCTTGACCGCGAAGCTGCCGCGGGCCGTGCTCTGCCTGCCGCTCTGCGTGATCTGCACCGGGACGATGACCGGCTGCGCCCGGCCCTTGAGCGTGAGCTCGCCGCCGACTTCGAAGCGGCCGCCGCCCAGCGCCTTGATCGTCGTCGAGCGAAAGCTCGCCTGCGGGAACGCGACGGCGCCAAGCCAGGCGGGCTTCGGGACCTCGGCGTCGATCTCGCGCGCGCCGAAGCGCGCGCTGCCGGTGTCGATCGTGATGCCGACGCGCCCGCGCGCGGGCTGGCGCGGGTCGAAGGCGATCTGCGCCTGGAAACGCTCGAAGCGGCCCTCCACCGGCACGCCCATCTGGCGGATCGTGAAGACGAGCTCGCTGCCGGCGGCCTGCAGCGTGGCCAGCGGCGGCGTCTGGGCGCGGGCGCCCGGCGTCACGGCCAGCAGCGCCAGCACCGCCAGCACCGGCAGGAGCCGCAGCAGGAGTCGGCGCGCGAGGAAGCGGAACGAGGTCGTCATGGGATGGGCAGGGGTTCGAGGGAAAGGCACTCAGGTGCGCGCCGGCCAGGGCCACATGCGCCAGAGCGTGCCCAGGCCGTCCAGCGCGTGATGCTTGAGCGCGGCGGCGACGTGCACGGCGACGATGGCCGCCAGCGCGTAGGCCAGCACGCCGTGCAGGGGGCGGATCGCTTCGGCCAGCGCGCGGTCCGGCGCCACCAGGTCGGGCAGCGGCAGCACGCCGAACCAGACGATGGGAACGCCCGCCGCCGAGCTGTAGACCCAGCCGGCCAGCGGCACCGCGAAGAAGAGAACGTAGAGCAGCATGTGCGCCGCATGGGCGACGCGCGCCTGCCAGCGCGGCAGCCCAGGCTGCGGCGGCGGGCGGTGCGTGAGGCGCCAGAGCAGGCGCAGCAGCGACAGCAGCGCCACCGTCACGCCGGCCCACTTGTGCCAGTTGTAGAGCTTCAGCCGAGTTGGCGACAGCGGCAGCTCGGTCATGTAGGTGCCCAGGGCCAGCAGGCCGAACAGGGCCAGCGCGAGCAGCCAGTGCAGGGCGATCGCGGTCCTCGTGTAGCGCGCGGCCGGGGCCGCGATCGATCGTGAAGGCATGGCGCCAGTGTGCCGGCACGCGGGCACGGCGTCGTTCAGGCCGATCGACCTCGCGTTTCAGGCGATTCGAACAAGGGCCGCGGCCCGGGCGGGTCGGGCAGGTCGCGCAGGTGCAGCAGGCCGCGCTGCGGCAGGCGCGAGCGCGGCGCCCACGGCGGCTGCAGGCAGACCGCGCGGCGCCCGGAGGCGTGCGCCAGCACGAGCCCGGGCGACTCGAGCCCGGCGACCCAGGCCAGATCGTCGATCGCGTCGGCCAGCGTGGGCGCCACGTCGATCTCGATCGCATGGTGCACGCGCTGCGCGGCCATCCAGTCGTTCCAGCGCCCCGGCGCGTCGCGCTCGTGCGGGCGCAGCCGCAGCTGCAGCGGCGCGCGCAGGCCCAGGCGGTCGGCATGGGCGATCAGGTAGTTCAACGCCTGCTCCTCGCCGGGCAGGCGGCCCTCCCAGGCCTTGCCGATCGGTTCGGGCAGCAGCAGCACGGTCGAATGCCGTTGCGCGTCGGGTGCGGCCGCCAGGCGCGCCACCTGCGCCTGCAGATGCAGGTTGGGCTGCAGCCGCACCGGCAGGCCGGCGAAGACCGAACGCGCCAGCGCGTAGGCCTCGGCGTCGGCGACCCAGAGCTCGTCGGGCAGGCGGCTCGCCCCGCTGCGCGCAAAGCGTGCGGCGTAGTCGACCCAATGGTCCAGCACCGCCACCGAGTGCAGGCCCAGCGCCGCCGCGGCCAGCCGCGCGCGATGCTCGAGATCGCGCGGATCGGGCCCGCGTCCGGCGCCGCTGAGCAGCATCGCCGCGCCGTCGAGCGCCGTCTCGAGGTCCTGCACCAGCAGCTTGTCGCCCATGCGCTCGCGCCACAGCTGCAGCGCCGGCCCGCGCAGGCAGGCGCGCACGCGCAGCAGCGTGAGATCGAGCCAGGGCAGCAGCAGCTCGAGCGGCCCGGCGTCGTGGCAGACCAGCGCCAGCGGGGAGGCGAGCGTGCCGCTCATGGTCGTCGCGTGC
>CAUJJO010000184.1 GCA_963205125.1 Pseudomonadota bacterium | reverse complement strand
CCAGCCTGAACTTGCCTTCGCGCCCCTTGCGGTCGGCGCCGGTGTAGGCGCCGGGGGCGACGCCGAAGAACTCGGCTTCGAGCAGCGTCTCGGGCACCGCGGCGATGTTGACGCCGACGAAGGACCGCGCGGCCCGGGCGCTGGCGGCGTGGATGGCGTGCGCGAGCAGCTCCTTGCCGGTGCCGGTCTCGCCCAGCAGCAGCACGCTCGAGCCCGTCTGCGCGACGCGCCGCGCCTGGCGCTTGACCTCCAGCGCCGCCGCGCTGCTGCCGATGAAGCTGGCCACGGTGTACTTGGGCCGGCGCTGCTCGGCGAGCTGCGCGCGTGCCGCCTCCAGCTCGCCCTGCAGGCGCGCGAACTTCTGCATCAGCGGCTGCATGCGCGACTCCGGGTGGTCGAGCATCACCATGCCGAAGGCGCCGATGACGGCGCCGGCCTCGTCGCGCAGCGGCAGGCGGCTGACGAGGAACGTGCCGGCGCGGTTGCTGAGCAGGTCGACGAGGATGGCCTCGCCGGTCTCGATCACCTCGCCGAGCAGGGTGTTGGGGATCACCTCCTCGACGCGGCGGCCGACGAACTCCTGCGCGCTGCCGAAGCCCAGCGCCGGCAGGAAGCTCTTGTAGCCCTCGCTGATCCACACGATGCGGTGCTCGCGGTCGACCACCAGCGTGCCCATCGCCGCCTGCGCGAAGGCCTCGAACATGCTCTGCGCGGCCAGGCGCAGCATCTGCGGGCCTTCCAGCGGCAGGCGCGCAGGCGCAGCAGGCGGCGCGGGTCGCGCGGGATCGTCGGCGGGTGACGGCGGCATGACGCGGACTCTAGCCCGCGCGCCCGCGCAGCCCGGCGGTCGTCGCGTGGCAAGATCGCAGCCCCGATCGCAGCCCCGATCGCTGCGCCGATCGCTGCGCCGATCGCTGCCCCGATCGCAGCCCAACCGCCCGCCCCGACGACGATGAGCAAAGGCAACCTGTTCAGCGCGCTGCGCGCCGCCTTCCCCGAGGACCTCGACGGCATCGCCGTCGAGACCGCGGACACGCCGACGCCGCTTCACTACACCTGGCGCGACCTCGAGCGCGGCACGGCGATGATCGCCAACCTGCTGCAAGGCCTGGCGCTGCCGCCCATGTCGCGCATCGCGGTGCAGGTCGACAAGAGCGTCGAGGCGCTGATGCTGTATCTGGCGGTGCTGCGCGCGGGCCACGTCTACCTGCCGCTGAACAACGCCTACCAGGCCTCGGAGATCGAGTACTTCATCGCCGACGCCGAGCCCGCCGTCGTCGTCTGCGCCAGCCGCGGCTTCGGCTGGGTCAGCACGCTGGCGTTCAAGCTCGGCACGCGCCACGTCTTCACGCTCGACGACGACCGCAGCGGGACGCTGCTCGGGCGCGCGGCGCTGCAGCCCGACGTGCACGAGCCGGTGCACCGGCGCAGCGACGACCTCGCGGCGATCGTCTACACCAGCGGCACCACCGGGCGCAGCAAGGGGGCCATGCTCTCGCACGGCAACCTGCTCGCGAACGCGCTCGTGCTGAAGGACTGCTGGGGCTGGGTGCCCGGCGACGTGCTGATCCACGCGCTGCCGATCTTTCACGTGCACGGCCTCTTCGTCGCCATCCATGGCGCGCTGCTCAACGCCAGCCGCATGATCTGGTTCGGCAGGTTCGAGCCGAAGGCGGTGATCGCGCGCCTGCCCGAGGCCAGCGTCTTCATGGGCGTGCCCACGCTCTACGTGCGCATGCTCGCGGAAGCCGCGCTGACCCGCGAGGCCTGCCGCGGCATGCGGCTCTTCATCAGCGGCTCGGCGCCCTTGCTGCTCGACACCTTCGCGCAGTGGCAGCAGCGCAGCGGCCACACCATCCTCGAGCGCTACGGCATGAGCGAGACGGTGATGCTCACCTCCAACCCCTATTCGCCGGTGAGCGGCCGCCGCGGCGGCACGGTGGGCTTCCCGCTGCCGGGCGTGGGCCTGCGCGTGCACGACGACCAGGACCGGCCGCTGCCCACCGGCGAGATCGGCGGCATCCAGGTGCGCGGCCCGAACGTCTTCTCGGGCTACTGGCGCATGCCCGAGAAGACCGCCGAGGAGTTCACCGAGGACGGCTGGTTCCGCACCGGCGACGTCGGCCAGATCGACGCCGCCGGCTACGTCACCATCGTCGGCCGCAGCAAGGACCTCGTGATCAGCGGCGGCTACAACGTCTACCCGGCGGAGATCGAGGGCTACCTGAACGAGATGCCGGGCGTGGCCGAGAGCGCGGTGATCGGCGTCCCGCACCCCGACTTCGGCGAGGGCGTGGTCGCGGTCGTCGTGCCGCGCCCCGGCGCCGCGCTGGACGCCGAGGCGCTCACCGCCGCGCTGAAGGGCAGGATCGCGCACTTCAAGGCGCCCAAGGCGATCTTCATCGCGCCCGAGCTGCCGCGCAACGCGATGGGCAAGGTGCAGAAGAACCGGCTGCGCGAGCAGCACCAGGCCTTGTTCGCCGCAGCGTGAGGACGCGTTCATGAGCATCGCCCATCGCATCCGCATCAAGAAGCGCGAAGTGCGCAGCGCGCACTTCAACCGCCTCGTCAACGTCACCCTGGACTGGCAGCGCAGCGACGGCCGCTGGCAGGAGCAGCAGCGCGAGACCGTGGACCACGGCGACGCCGCCGCCATCCTGCTCTACGACCCGAAGCGCCGCACCGTCGTGCTGCTGCGCCAGATGCGCGTGCCGGGCTTCGAGAACGGCTGCGACGAACTGATGATCGAGGTGCCCGCCGGCCTGCTCGACGGCGCCACGCCCGCCGAGTGCGCGCGCGCCGAGGCCGAGCAGGAGGTCGGCTACCGCGCGCGCGACCCGCAGCCGGTGTTCGACGCCTTCATGAGCCCGGGCACGCTGACCGAGCGCGTGCACGGCTTCGTCGCCGAGTACGCCGAGGGCGACCGCATCGCCGCGGGCGGCGGCCTCGAGCACGAGGGCGAGGACATCGAGGTCTTCGAGCTGCCCTTCGACGAGGCGATGGCCATGCTCGCCGACGGCCGCATCCGCGACGCCAAGACCATCATGCTGCTGCAGCACGCGGCGCTGCACCTGTTCACGCCCGCGCCCACCGCCACGCCGACGACCCCGGCGGCGTCGCGGTGCTAAGCTGGCCGACCCGCCCGGCCCTGCCATTCACGAACCCTCTCCTGGAGCCCCCATGCCCGGCCTGCTGCCCCGCGTCGACCCCGACGGCCTGCTCGAGTACTCGGTCGTCTACACCGACCGCGCGCTCAACCACATGTCCAACAAGTTCCAGCACGTGATGCTGGACATGGCCGCGATGCTGGAGGAGGTCTACGGCGCGCACGCCTCGATCGTCATGCCCGGCAGCGGCACCTTCGGCATGGAGGCGGTGGCGCGCCAGTTCGCGCAGGGGCAGAAGGTGCTGGTGATCCGCAACGGCTGGTTCAGCTACCGCTGGACGCAGATCTTCGAGATGGGGCGCATCCCCTCGGCCGAGATCGTGCTCAAGGCCAGGCGGCTTGCACCGGGCGCGCAGCAGCCCTTCGTCCCGGCGCCGATCGACGAGGTCGTCGCGACGATCCGCCGCGAGCGGCCGGCGCTCGTCTTCGCGCCGCACGTCGAGACGGCCTCGGGGATGATCCTGCCCGACGACTACCTGAAGGCGCTTGCCGCCGCGGTGCACGAGGTCGGCGGCCTGTTCGTGCTCGACTGCATCGCCTCGGGCGCGATGTGGGTCGACATGCGCGCCGCGGGCGTCGACATCCTGATCAGCGCGCCGCAGAAGGGCTGGACCGGCTCACCGGGCTTTGCCTACGTCATGCTCTCCGAGCGCGCGCGCGCGGCGATCGAGGGCACGACCAGCAGCAGCTTCGCCTGCGACCTGAAGAAGTGGCTGCAGATCATGCAGGCCTACAAGGACGGCGGCCACGCCTACCACGCGACGATGCCGACCGACGCGCTCACCGCCACGCGCGACGTGATGGCCGAGACGCGGGCGCTGGGCTTCGCCAAGCTTCAGGCCGCGCAGGCCGAACTCGGACGGAAGGTGCGCGCGCTACTCGAGCGCGAGGGCTTCCCGAGCGTGGCCGCGGCGGGCTTCCAGGCGCCGGGCGTGATCGTCAGCTACACCAGCGACACGGCGCTCGCCAACGCCAAGGCTTTCGCCGAGCAAGGCCTGCAGACGGCCGCGGGCGTGCCGCTGCAGTGCGACGAGGGCGCCGACTTCCGCAGCTTTCGCATCGGCCTGTTCGGGCTGGAGAAGCTGCAGAACATCGAGCGCACGGTGGCCACGCTGGAACAGGCGCTGGCGCGCATCGCGCAGGCGCGGCGCCAGGCGGCCTGAGCACGCGGCGAGATCGACCTGCGCCACGGCGCGGGTCGGCGCGCGCCGGGGTTCAGGCATGGGCCACGACGCCGCTGCTGGCCCAGGCCGGCGCCGCCGCCTCGTTCACGGCGAGATGATCGATGCCGGCGAAGAGGCTGGTGGACACGAGCAGGGCGAGGGCGAGGGCGCAGAGGCGGGCGGTCAGCGTCTTCTTCATGATGGGTCTCCGGTTGCCGACAGCTCAGTGTGCTGTCGATGGCCGGCATCATCGGTGCCGCACCCCTGGCGCGCGAGCCGCTTGCGACGAACTGCGGCAAGCGCCTGACCAGCGGCCCGCAAGCCGCGACGAACCGGGCG
>CAUJJO010000183.1 GCA_963205125.1 Pseudomonadota bacterium | reverse complement strand
GCGCTTGCGCCCAACCTCATCCACGCCAACCGCGAGCAGTTGCGCCAGGCCTCGCGCGGGGCGCTCGATCACATGGTGATCGACGTCATCGCCAGCCTCTTCGACCAGATCCTCTCCGACCCCAAGGTGCCGCCGCAGCTGGCGCGCCAGATCGCGCGGCTGCAGCTGCCGGTGCTGCGCGCGGCCCTCGGCGACCCGAGCTTCTTCTCCACGCGCAAGCACCCGGTGCGGCAGTTCGTCAACCGCATCGCCTCGCTGGGCAACGGCTTCGAGGACTTCGGCGACGAGCAGGCGCAGACCTTTCTCGCCAAGGTGCGCGACCTGGTGCAGGAGATCGTCAAGGGCGACTTCGACCAGATCGAGACCTACTCGGTGCGGCTGGCCGCGCTCGAGGCCTTCGTCGCCGAGCAGGCGCGCCACGCCGTCGACGCGCAGCACGCCGGAGCCACCGCGCTGCTGCAGCAGCGTGAGCAGTCGCTGCGCCTGTCGCAGCACTACGAGCAGCGGCTGGACCAGGAGCTGCAGCCGCTGGCCGCACCGGCCTTCGTGCGCGACTTCGTCTCGCGCGTGTGGAGCCGCGTCATCCTCAAGGCCGCCGAGCGCGAGGGCGTGACCAGCGAGCGCGTGCGCGCACTGCGCCAGGCCGGGCGCGAGCTCTTCATGAGCGTGCAGCCCAAGGCCACGCCGGCGCAGCGCAAGGCCTTCATGGCCGATCTGCCCAAGATGGTGCAGCAGATCAACGACGGGCTGAACATGATCGGCTGGCCCGAGGAACGGCGCCGCCAGTTCTTCGGCGAGCTGATGCCCGCGCACGCCGAGGCCTTGAAGTCGATCGGCGGCAGCGTGCTCGACCACAACATGCTGGCGCGCCAGGTCGAGCAGGCGCTCGAGCGGCTGATGCCCACCGCCGCCGAGCTGCCGCCGGCCTCGGCCGCGGCGCCGCTGGACGCGGCGCTCACCGAATCGGCGTTCAGTGGCGACGAGGCCGCGCAGCTCGGCCTCGTGCAGGAATCGCGTTTCGACTGGGACGGCAGCGTCGACATCGACCTCAGCGAAGAGCCCGAGGTGAAAGCCGCGGACCTCGCGCTGCCGGGGCTTCCGGCGCCGGTGGAGCCGCCCGAGCCGGCCAGCGGGCGCACGCTCGCCGACCACGTGCAGATCGGCTTCAGCTACCAGATGCACATCGACGGCAAGTGGGAGAAGGTGCGGCTTGCGCACATCAGCCCGGCGCGCAGCTTCTTCGTCTTCACGCACGGCCATCGCCACCAGCGCACGATCTCGCTGACGCAGCGCATGCTCGTGCGCCTGAGCGAATCGGGCCGCCTGCGCGCCTTCGAGAGCGCCGAACTGCTCGAACGCGCGACCGCGCGCACCCGCCGCCAGCTCGCCGGCCTGGCCGGCGGCAGCGCGCGCTGATTTCCTCTCTTACACCCTCTCCCGCCCCGCGGGAGAAGGCTGGGGTGAGGGTGCCGGCGACCCACCCGCCATCCCCCGCGCCGCCGCGATCGCCGCCACCAGGCTGGCCGCGTCGGCCACACCCCGCCCCGCGATGTCGAAGGCCGTGCCGTGGTCCGGGCTGCTGCGCACGAAGGGCAGGCCGAGCGTGATGTTGACGCCCTGCTCGATGCCCAGGTACTTCACCGGGATCAGGCCGTGGTCGTGCGTCATCGCGACGACGACGTCGAAGGGCTCGGCGTAGCCGGCGCGGCGGCGCGCGCGCATGAAGACGGTGTCGGGCGGAAACGGCCCCGCGGCGTCGATGCCCTCGGCGCGCGCGTCGGCGATGGCCGGTGCGATGATGGCCCGCTCCTCGTCGCCGAAGAGCCCGCCCTCGCCGGCATGCGGGTTCAGCCCCGCCACGGCGATGCGCGGCGCCCCGCCGGCCCAGGCCGGCACCGCGGCGTGCACGACGCGCAGCGTCTGCAGCACCGCCTCGCGCGTGACGAGCTCGATGGCGCGGCGCAGCGCGACGTGGATCGTCACCAGCACCACGCGCAGCTCCTCGTTGGCCAGCATCATGCGCACCGGCGGCGGCTCGCCCGCGCCTTGCGCGGCCAGCGCCTGCAGCATCTCGGTGTGGCCCGGGAAGGGCTCGCCGGCCGCGGCCAGCGCCTCCTTGTGGATGGGCGCGGTGACGAGGCCGGCCGCCTGCCCCGCGCGCACCCGCGCCACCGCGGCGCGGATGCAGGCCGCCGCCGCCGCGCCGCAGCGCGCGTCGACCTGCCCCCAGGGCAGCTCGGCCAGCCCCGCGGGCAGGCCCCCGGGGCGCAGCAGCGGCAGCGCGCCCGGCGGCACGTCGCACAGCGCCTGCGGCGAGTCGACGAGCGCCAGCGGCACGCCCAGCGGGTCGAGCAGGCACGCCGCGCGCTGCAGCACCGCCGGATCGCCGACGACGACGCAGCCCGCCGCCGCGCCCTGGCGGAAGGCGCGCAGCACGATCTCCGGGCCGATGCCCACGGCATCGCCCATGGTGATGAGCAGCGGCAAGGGCATCGTCCTCATGCCGGGTTGTCGAGGTCGATGAAGCCGTGCTCGAGCCCGAAGCGTGCCGCCAGATGCGCGCCGAGCGCCGCTGCGCCGTAGCGCTCGCTGGCGTGGTGGCCGCAGGCGAGGAAGGCCACGCCGGTCTCGCGCGCGAGGTGCGCCTGCGGCTCGGAAACCTCGCCGGTGAGGAAGGCGTCGGCCCCGGCGGCGATCGCCGCCTCGAAGTAGCCCTGCGCGCCGCCGCTGCACCAGGCGATGCGGCGCAGCGCGCGCCCGTCGCCGGGCAGCACCAGCGGCGCACGCGCCAGCGCCTCGTGCACGCGCGCGGCCAGCGTCGCCAGGTCGGCGAGCCCCGCGGCCGCGCCGATGAAGCCCAGGTCCTGCTCGCCGAAGCGCGCATCGGCGCGCAGGCCCAGGCGCAGGCCGAGCTGCGCGTTGTTGCCGAACTCGGGCTGCGCGTCCAGCGGCAGGTGGTAGGCGAAGAGGTTGATCTCGTGCGCGAGCAGCCGCGCCACGCGCGCCTTCAGCCAGCCGACGAGGCGCCCGTCCTGCCCGCGCCAGAACAGGCCGTGGTGCACGAGCAGCGTGTCCGCGCCGGCGTCGATCGCCGCGTCGATGAAGGCCAGGCTTGCCGTCACGCCGCTGGCGATGCGGCGCACCTCGCGCCGGCCCTCGACCTGCAGGCCGTTCGGGCCGTAGTCCTTGAAGGCCTCGGGCCGCAGCAGCTCGGCAAGGGCGGCTTCGATCGCGTCACGCTCGGCCATGCTTGCGGACTCCTTGCTCGATGGGAATCGCCTGGCCTTGCGATGGCGGCGCAGCGCGCACAGCCCTAGGGCTTGCCCGCGTCGGCCTCGCCCTGCGGCGCCGCCGTGTGCTTGATGAACAGGCCCGCGGCGATGATGCCCAGCTCGTAGAGGATGCACATCGGCACCGCCAGCGCGAGCTGCGAGATGACGTCCGGCGGCGTCACGACCGCGGCGACGATGAAGGCGCCGACGATGAAGTAGCCGCGGAACTTCTTCAGCTGCTCGATGCTGACGATGCCCACGCGCGCCAGCACGATGACGGCGATCGGCACCTCGAAGGCGATGCCGAAGACCAGGAAGAGCGTGAGCACGAAGCCGAAGTACTGCTCGATGTCCGGCGCCGCGGTGATGGCGCTGGGCGCAAAGGCCTGGATGAACTTCGACATCGCCGGGATGACGAGGAAGTAGCAGAAGGCCACGCCGATGAAGAAGAGCACGGTGCTGCTGACCACCAGCGGCAGCACGAACTTCTTCTCGTGCGAATAAAGCCCCGGCGCGACGAAGGCCCAGACCTGGTAGAGCACGTAGGGCAGCGCCACGAGGAAGGCCGCCATCAGCGTGATCTTCAGCGGCACCAGCACCGGCGAGATGACGCTGGTGGCGATCAGCCGCGTGCCCTCGGGCAGGTGCGCGACCAGCGGCTGCGCGAGCAGGTCGTAGAGCGTGCCCATGCCCGGCCAGAAGGCCAGCACGCCGAAGGCGATCAGCACGGCGATGAGCGCGCGGATGATGCGGTCGCGCAGCTCGACGAGGTGCGAGACGAAGGGCGCCTCGGTCCCCGCCAGTTCGTC
>CAUJJO010000182.1 GCA_963205125.1 Pseudomonadota bacterium | reverse complement strand
CTCGCCCGGCTGGTCGACCAGATTAGCACGATCATCGTGGGCAAACGCCTGCAGATCGAGGACTGCGTGGCCTGCCTGCTGGCCGGCGGCCACCTGCTGATCGAGGACGTCCCCGGCGTCGGCAAGACGACGCTGGCGCATGCGCTGGCGCTGTCGCTGGGCCTGCGCTTCTCGCGCGTGCAGTTCACCGCCGACCTGATGCCCAGCGACCTCGTCGGCGTCAGCGTGTTCGAGCGCGCCACCGAGCGCTTCGTCTTCCACCCCGGCCCGCTCTTCACCCAGGTGCTGCTGGCCGACGAGATCAACCGCGCCGGCCCGAAGACGCAGAGCGCGCTGCTGGAGGCGATGGAGGAGCACCAGGTCAGCGTCGACAACGAGACGCGCGCGCTGCCCGAGCCCTTCTTCGTCATCGCCACGCAGAACCCGAGCGACCAGCTCGGCACCTATCCGCTGCCCGAGTCGCAGCTCGACCGCTTCCTGCTGCGCATCACGCTGGGCTACCCCGACCGCGCTGCCGAGCGCGCCCTGCTCGCCGGCACCGACCGCCGCCAGGCCAGCGCCCGGCTGCAGCCGGTGATGCGGCCGGGCGAGCTACAGGCGGCACAGGCGCAGGTGCTGCAGGTGCACGCCGCCGAGCCCCTGCTCGACTACCTGCAGGCGCTGATCGCCGCGACGCGCTCGGGCCAGTGGTTCGTCGACGGCCTGAGCCCGCGCGCAGGCATCGCCGTGCTGCGCGTGGCCAAGGCGCGCGCGCTGATGGCCGGGCGCGACTACGTCTGCCCCGACGACGTGCAGGCGGTGCTGCCGCAGGCCATCGCCCACCGCCTGGTGCCGCTGCCCGCCTCGGGCCGCGGCCCGATCGAGCAGGTGCGCGCGATGGTCGAGGCCGTGCCCATCCCCTAGGCCGCAGCACCCGCGCCTCGACCGCTTCATCGCGATGGCCTTGCGCAAGCGCCTGCGGCAATGGTGGCTGGCCCGGCTGCCGGCCAGCGACAGCTGGACGCTGACGCAGCGCAACATCTACATCCTGCCCACGCGCGCGGGCTTCGTCTTCGCGCTGGTGCTGGTGCTGATGCTGCTGGCCTCGATCAACTACCAGCTCAACCTCGGCTACGCGCTGTCCTTCCTGCTCGCCGGCGCGGGCCTGGTGTCGATGCACCTGACGCACGGCACGCTGCGCGGCCTCACGCTGCACCTGCGGCCGGTGCCCGCGGTGTTTGCCGGCGACGCCGCGCTGCTCGAGGTCGTCCTCACCAACCGCGGCGGCGAGCGCCACGGCGTCGGCCTGCACTTCGAGGACCGCGGCCGGCACGGCCCGAGCTTCGTCTGGACCGACATCCCGGCGCAGGGCCAGGCAAGCGCCCATGTCTCGATCGTGCCGCCGCGGCGCGGCCTGCACCCGGTGCCGGTGCTGGTGGTGCAGACGCTGTTCCCCTTCGGCCTCTTTCGCGCCTGGACGCTGTGGCGGCCCGCGGCCACGGTGCTGGCCTGGCCGCGTCCGGAAAGCCCGGCGCCCGCGCTGCCGCAGCCGGCTGCCCAGGCCGACGAGCAGGCCGCGCGGCCGCTGCACGGCAGCGCCGGGGCCGAGTTCGACGGCGTGCGCGCCTGGCGGCGCGGCGACAGCCTGCGCCAGGTGCTGTGGAAGAAGGTCGCCAGGAGCGGCGAGCTGGTCAGCCGCGACACCGCCGGCCAGGCCAGCCGCGAGCTGAGGCTGGACTGGGCGAGCACGCGCGGCGGCGAGGTCGAGCAGCGCATCGCCCGCCTGGCGGCCTGGGTCCTCGAAGCCGAGCGCCAGGGTCACGCCTTCGGGCTTTCGCTGCCCGGGCGCGAGCTGCCAAGCGGCCGCGGCGAGCTGCAGCGCCGCGCCGCGCTGCAGGCGCTGGCCTTGTGGTCATGATCGCCGCGCGCGGCATGCGGGGCGCGCTGGCCCGGCCGGCCTGGCAGCGGCTGCCGCGCGACGCGCGCGACACGCTGTTCCAGCTCGCCGTCATCGGCTGGACGATGCTGCCGCACTTCGCGCACCTGCCCGCCTGGTGCTCCGCGATGGCGCTGGCGATCCTGTTCTGGCGCGGCCGGCTGGCGCTGCGCGGGGCCGCGCTGCCGCCGCGCTGGCTGGTGGGCCTCGTGCTCGCCGCGGCGATCGGCCTGACGCTGTGGAGCGAACGCACGCTGCTCGGCCGCGAGGCCGGCGTCACCCTGCTCGTCGTGCTGATGGCGCTGAAGACGCTCGAGCTGCGCGCGCGGCGCGACGCGCTGGTCGTCTTCTTCCTCGGCTTCTTCCTCGTCCTCACCAATTTCCTGTATTCGCAGTCGCTGCTGGTGGCGGGCTCGATGCTGGTCTCGGTGTGGGGCCTGCTGACGGCGCTGGTGCTGGCGCACATGCCGGTGGGGCGGCCGCCGCTGCTGCGCGCGGGCCTGCTCGCCGGGCGGGCCGCGCTGCTCGGGATGCCGCTGATGGTGCTGCTGTTCGCGCTCTTCCCGCGCATGGCGCCGCTGTGGGGGGTGCCGCAGGACGCCAGCGGCCGCACCGGGCTGTCGGGCTCGATGACGCTCGGCGGCGTGGCTGCCATCGCCAACGACGACAGCATCGCCATGCGCGTGCGCTTCCTCGGGCCGGTGCCGGCGGCCGAGCAGATGTACTTCCGCGGCCCCGTGCTGTGGCGCTTCGACGGCCGCGAGTGGACGCGCGGCCCCTCGAGCTTCCCGCTGGCCGAGCGCCCGCGCGCGCAGATCGAGGTGTTCGGCGCCGCGCTGCCCTACGAGCTGACGATCGAGGCCAGCCGGCTGCCGCTGCTGCCCATGCTGGAGATGACGCCGGACAGCCCCGGCGCGGCGCCGCAGCCCGAGGGCTACCAGGCCGTGCTGCGCGCCGATGCGCAGTGGCAGACCGACCGGCCGCTGGTCGACCGCGTGCGGGTGCGGGCGGCCGCCTACACGGCGTTTCGCCACGGGCCGCTGGCCGAGGTGCCCGGGCTGCAGGACTTCGTCGCCCTGCCCGCGGGCTTCAACCCGCGCAGCCTGGCCTGGGCGCGCGCGCTGCGCGAGCGGCCCGAGTTCGCCCACGCCGACGCCGACACCTTGGCTGCGGCGCTGCTGGCGCATGTGCGCGGCAACGAGTACCTCTACACGCTGGAGCCGGGCAGCTACGGCCGCGACGCCGTCGACGAGTTCTGGTTCGACCGCCGCCTGGGCTTCTGCGAGCACTACGCCGCCGCCTTCGTCGTGATGATGCGCGCCATGGGCGTTCCCGCGCGCATCGTCACCGGCTACCAGGGCAGCGACCCGGCGCCGGTGGACGGCTTCTACATCGTGCGCCAGAGCCACGCCCATGCCTGGGCCGAGTACTGGCAGCCGCGCCGCGGCTGGGTGCGCGCCGACCCGACGGCCGCGGTCGCGCCCGAGCGCATCCGCACCAGCCGCAACCTGCAGCCCGCACGCGGCCTGGTCGACCAGGCGCTGACGACGGTGAACCCGGCGCTGGCGCAGCAGATGCGGCAGCTCTGGGAAACGATGAACAACCGCTGGAACCAGTGGGTGCTGAACTACTCGCGGGCCAACCAGCTCGGTCTGCTCGAGCGGTTGGGGATTCGCGCACCCGAGGTCCTGGACCTCGTCTACCTGCTGATCGGCCTGCTCTGCAGCGTCAGTCTCGCCGCCGCGGCCTGGGCGCTGTGGGACCGCCATCGCCAGGACCCGTGGCAGCGGCTGCAGCGCCGCATCGCGCAGGGGCTGCAGCGCCTTGGGGTGAGCGTTGCGCCGCACGACCCGCCGCGCACGCGCGCCGCGGCGGTGCGGCACCGGCTCGGCGACCGCGGCGAGCGGCTTGCCGGGCAGCTCGAGGCGCTCGACCGCGCGCGCTACGCCCGGCAGGGCGAGGCCGGGCGCCTTGCGCTGCGCGGCTGGTGGCGCGCCTTCGCGCGCGAGCTTGCGCGCAGCGCGGGCGCGCAAGCCTGAGCGCGGCCGGCGTGCCCTCTCCGCGCGGACTCCGCCGAGACACCGCCGAGACTGCGCCGAGTTCCCCCGGCTGCCGATAATCGGCCGATGAGAACGATCGTCGCGCTGATCGCCCTGGCCTGCGCGCCCTGGCTCGCCGACGCCGCCAAGGCCGTGGCGCCGACGTCCCCGGGCAAGGCCGCGCGCCCGGCCACCGCGCGTGCTGGCGCAGCCGCGCCCTATCGAGGACGTGAGGACGTGCTGCGCTTTGCCGCCGAGCTGGCGGCACGGCGGGACTGGGATCCGGCCTGGGTGCGCGAGCAGCTTGCCGACGCGCGGCATCTGGCCCGCGTCGCCCAGCTCGTGATGCCGCCGCCCGCGGGCGCGGCGAAGAACTGGGCCGCCTACCGCGACCGCTTCGTCGAGCCGCAGCGCATCGCTGCGGGCGTGCAGTTCCGCGCCCGCCACGACGAGCTGCTGCAGCGCGCCGAGCAGCGTTACGGCGTGCCGGCCGAGATCGTCGTCGGCATCGTCGGCGTCGAGACCTTCTACGGCCGCATGATGGGCGGCTTCCGCGCCCTCGATGCGCTGGCCACGCTGGCCTTCGACTTCCCGCGCGGGCGCAGCGACCGCAGCGCCTTCTTCCGCGAGGAGCTCGAGGAACTGCTGGTGCTGGCGCGACGCGAGGGCGTGCGCGCCGACAGCATCCGCGGCTCCTATGCCGGGGCGATCGGCTGGCCGCAGTTCATGCCCGGCAGCATCAACCGCTACGCGGTCGACTTCGACGGCGACGGCCGCATCGACCTGCAGGCGAGCGTGGCCGACGCGATCGGCAGCGTCGCGCACTTCCTGCAGCAGCACGGCTGGCAGCGCGGCCTGCCCACGCACTTCGAGGTGCAGCCGCCGACCGACGCCGCGGCGCGCGCCACGCTGCTGGCGCCGGACATCGTGCCCAGCTTCGGCGCCCAGCGCATGGTCGAGCTCGGCGCGACGCTTGCGCCGGCCGCGGCCGGCTTCGACCAGCCGCTGGCACTGGTCGAAGTGCAGAACGGCTCGGCCGCGCCCAGCCACGTCGCCGGAACGCCGAATTTCTACGCGCTGACGCGCTACAACCGCTCCAGCTACTACGCGCTGGCGGTGATTGCCCTGGGCCGCGCGGTGACGACCGCGCACGAGGCGACGCTGGCCGCCGGGCCGATCCCCCTTCCTTCCACGACAAGCACGAGGCCTTGATGCAATTCCTTCACACCATGCTGCGCGTGGGCGACCTGCAGCGCTCGATCGACTTCTACACTGAGGTGCTGGGCATGCAGCTGCTGCGCACGACGCAGCGCCCCGAGCAGGGCTACGACCTCGCCTTCGTCGGCTACGGCAGCAACCCGGCCCACGCGGAGATCGAGTTGACCTACAACCACGGCGTCGACCGCTACGAGCTCGGCACGGCCTTCGGCCACCTCGCCATCGGCGTGCCCGACGTTGCCGCCACCTGCACCGCGGTGCGGGAGAAGGCCGCGGCGCTGGGCGGCGCCATCACGCGCGAGGCCGGCCCGGTCAAGGGCGGCACGACGATGATCGCCTTCATCACCGATCCCGACGGCTACAAGATCGAGCTGATCGAGCGCGCCGCCTGAGGAAGCGTTCGACGAACCGTCCGACGAGCCGTCCGACCCGCGCGCCCTGCACGCCCCCCCCCGCAACCCTGGAGTCCCGCATGCGAACGCTTCGAATCCTGATCCTCGCCTCGATCGGCCTGGCCGCGCTGCTGCCGGCGCACGCGCAGCGCATCGCCCCCGGCCTGTGGGAGATCCAGATGAGCATGGCCAGCGACGACGGCAGGCTGCAGGCGCAGATGGCGCAGATGCAGAAGCAGCTCGCCCAGATGCCGCCCGAGCAGCGCAAGATGATGGAGGAGATGATGAAGAGCCAGGGCGTGGGCGTCGACATCTCCAAGGGCCTGCAGGCCACCCGCGTGTGCATCAGCAAGGAACAGGCCGAGCGCGACGAACTGCCGACGAAGCAGGACGGCCGCTGCAGTCACGAGCCGATGCAGCGCAGCGGCTCGACGATGCGCATGCGATTCACCTGCACCGACCCGGCCAGCCGCGGCGAAGTCGAGATCAAGCTGCAGGGCGACAAGGCCTACACCGCCCGCATGACCACCGACACGACGGACCGCAAGGGGCAGAGCCGGCGCGTCGAGATGAACCAGCAGGCGCGCTGGCTGGGTGCGGACTGCGGCACGCTCCAGCCCGCCCCGGGGCGCTGACCGGCGGGCGCACCGCGGCGCATGCACGACCCGGCCGGCCTGCTCGAGCGCACCCGGGCGCAGTGGGCGCGGCGCGAGGAACACTGGGTATTCGCCTACGGCTCGCTGATCTGGCGGCCCGAGTTCGACGCCGCCGAGCGCCGCGACGCGCAGGTGCACGGCTGGCACCGCGCGCTGCGCCTGCGCTCGCGCGTCAACCGCGGCAGCCCCGAACGCCCGGGCCTGGTCTTCGCGTTGCTGTCGGGCGGCAGCTGTCGCGGCGTCGTCTACCGGGTGCGCCGCGAACAGGCGGCCGAGGAGTTCGAGCGCCTGTGGGCACGCGAGATGCCGATGGCCGTCTACGACCCGCGCTGGCTGCCTTGCCGCACGCCGCAGGGCCTCGTGCAGGCGCTCTCGTTCACGCTCGACCGCCGCAGCGAGGCCTGCGCGCCGCCGCTGGCAGACGAAGAGTTGCTGGACATCATGCGCCACGCACGGGGGCGCTGCGGCCGCTCGCTCGACTACCTCGTCGAGACCGCCCGCGCACTGCGCGAGCACGGCCTGCGTGACCGCGAGGTCGACCGCCTGATGCGCCTGCTGCAACGCGAAGGCCTGCTCGCGGCCGCCTGAGCCGCGGCGCGGGCCGCGCTCAGGCCGCGCTCAGGCCGCGTGCTGCGAGGACGGCAGGGCCTCGCCGCGCGCACGCGCCAGATCCTCGGGCGTGTCGATGTCCAGCAGCACACCGGCGTCGTCGACCTCCACCGCGTGCGCCGGGTAGCGCGCGACGATGCGGCGCGCGCCCTCGTCGCCGTCGAGCGTGATCAGCTCGGAGAAGAGCTCGGCGTCGAAGCCCACCGGGTGGCCGCGCCGGCCGCGGTACTGCGCGTAGGCCACCGGATGCTCCTGCAGGGCCTGCGCCACCGCCTGCAGGCTGGTGGTCTCGATCAGCGGCATGTCCCCCGGCAGCACCAGCCAGCCGGCAGCATCGGGGCGCTCGGCCACGCCCGCGGCGATGCTGTGGCCCACGCCGCGCCGCGCCTCCTCGTCCGCGAGCACGAGCACGTCGCGCCGGGCCGCCTCGGCCAGCACCAGCGGCAGCAGACGGGCCGTGGTGACGACGATGAAGGGGCAGCCCGAGGCGATGACGCGCGCAAGCGTCGTGCCGAGCACGGTCGACGCCGCCAGCGGCTGCTCGAGCTTGTGCGCGGAGCCGAAGCGGCTGCTCTGGCCCGCGGCCAGCACGACGATGGTGGGGCGCTGTTTCATGGCCCGTCCCTGAACTCCCTGAGCACCGTGAAGACCTCGAATCGCCAGGCCGAGGCCTGTCCGCCCCACCCCCGAAGTGGGGGGATGACGCGGCGCGAGGATGGACCGCGCCTCGCCCGCGGGCAAGGTGGGAGCTTCACTTACGGCCTTCCACGTAAGGGTCGGACCGGGCGGCTTCGACGTGTGCTCGAGCGTGTGCTTCGGCGTTCGTGCGGGCTTCCTATACTGCGCGGATGGACCTCGCTGCCCTTCGCAAGAGCTACGAACGCGACGCACTCGACGAACAGGCCTCGCAGGCGGACCCGCTGCGCCAGTTCGAGCTGTGGATGAAGCAGGCGCTCGACGCCCAACTGCCGGAGCCGACGGCGATGACGGTGGCCACGGTCGGCGTCGACGGGCGGCCCTCGACGCGCGTCGTGCTCGTCAAGGGCGTCGACGCGCGCGGCCTCGTCTGGTACACGAACTACGAGAGCCGCAAGGGCCGGGAGATCGCCCATTGCCCCTTCGCCGCCCTGCAGTTCCACTGGGTCGAGCTGGAGCGCGTGGTGCGCATCGAAGGCCGGGTCGAGAAGACGAGCGAGGCCGAGTCCGACGCCTACTTCGCCAGCCGGCCGCTGGATTCGCGCATCGGCGCCTGGGCTTCGCCGCAGAGCCAGGTGATCGCGTCGCGCACGGTGCTCGTGGCCAACGCCGCCCGCTACGGCGCGCAGTTCATGCTGTCGCCGCCGCGGCCACCGCACTGGGGCGGCTTTCGCCTCGTGCCCGAGCGCTGGGAGTTCTGGCAGGGCCGCAAGAGCCGCCTGCACGACCGCCTGCGCTACCGGCAGGACGAGGCAGCGGGCGAAGGCGGCGCCTGGACCCGCGAGCGGCTGGCGCCCTGAGACCGCCGGTCCCTGGCGGCGCCGACCGTCACAGATCGCGGGCGTCGAAGGTGTTGCAGGAGGCGACGCGCCCCTGCTCGAAGCCGCGCTGGAACCAGCGCACGCGCTGCGCGCTGCTGCCGTGGGTGAAGCGCTCCGGCCGCACGGCGGCGCCGGCCTCGCGCTGCAGCGTGTCGTCGCCGATGCGCGAGGCGGCATTGAGCGCCGACTCGAGGTCGCCGCGCTCGAGCCAGCCCTTGCCGGCCTGGCTGTCGTGCGCCCAGACGCCGGCCAGGCAGTCGGCCTGCAGCTCCACCCGCACCGAGAGCGCATTCATCTGCGCCTCCGACACGCGCCCGCGCATGCCGTCGACCTTGTCGGTGATGCCCAGCAGGTTCTGCACGTGGTGGCCGACCTCGTGCGCGATCACGTAGGCCTGCGCGAACTCGCCGGGCGCGCCCAGCTGCCGCTGCAGCGTGTCGAAGAAGCCGAGGTCCAGGTAGACCTTGCGGTCGCCCGGGCAGTAGAACGGCCCCATCGCCGACTGTCCCATGCCGCAGGCCGAGGGGATGGCGCCGCGAAAGAGCACCAGGCGCGGCTCCTGGTAGGCCTGCCGCTGCGCCTGGAACTGAGCGCCCCAGACCTGCTCGGTGTCGCGCAGCACGGTGGAGACGAAGGCCGCCGCACGATCATCGGCAGGCGGGGCCTGTGCAGGCGTCTGCTGCGTCACCTCGGCCGGGCCGCCACCGCCGCCGAGCAGGCCAAGCACCGTGAGCGGGTTGATGCCGAAGATCCAGCCCACGACGAGCGCGATGACGATCGAGCCCAGGCCGATGCCGCGGCGCCCGCCCAGCCGCGGCACGCCGCCCATGCCGCTGCCGCGCCGGTCCTCGACGTTGCTGCTCTGCTCCTGGCCTTCCCATTTCATCGCGCCTGCTCCTGGGGTCGTACGGCGTTCAGGTCTTGGGCAGCGTGACGCCGCGCTGGCCCTGGTACTTGCCGCCGCGGTCCTTGTAGCTCGTCTCGCAGACCTCGTCGCTCTCGAAGAACAGCACCTGCGCGCAGCCTTCACCGGCGTAGATCTTGGCCGGCAGCGGCGTCGTGTTGCTGAACTCGAGCGTCACGTAGCCTTCCCATTCGGGCTCGAAGGGCGTCACGTTGACGATGATGCCGCAGCGCGCGTAGGTGCTCTTGCCCAGGCAGATGGTCAGCACGTTGCGCGGGATGCGGAAGTACTCCACCGTGCGCGCGAGCGCGAAGCTGTTGGGCGGGATGATGCAGACCTCGGCCTCGATGTCGACGAAGCTCTTCTCGTCGAAGTTCTTCGGGTCGACCACCGTGCTGTGGATGTTGGTGAAGACCTTGAACTCGCTGGCGCAGCGGATGTCGTAGCCATAGCTGCTGGTGCCGTAGCTGACGATGCGGCGGCCATCCGGCGCGTGGCGCACCTGCCCGGGCTCGAAGGGCTCGATCATCCGGTGCTGCTCGGCCATGCGGCGGATCCATCGGTCGCTCTTGATCGTCATGCGGGCTTCTCTCGGGTCGCGAATGCGGTCGCGTGCAGGGCCGCCGGGGCCGGGATCGCGGCATTATTCCACCCGCCCCGCAGCCGCCATGGACTCCCGCGGCCACGCAGTCGTATCCGCGCTAGGATGGGCCACACTTCCCCTTCTCAGGCCCTTTGCCGAACCCTGCCCCGGACCTTGCCCCATGGTCACCGCCCGCCCCCAGGCCATCGAACTGCTGGTGCACTACGCGCAATCGCATCGCGACCGGCGCAACATCCTCACGCACCTCGTCGGCGTGCCGATGATCGTGCTGGCGCTGGCGGTGCTGCTGTCGCGGCCGGCCTTCGTGCTCGGCGGCCTCGTGCTGTCGCCGGCCTGGCTGGCGCTGCTGCCGCTGGCGCTGTGGTACCTCACGCGCGGCGCGCTGCTGCTGGGCCTGGCAGTGAGCGCAAGCCTCGCGCTGCTGGTGCTGCTCGCGCACGGCCTGCCCGCAGGAGGGGTCGGGCCGAGGCTGGCCTGGGGTCTCGGCCTGTTCGCGCTCGGCTGGAGCCTGCAGTTCATCGGCCACTACTACGAGGGCCGCAAGCCGGCGTTCCTCGATGACCTCGGCGCGCTTGCCGTCGGCCCGATGTTCGTCGCGCTCGAAATGCTGTCGCCGCTGCGGCCCTTCCGGGCCCTGGCCGGCGAGATCGAGCGCCGCGCCGGCCCGCCCGTGCTGCGCAACCTCGCGCATCCGGCCTGAGCTTCAGAACACCAGCGTGCGCCAGCGCGGATCGCAGGCGCGCGCCATGAACTGCACCGCGCCGCCGCGGCGCGTGCACTGCGGGATGAGTCGACCCGGGTCGATGCCGTGCGCGTGCAGCGCGTCGCTGCAGGCCAGCAGCACCGCGCCGTGCTCG
>CAUJJO010000181.1 GCA_963205125.1 Pseudomonadota bacterium | reverse complement strand
GCGCATAGGATTTTCAAACGGCCCCTCGAACTGGAAACCGCGACGCGGGAGCCGAGGCTAGCCAGCCAGGACGGCTTGGCTGCGGCAGTTGGACCATGGCTCAGGCACCATCCGGCCCGCCTCGACGTTTTGCCTGGGGCTCCTGCGGCCTTGATCGCTGGCCCTGGCCTCAGGCTTGACCCTCATTCGGTGACGCCGCGCCAACCTCGCGCGCAGCGGTGCCCCGGCTGCGTTGCGGCGCTGCAGTCTCGCAAGCGGTGTTTGTGACGGCCGCGCGGCTCAGGCAGCTTCAGTCTTGCCCGACTTCGCGCGCCCGCCCTCGGGGCGGTGGCTGCGGGTCCAGGCCCAGGTGGGTGAGGATCTTCTCGATCACCGGCCGCTCGACGATGGCCGCGATGATCTTCAGTTCCCCGCCGCCGCAGTTCGGGCAGCGCTGCATGTCGATGTCGAAAACCCGCTTGAGCAGCCGCGCCCAGCTGATGTGGTGCGGCCGGGCCTGGACGTTCTGGACCTCGCACTCGGCGGCCGAAGCAGCTTCGGCGGCGGGCTCCTCTTGCACGGGAGGCCCCTTGGGCACCACCAGCGAACGCAGCTTGGCGTTCGGGGCCAGCACGCCGTGGAACCGGATCAGATGCAGCCGCGGCCGCGGCACCAGCGCCGGCACCAGCGCCGCCAGCCGCTGCATGAACTCCAGCGGGCTCATGACCAGGTGCGTGGTGCCGTCGCGCCACGGCGTCTTCAGCTTCAGCTCCACCTGTCCCGCAGCGTTGAGCTGCACCCGCTCGTCCGACAGCGCTGGCCGTGTGATGTAGCGGCACAGCTGCTCCAGCCGCTTGCGGTCATGGGCTTGGACCCGCACCGCGGCGTGCAAGCTGAACCCGTCGGTGTCGGCGCACAGCGCCTGGCGCACCCAGTCCTCGCGCGGCATCGCTCCACGCAGGCTCAGCACCTTCTGCCCGGCGCGCGGCCCGAAGGCGATGCGGTAAGTGATGGCTGCCGCCTGCAGCGGCCGCAGCGTGCGCGCCTCCTCGCTGTCGGCGTCGGGCTCGGCCAGGTAGGTCTGGTCCATGTCCTCGACCAGCTCCTCGACCAGCACGCCCTGGCGCGTGAGCATCTTCATGAGCCGGGTGATGGCCGTCTGAAGCAGCGCGTGGAGCTCCTCATCAGTGGGCGCACCGGCCTCGATGAAGCTGGGCGCACCGTCGGCGTCGCAGCGGTACACGCCGTCCAGGACCAGGCAGTGCAGGTGAATGTTCAGGTTGGCCGCGGAGCCCAAGCGCTGGATCAGCGTGACGGCGCCGCTGTGGCCCTCTTCGGCGCGGAGTTCGGCATCGTCGAGCAGATGGCGCGTGATCACGCGCTGCACCACCTGCAGCACCGGCGTGACCAGCTCGGGCTGCGCGGCCAGCAGCACGCGCAGCGGGATCGGCAGCGACAGCACCCATTGCCGCACCGGCACGTGCGGGATGACGTGGCCCACCAGGCGCGCCGCCGTCTGCGACATGCGCCGCGCGCCGCATGAGGGGCACAACCCGCGCCGCTTGCGGCTGTTGGCCAGCAGCTTGTCGTGGCCGCACTCGCCGCAGCGCAGCCACAGGAAGCCATGCGCCAGGATGCCGCACTCGAGGAAGGCGTCGAATTCGTCCTTGATGAATCGAGGCAGCTCGGCTGCGGTGCTGGCCTCGGTGTGGGCGATGAAGCTGGCCGCGTGCTGCTGCACCAGGCGGTACAGCGTGGTCTGCTCAGGGCGGTGTCGTTCGTAGTGGAGCGGCGCGCCATCTGGCGCCCGCTGGGGCTGCCGGCCGATGGCTTGCACGCGAGGCTCCCGAAGGGGTGAGCCCGCACGGTCTCAAGCCGTGGTCCTCGCCTCAATCGCTCCGAGGGTTGCGTGCCGACGTACGCCCTCCGCCGTGGCGCGCTGCGGGTGCCTGGGACGAGTCCGATCGGTCGCTTCAGGGTGGCGGCAAGCCCCGCGACCGTCGGAGGCGAGCCGATCTCGTACGACGCCACGTATCCGGTGCAGCCGAAGGGAAGCATGAGCTCGCGCTGAGCCGGGTTCTGCGCCGCCGTTCGGGCGCGCGCGTGAAACTCGGTCTGCCTCCAGCCTGCAGGCGATCGCGCTGCGCACCGTGGCGCGTTACAGCCGCAATCGCGCGGCCTGGTCGGTTGGCCCCGACCGGCCGCACGCTGTCGCCTGCCCGAGCCGCACCGGCACAGCCCGAGCAGGCGGTGCGCGGGTCTAGATGCCGAGCGCCTCCAACAGCGCCAGCGTGGCCTCACCGTTGAGCCGGATGCTCCACTGCGGCTCGGCGCTCAAGGTGTTGTGGAAGGCGTACCAGACGTTGCCGGCGCGCTCGGCGAACAGGCGCTGATAGCCAAAGCGCTGCTCCATGCCCTCGGGCAGGGCGGCAAAGCGCAGCAGCCGCACGTCGCCCAGCGTCTGCAGCGTGTAGCCGGTGTCGAGCAGGAGCTGGTAGTTGGCGGTGGCGTTGTTGTCGCTGCGGCGGTTGTTGGCGTAGAAGCGCGCGCGCTGGCCCGCGGCGTCGAAGGCGACCCGGATCTCGACGCGCGTCGTGTACTGCGCCGACGGCGGCGTGGGCAGGTCGTAGCCGTAGGCGTAGACCGCAGTCGCACCGTTGAGCGGCCCGCCGCCGAGGTCGCCCGGGTAGGCGGCGATGACTTCATCCAGGCTGCGCGCCAGGGGCCAGCTCTCGAACGGCGTGCCGCTCTGCGGCGGCGCTACGCGCAGGCGATCGCCAGGCCCCGTGGCAATGCCCAGCGGCGTGCTGGTGGCGATGGAACCGTTGTACGTCATGGTGGCGCCCTGCGGGAAGCGCGCGCTCGCCAGCGCCGCGTGCTGCGCCGGGTCCGGGCCCCAGCCGCCGTAGTCGAAGCTGCCATCCTTGCTGCCGTAGGCGCGGATGTCGCGGATCACGTCGGCCATGACCCGACCCTCCAGCGTCACCGTGCTGCGGCCCGCGCGCGTGTCGATGAAAGCGCCGCAGTACACCGAGGTGTAGGGCGGCAACGTGCTGCCCGTGGCCACGCCCGGGCCCTCGTTCGGACAGTCGGTCCAGGCGCTGCCGGTCCAGTACGTGCGGTTGCGCACGAAGGGTTGCAGTTGCCCGGCGCTGCGCGTCTCACGCCGTTCGCTGAGCGCGTAGCGGCCATCCGCGTCGAGCACGCGGGTGTCCCCGCTGAAGACACGCCAGCTGTGGTTGGCGACATCGCGGAAGGTGAAGCTGCGCAGCATCAGGAACGGTCCGGCCTGCACCGGGCCCGCGGGCGCGCTGGGCAGGGTGATGCCGAGCGCGCTCACGAGCGCCTTGGCGGCCGTCTCGTTCAAGCGCTGGCTGTGCTGCAGCCGTTCGAGGTCGCGTGCACCGCGGAATACCGTGCCATGGCGCTGCGCCCAGAAGCGCTGCCAGCCCAGGCGCTGCAGCAGCACCGTCGGGTAGCCGCTGGCCACACGCAGCAGGCGTGCATCACCCTGCTCGGCGATCGCCAGGCGGCCATCGCCGGCGACGACGCAGTTCAGTGCCGCCTGATCCACCTTGCGCACGTCGCAGGCGTAGAAGCGGATCTTCAGCGCCGCCACGTCGAAGCCGGCGCGATAGCGCTTGAAGGCCTCCAGCGTCGCGTCGCTGGCGCTCGCCAGCGGCAGATCGGCGACATACACCGTGTTCGCGTTCGCGGGCTGCGTGGCCGCGTCGGCCAGGTCGCCGGGCATGCCGCCGTACTGCTCGAGCGTGGTCGCCTGGCGGTAGCGGCCGTCGGGCCAGCGCACACTGCTCTTGTTCGCCAGTTCGATGCGCTCGCTGCCGCCGACGTTGCCGAGTGTGGCGTGTACGGAGGCCACCGAGCCGGGCGGGAACACCGCTTCGGCGGGCAGCAGCGTCGGGTCCGGCCCCCAATTCACCGGCAGACCGCGGGCGTCGGTGTGCGCACCCGGGTTGTCGGGCAGCGGATAGGCGCGCAAGCGGGCGACCACTGCGCGCAGGGTCTGGCCGCTGATGTCCTCACTCACCGTACGCGACTCGGAGCGCGAGCCGCCACAGTACAGCGAGGTGTTGCGTCCTTGCTCGTCGGCCAAGGTCACCTGGGTGATGACCTGCCACTGCGTGGCGCAGGTCTGCCAGTCGCTGCCGTTCCAGTAGGCCTGGTTGCGGTTGTAGGGCTGCACGGCGCCGTCGACCATCGCCACCCGCACCTCGTGCGCCGCGTAGTGGCCCTGCGCGTCCAGCACGCTGGCGTCGCCGATGTACCAGGTGGCGCTGTGGTTGTTGGCGTCGCGGTAGGCGAAGCGCCGCAGCGAGGCCGTGGGGCCGCGTGCCCCCCCGCTGACATTGCCCGTGCGCCCGAGCGCCTGGCCCACCGCTGCGGTGGTGGTCTCGTCGAGGTTCAGCCCGGCCTTCACGGCCTGCACCACTTCGGTCGCCTGCTCGGCCGGCGTGCGCTCAGCGTTGGCGCCGAGCGTGACACCGATGAGCGCGAGCTGTCCCGTCGTTGCGGCGCGGCGCAGTGCAGCCGCCTCGGCGGCCGGCAGCGCGGCGGCGCCGGCCAGGCGTGCGACCTCGCGCGACACCGCCGCCAGGGCGTGGCTGCTGCGCGCCAGCTGCGGTTCGGCGCCGCTGGCCATCGGGTCGGCCAGCGGCGAAGCGGTCAGGCCGAGCGCCGCCTGCACGCGCGCCGCGGCTTTAGCCACGGGCAAGTCACGCTCGTGCATCAGGTCGGTAACTGCAGTCGTCAGTGCATTCAGCACTGTCCTGGGCGCAGCGCTCAAGATGATGGGAGCCTTCAGCGTCAGCGCCTGGCCCACGGGCTGCCCGCTGCCGCTGTCCGTGGCCGTGGCCGGCACATCGGCAATGAGCAGGTGGCTGGCCGAGCCCCCTGCACCCGCAAGCGTCACCGACAGGCGGTAGCGGCCCTGCGCATCGGTCGTCGTGGACGCCGTATCGGCCGCATCGCAGACACGGTTGTCGTTCACGTCCAGGCACACGGTGGCGCCCTCGATGCGGGCATCACTGAGCTGGCCTTCGAGGGTGAAGGTTGCGTGCGACGAGTCGTCGTTCGGGTTCAGCGCTGCGGCATCGTCGTTGCCGCCACCACACGCGGCCAGTGTTGCAGCGGTGAGCAGATTGAGCGCAAAGCGCGCTTTCAGGGTGCGGTTCATGGCGAGTCTCCTCGGGTCTTGGACTGACGCAGGGGTGGGCAGGGCTGGCAGAGCGCGCGTCAGCGCCGCGCCAGCCGTTCGGGACCTTGCCCACGCGCGGCATAGGCGGCGGCCAGGCGCTCCTTGCACGGCACGCGTTCGGCGTGCACTGCGCGGCGCTCACACGCCGCCAGGTCGGCCAACATTTCCGGGGTGGGCTTGAGCCACACGTCGGGCGAGCTGTAGTGGAACGACAGCAACAGCACGCTGATGAGCGCGCTGCTGGCGCTTGCGGCAACCACCGCCGCAAGCAGCCGTTGCCGCGGCGTGAGCAGCGAGGGGGCGAGATGAATGGACATGGTGGGCTCCTGTGGGCAAGCGGGGCTGCAGGGCTTGCGCGTGAAGTTGGCGAGGGGCGCAGCCGGGTTCGTGAGCGCCAAGCTTCGGTGCACGGCGCGCCGATTTCCATTCACTTGATGGCCTAGCGCCGACGGCCGGTACGGGCGGACAACCCGGTCTGCCTAGGCCATCGGTTTAGCGTGCGGTCGTTCCAGTCCGGCGCTCACACGGGTAAGCTCACGCGCACGGCGTCGGCAACGACGCCCGGCGACCGCCGCGCTGCCGGCGGGAGGAGCCCAGCGGTGCGCGTCTTGCTGGTCGATGATCACGAGCTCGTCTGGAACGGCACGCGACGCCTGATCGAAGAGGTGGCGCGCGGCGTCGAGGGCAGCCCTGCAGTCGCGTTCACGGCCGTGCGCGACGTCGAGTCGGCGTGCCGGCAGGTCGATGCGGATTTCGATCTCATCCTGCTCGACTACCACCTGCCCGGGGTGGGTGGCCTGCAGGGGCTGCGCCGCATGCAGGCGGCGTTCGACGGCGCCACCATCTGCATGGTCTCGGCCGAAGGCGGTGCCGAGGAGATCCGCGCCGTGCTCGAGGCCGGTGCCGCGGGTTTCCTGCCCAAGTCCTACCGCGAGTCCGAGATGGCCACGGCGCTGCGCCTGGTGCTGCAGCACAAGGTCTACGTGCCGGCCGAGTTCCTGTTCGCGCAGGAGGTGGTGCGTGCCGGCGTGGCCGACGAAGTGCGCAGCGAAGACCTGCCGGGCTTCCTGCGCAGCGACCTGTCCGCCCGCCAGCGCCAGGTGCTGGCACTGGCGCTGCAAGGCCTGCCGAACAAGACGATTGCGCGGCGTCTGCAGATCGCCGAGGGCACGGTCAAGTTGCACCTGTCGATGGTCTATCGCGCCCTGGGCGTGAGCAACCGCGTCGGGGCGCTGTGCCGCGTGCTGCAGGCCGGCGCTGCCGGCGCACTCGACTAGGCACGCCGTGCAGGACAGCTCGCCACTGGCCGCCGCGCGGGTGCTGAGCGCGGCCGAGCGCACCGGCTTCGACGAGCGCCGGCTGCAGGTCCTGGTCGACTACAGCGCAGCGTTGCGCTGGCAGATGCTGGCCACCGCTGCCGTGATCGGCGGCTTGTGCTGGGCCGGCGGCAGTGCGCCGCTGTGGGTGGTCTTGTGGCTGGCGGCCACGGTGGCGGCGCGCGAGGTCCGCGCTGCGGCCTTGCTGCGCTTGCGTGACGCCACCCGGACTCCGGTCGCCGTGCGGCTGCGTGCCACCACCGGCTGGACGCTGCTGCTCGGCGCCGCCTTTGGTGCCGTGGGCTTCTTCATGCGGCGGCTGGACACCGCCTACGACGCCATCCTGACGATGATCCTGCTGTCGCTGAGCGCCGGGGCGGTGTCCACGACCTTCACCGTGGTGCCGGCTTTCGTCGCCTTCGCCGGCGCCATCTCGCTGCCGGTGGTGCTGATGTGGTTGGCCAACGGCGACTGGCTGGATCTGGGCATCGGGCTGCTGGTGCTGCTCTTCATGGGCGTGCAGGTGCGCTACGCACGCCAGAACATGCGCATGTTCGAGGAGTCCTACCGCATGCGGCTGGACAACCTCGACCTGCTGCGTCAGCTCTCCAACGAACGCACGCGCCTGGCGCAGGCACGCGACCTGGCGGTGCGCACCGACCTCTCCAAGAGCCGCTTCCTGGCCGCGGCCAGCCACGACCTGCGCCAGCCGCTGCAAAGCCTGTCGCTGAACATCGGCGCCCTGCAGCGCCTGGTGCCTGCGGGTGACTGCCACGACATCGCCGACGAGATCGCCGAAGGCACCGACACCTTGCGCCGCATGCTGGACGCGCTGCTGGACATCTCGATGCTCGAGTCCGGCTCGGTCGCGCCGCACCTGCAGGCGGTGGCGCTGGACCGTTTCGTGCACGCCGTGTGCGCGCGCATGCGCCCCGCGGCCGAGGCACGCGGCCTGCGCCTGGACGGCGATTGCCCGCCCGGGCTGGTGGTGCACAGCGACCCGGAGATGCTGCGCCGGGTGGTCTCCAACCTGGTCGACAACGCGCTCAAGTTCACCACGCGCGGCGGCGTCGCGCTGGACGTGCAGGCCGACGGCGAGCGCGTGGCGCTGCGCGTGCGCGACACCGGTTGCGGTATCGCGCCGGCCGATCAGGCCCGGGTATTCGAAGACTTCGAGCAACTGCACAACCCGGCGCGCAGCCGCGAGCACGGCCACGGGCTGGGCCTGGGCATCGTGCGCCGGCTCTCGCGCCTGCTCGGCATCGAGCTGCGCCTGCAGTCGACTCCGGGCGTGGGCAGCAGCTTCGAGCTGCTGCTGCCCGTGGCCGAGCGCGCGCAGCCGTTGCTGGGCGATGGCGACGTCATCCAGCCCGGGCTGGTGGCGCGGCGCGTGCTCGTGCTCGACGACGACGAGGCCGTGCGCAGCGCCTACCGTCACGCACTCGAGGGCCTGGGCTGTCACGTCGCCTGCGCCGCCACGCTGGCTGAGGCCGTCGCGCTACTGCCCACCACCCAGCCCGAGGTGGCGCTCGTCGACTTCAGGCTTGCGGGTGCGGACGACGGCCTGGGCGCCATTGCCGCGCTGCGCCAGCGGCAACCCGCGCTGCCCGCCGTGCTGGTGACGGCCGACACCCTGACCGAACTGTACGAACAGGCGCTGGCGCTGGGCGTTCCCGTGCTGCGCAAACCGGTGACCGCAGTGGCGCTGGCGATCGCGGTGAACAAGGTGCTGAACGCACCCGGCGACGGGCACTGAACGCCGCCCTGACCGGGCGCGCGCACAAGGGCGCATCGACCGGCAGGCGCGGACGCAAGCGAACGAGGGAGGACGAGCGATGACGGAGCGCGAACGCACAGGGCTGTCTCAGGGCGCCGAGGAGCTGGCGGGCCGGCTGCGCGCCGGGCGGAGCCAACCCCTGGACTGCGATGTGCTCATCGTCGGCAGCGGCTATGGCGGTGCGGTGGCCGCGGCGCGCCTGGCGGGCGCCACCGACACTGCGGGCCCGGACACCCAAGCAGCTCGAATCTGGCTGCTCGAGCGGGGCCGCGAGCACCTGCCGGGAACGTTTGCCCACAGCTTCGCCGAACTGCCCGGCGCGGTCCGCTTCGGCCGGCAGGATGGACGGCCAGCGCGCGGGCGTGCCGAGGCTTTGCTCGACCTGCGCATCGGCAAGGACGTGTCGGTGCTGCTCGGCAACGGCCTGGGCGGGGGCTCACTGATCAATGCCGGCGTCATGCTGCGCCCGCTTGACACGGTGTTCGACGCAGGCTGGCCTGCAGGCATGAGAGCGCGGACACTGGCGCCGGCTTTCGCTCACGCCGAGGCCATGCTGGGGGCGTGTTCCGTGCCGCAGCCTCTGGAATCGCCCAAGCTGCACGAGCTCGATCGCCTGGCCGGCCTGGCCGGCGCAGGGGCCGTGCAGCGCACCCCCGTGGCCGTGCACTGGGCCGCGGGCCACACCGCTGCAGGCGTACCCATGTCCGCCTGCTGGCGCTGCGGCGGCTGCTTCACCGGCTGCAACCACGCCGCCAAGGGCACGCTGGACACGAACTACCTGGCCTGCGCCGCCGCGCGCGGCGTGCAGATGTTCTGTGGCGGCGTGGTCGAGTGGCTGGAGCCGGTCGACGCCGACGACGCCAGCCGCGAGCCCTCCTGGCGCGTGTGGTGGCACGCCACCGACCCGGCGCTGCGCCCGTCCTCGGGCCAGCCCTTGTGCGTGCGCACGCGCCGCGTGCTGCTGGCCGCGGGCACGCTCGGGTCGACCGAGATCCTGCTGCGCTCGCGCGAGCGCGGCCTGCGCGTGTCCGCACGCCTGGGCGAGGGCTTCTCGGCCAACGGCGACCGCATCGTCGCCGCCGTCGCGCCCGCGGGCACCGTGGTGCAGGCCACGCCGCCGGCGCACGGCGGCGCGGTCGGGCCGACGATCACCGGCAAGCTCGAGGTGCCGGCAACGGCTACCGAGCCCGGCTTCCTGGTGGAGGAGTTCAGCGTGCCCGCGGCCCTGGGCCAGGTGCTGGGCGAGACCGTGGCCACGCTCATGGCCTTCCAGGACGACGGCCCGGGAACGGCCGACCGGTTTGCGCTGGACGACGGCTTCGTCCAGCGCATCGGCGTGTACGGGTTGATGGGCGACGACGGCGCCGGCGGCCGGCTGCAATGGTTGCCGCGCGCAGCCGGCGGCGCCGGCAGCGCCTCCGGCGTCGAGGCCGGCATCGCCATCCACTGGCCGCAGCACCGCAGCAGCGCGGTCTTCGCGCACATGGACGCCTGGATCGCCCAGCTCGGCCAGCTCGGCCAGCCGGCGGCATCGACACGCTTCGTGCCCGACCCGAAGGGCAACCTGATTGCCGGGCTGCTGGCATCCGTTTCTGTGCATCCGCTGGGCGGCTGCCGCATGGCCGACGACGTGCAGCACGGCGTGGTGAATGCCAAGGGACAGGTGTTCCGCGCCGATGGGGAAGTGCACTCGGGGCTGGCGGTGCTCGACGGCGCCATCGTGCCGTGCGCGCTTGGCGTCAACCCGGCGCTGACCATCGCCGCCCTCGCCGAGCACGCACTGCCCGCGCTGATGCAGGCCTGGGGTCTGAGCGCCGCTGCGGGCGCGACCCCGGCAACACCCCTGCCGCCACGCCCGCTGGTCGTGCGCGAGGCCATGCCAAGCGCGCCGACGCACTGGTCGATCCGCGAACGTCTCTGCGGCCCCTGCACACTCCAGGGCCAGCACTTCTGGGCGGTGCTGGACGTCGAACTGGCGCCAATCGCCGGCTGGCGCGCGTTCCTCGCCTCACCCGACCGGAATGTGCAGGTGCAGGCGGCGCAGCTGCGTCTGTGGGCAGCCCCGGCGAATATCGATGCCTTCAGCGTCGACCTCGTCGCCCTGCCCTTGCGCTGCACGGCCACGCTCACAGGGCAGGTGCGCCTGTTCCAGCTGGCGCCGGGGATCGCAGCGCCGGACCCGAAGTGCAGCATGTTGCACTACGCGCTGCGTGTTTCAGGCTCCAGCGACAGAGGTCTGCTGGCGGTCGGAGCGTCCCTCGTGGGCATCAAGCACCTGGGGCCCTGGACGACGTTTCCGCCGACGGCCACAGCGCCGACACCCGACAGCCGCGACAACCCCTGGCGCCAGCTGTCGGAGATGGAGGTGTCCTGCAACGGCGCCCCGATCGGCCGCTGGACGCTGGACTTCGACGACCTCGCCGACCGGCGCGAGCCGCTGCTGCGCATCACGCAGCACGCATCGATGCCCGACGCCCTGGCCGACCTGGGCGCGCTCGCGCTCTACCTGTTGCGCCGCGAGGCGCAGCGGCTGGTCGAGAAGGTGGCGCAGATCATGGGCGACGGCCGCGGCCCGCAGCCGCTGGCCCAGCGCCTGCCCGGCGTGCTGGCCAACGGAGCCCAGCCGCAGGTCACGGCACTGCCCGGTGGTGCCAGCCTGGCGCGCTACCTGGGCCGCACCGATGCAGCCGAGCCGACGCCGGTGCTGCTGATCCACGGCCTGGGTACCTCGGGCGCCAGCTTCACGCACGCGGCCATCGGCACGAGTCTGGCCGATCACCTGCAGCGCCAGGGGCGCGAGCTGTGGGTGCTGGACGTGCGCAGCAGCGTCGGCAACGAGCGCGACCGCCAGGACGCGCAGGCGGCCACCTGGACCGTCGACCGCATCGCCGTGCAGGACCTGCCGCTGGCGCTGGACGAGGTGGTACGCAGCAGCCAGCAGCCCAAGGTGGATGTGGTCGCGCACTGCATGGGCGCGGTCATGTTCTGCATTGCCGCGCTCAGCGTCGCCGACTTGCGCACCAGGCTGCGCTCGGTCGTGCTGTCGCAGGTCGGGCCGCTGCTGCGCCTGAGCCCCATGAACCGGCTGCGCGGCTACATCGGCGCCTACCTGCAGGAGTACCTGGGAATCGACGAGCTCGACACGCGCCCGGACCTCAGGCCGCAGATGCACATGGACGGCCGCCTGAGCTGGGACAAGACCGAACCCGGGTTCTTCACCCTCCTGCTGGATGCATTGGCGGGCACCTTCCCGCTGCCCGACGACGACACCGAACGCGCCCGCTTCAAGGGCCTGCCGCCTTCGCCGCTGCGCGACTTCCGCCACGTGCGCCACCGCGCCGACGCCATGTTCGGCCAGTTGTTCGAGCTGCGGCAGCTGAACGACGCAACCCTCACGCATCTGGACGCGCTGCTCGGCTGGGTCAAGGTCGGCATGCTCACGCAAGGCATTCACTTCGCGCGCCAGAACCTGCTGACCAACGCCCGCGGACGCAACCGCCTGCTCGACCGCGACCGCCTGCGGCGCTGCTTCGATTTCCCGCTGCTCATCGTCCACGGCAAGCGCAACCGCGTCTTCGACTGGCGCGGCAGCCTCGACAGCCTGCGCCTGCTCTCCGACGTGCGCGGCGAGGTCTGGCACCAGTTTGGCGCGCCATTGCAGCCCGTCGCAGGCACGCACTTCGGTGCCGGCAACAGCGTGCAGATGGCGCTGCTGGACGACTACGGCCACCTCGACTGCCTCATCGGCAATGATGCGCACACCCAGGTGTTCCCGTTGATCGACGCGTTTCACCACCATGTCCGCACCGCGCCGCCGACGCAGGTCCAGGCAGCACCCCCTTCCCCGTCGATCGAGGCCGCCGAGCCCTGGTGGGGACCGATGCTCGGCTGGGTGCGACCCTGGAGTGCGGGTGGCTACCGCGTGCGGCTGCTGGCGCGGCCGGACCCGCGCCGCACCAAGACCCAGGGCGTGGCCATCGTGCCGATGCAGCCGCAAGGCGGAACCTGGCAACCCGACCTGGGAGGCGCGCGCGTGCGGCTCTGGGACGGCGAGGGTGCACTGGATGTGGTCCTGCGGCCCACCGCTGCAGGGTCAACCTACGCCTTCCTGACGCTGCACGCCAGCGGCAATGCCACGCTGCACCGGGGCCGCGCGAATGCCTTGGTGAGCGCCGCCTTGCGCCGCGTCTTCAGCGCGCTGGAGACCGAACCTGCGCGCCTGCAGGCCTGCCTGTTCACCCTGGACGCGGCGGTGCGGGCAGCGGCCGATCTCGGCCGGCCGGTGGCTGCAGGCGGCCCCGGCGGCCCGCCCGCGAAGCTGTGCTTTGCGCTCGGCAGCTGCCAGTACCCGCCCGGGCTGTTCGACGAACAACCCGCCGGCGCCTCGCTGCGCCGGCTGGCGGCCGAACCGGCTGGCGCCGATGGGCCGGCTTTCGTCACGCTCATCGGCGACCAGATCTATGCCGACGCCACCGGCGGCGTATTCGAACCGGTGACGGCAACATCAGGCGAGACCACCGCCGCTGCCGGCCCCGACTACGACCGTGCCTACGAGCTGAACTGGCGCCTGCCCGCATTCCGCGCCGTCATGGCGCGCCTGCCGCTGGTGCCCATGCTCGACGACCACGAGGTGGCGGACAACTGGCAGGGCTTCGAGGCCGGGCCGAGCGCCATGGATCGCCAGGCGCGCCGCGCGCTGGTGGCCTACCGCCGCCACCAGGGCGCGCTGGCGCCCGAGCGAGCGCTGCGGCAGCAGGACTGGCGCAGCTTTCACTTCTATCCGCAGGGCGTGCCCTTCTTCGTGCTCGACACGCGCACGCATCGCAGCCGCCGCGATGCGCGCAACGCCGAGCGTGCCGACATCCTGCAGGACGGCGTGCTCGACGACTTGCTGCAGCGGCTGCAGCGCTGTCCGCGCGAGAGCGTGAAGTTCGTCGTCTCGCCCTCGCCGGTGTTCCCGCCCGAGCGCCTGGCGGGCCTTGGCTGCCTGCGCTCGGACACCTGGAGCGGCTTCCCCGCCGCGCGCGCGCGGCTGCTGCACGGCCTGTGCGAGCACGACATCCGCCGCGTCGTCTTCCTGTCCGGCGACTCGCACATGTCCTCAGTCAGCCGCCTGTGGCTGACCGATGGGCCGAGCGTGGTCTCGATCGTCGCCTCGGGGCTGTACACGCCGTGGCCCTTCGCCAACCAGCAGCCGCACGAGGTGGAGCTCGTCGGCCGCGTCGACCTCGGCACTGCGGCCCATCCCTGCCACGGGCGCATGCGCTGCCACGCCCTCAGCCGCGCTGCGGGCTATGCGCGCATCGGGGTCGACCAAGGCGGCCAGACGCCGCGCCTGCGAGTCGATCTGTGTGCCGCCGACGGCCACACCACCACCGCCTGCCTGAACCTGCGCTGAAGCGGCACAGGCCCACCCGGCGCCACCCCCATGCACCACCCAGGCGCCATCCACTCCCGGAGGATCCATGCCCAAGACCTGCAATTTTCTCGGCCGCGTGACGATGTACTCGGATCACGCGCAGTTCCCGGGGCCGAAGGTCGTCGACCTGTCGTTCGATGCCGTGTTCGACGCTGACCAATGGAGCGTCACCCCCGCGGCCTTCGGCGCGGTGAAAGTGGGCCAGGTGAGCATTGCCAGCATCCCGGTGGCAGACCTGGTCGTCACCCTGGTGGAAACCGCGCAGGGCACCGCAGACCGCACCAGCGGCGCGTTCACCGTGCAGGGGCAGTTCGCGTTCTCGCTCGGCGGCCTGCGCTCGATCCTGCGCGCGGACTTTGACTGCGTGACGCCAAGGCCCTGGAACGACATGACGCTGTGCGGACGCCCCTACGACAGCAGCACCGGCCAGGTCATGTTGTCCGCCTTGGGGCAGTTCGAGGACAGCCTGCTCGACGGCAAGTGGAGCGCCGTGATCATCGAAGGCATGTTCCGACCCAAGCCCTGGTAAGCCTTTGCTTGCCGGGCTGCGGCGCGCTCAAGGCACGCGCTTCAACTCCACGCTGCCCGGTGGTTGGGCATAGGGATCGTTCGTGCTGCTGTAACTGCCGTCCGGGTGCTGCAGCACGCGGCTGCCGCCGTGGATGCTGGAACGCACGGCGTTGCCGCGGGTGTCGCGGTAGGTGTTGTACTGCGCATAGGATTTTCAAACGGCCCCTCGAACTGGAAACCGCGACGCGGGAGCCGAGGCTAGCCAGCCAGGACGGCTTGGCTGCGGCAGTTGGACCATGGCTCAGGCACCATCCGGCCCGCCTCGACGTTTTGCCTGGGGCT
>CAUJJO010000180.1 GCA_963205125.1 Pseudomonadota bacterium | reverse complement strand
TGCACTGAGTAAAATTACTCAACATGCCGAGCAAACCGAGAGCCCCGTTCCAGCGCCCGCAGTCCGTCGTGCTGGCAGCGCGCCTGGCCGAGCCGCGGCGCTTCATCCAGGTGGTGGCGGGGCCACGGCAGGTGGGCAAGTTTACGCTGGTGCAGCAGGTGACGGAGGGCCTGGCGATCCCGGTGCGTCAGGCCAGCGCGGACGAGCCCACGCTGCGCGGCGCCGAGTGGATCGCCCAGCAGTGGGACGTGGCGCGGCTGTCGATCGCCGATGCACGAGGCGCACTGCTGGTGCTGGACGAGATCCAGAAGATCCCCGGCTGGTCGGAAACCGTCAAGCGCCTGTGGGACGAGGACACGCGCGCAAGGCGTCGGCTCAAGGTCGTGCTGCTCGGGTCGTCGCCGCTGCTGATCGCCCGCGGCTTGACCGAGAGCCTGGCCGGGCGCTTCGAGGTTCTGCCGCTGTCGCATTGGTCGTTCGCCGAGATGCATGCGGCCTTCGGCTGGTCTCTGGACGAGTACGTCTTCCACGGCGGCTACCCGGGGGCGGCTCCGCTGATCGGCGAGCCCGCGCGCTGGACGCGCTACGTGCTGGACAGCCTGATCGAAACCTCGATCTCGCGCGACGTGCTGCTGCTCACGCGGGTCGACAAGCCTGCGCTGTTGCGGCGGCTCTTCGAGCTGGCGTGCCGCTATTCGGGGCAGGTGCTCTCCTACACCAAGATGCTCGGTCAGCTTCAGGACGCGGGCAACACGACCACGCTGGCCCACTACCTCGACCTGCTGGCGGGCGCCGGCATGGTCTGCGGCGTGCCCAAGTACGCGGGCGATGTGGCGCGCAGCCGCGGCTCGAGCCCGAAGCTGCAAGTGCTCAACACGGCCTTGATGACGGCGACTTGCGGCTACACGCAAGCCGAGGCGCGCGGCGACGGCGAGTTCTGGGGCCGCCTGGTGGAATCGGCCGTGGGTGCCCACCTGGCCAATGCCGCGCTGCGCGGCGAATGCACGCTGCACTATTGGCGCGAGCGCAACCAGGAGGTGGACTTCGTCGTGCAGGCCGGCCGCAAGCTGACCGCCATCGAGGTCAAGAGCGGCCGCGCGCCGCGGGCTCACGCCGGCACGGCCGCGTTCGCGAAGGCCTTCAAGCCCGGCCGCACGCTGCTCGTGGGCGGCGATGGCCTTGCGCTGGACGAGTTCCTGATGCGCCCCGCAGCGCATTGGGTGAGCGCCTGAGGATCCCCCGCTGCGCCCTCGCGTCGAGCCTTCGGGTCGGGAGCCGGTCGCCACCTCAGGCATGATGAGCCCATGAGCATCCGCAACCTCGACGCCCTCTTCGACCCGGCCTCGGTGGCCGTCATCGGCGCTTCGGCGCGGCCCGGCCGCGTCGGCAGCACGGTCTGGCGCAACCTGCGCTTCGGTGGCTACGCCGGGCGGCTGATGGCGGTGAACCCGAACGCCATCGAGCTCGACGGCATCCCCGTCGTCGCCCGCGTGCAGGATCTGCCGCAGGCGCCGGAGCTGGCCGTCATCTGCACGCCGCCGGCCACGCTGCCCGGGCTGATCGCCGATCTCGGCGCACTCGGCACCCGCGCGGCGGTGGTGATGACGGCGGGCCTCACGCCCGCGCAGAAGCAGGCGATGCTGGACGCCGCGCGCGTGCACCTGCTGCGCATCGTCGGGCCCAACTGCCTGGGGCTGCTGGCGCCGCACGCGCGGCTCAACGCGAGCTTCTCGCACGTCGACGCGACGCCGGGCACGCTGGCCTTCATCTCGCAATCGGGCGCGCTGGCGACCTCGATGCTCGATTGGGCGCGCGGGCGCGGCGTCGGCTTCTCGACGCTGGTGTCGCTCGGCGAGCGCTCCGACGTCGACTTCGGCGACCTGCTCGACTGGCTGGCCAGCGACGCCCGCACGCGCGCCATCCTGCTCTACATCGAGTCGATCGAGGCACCGCGCAAGTTCATGTCGGCCGCGCGCGCGGCGGCGCGCAACAAGCCCGTCATCGTCGTCAAGGCCGGGCGCTCGTCGCAGGGCGCGGCCGCCGCGGCCTCCCACACCGGGGCGCTGGCCAGCGCCGACATCGTCTTCGACGCCGCCATCCGCCGCGCCGGCATGCTGCGCGTGGACACGCTGCAGGACCTCTTCGTCGCCGCCGAGGTGCTGTCGCACATGCGCGGCAGTCTTGCCGACGACGCGGCGCTCGCCGAGCACCTGACGCTGGTCACCAACGGCGGCGGGGCCGGGGTGATGGCGGCCGACGCCGCGGCCGCGGCGGGCCTGGACCTGGCGCCGCTGCCCGAGGCCACGCGAAGCGCGCTCGACGCCTTCCTGCCGGCCAACTGGTCGCGCGCCAACCCGGTCGACATCATCGGCGACGCGCCGGTCGAGCGCTACGTGCAGACGCTGCAGGCGCTGCTGGCCACGCCCGACACCGGCACGCTCGTCTTCATGCATTCCCCGACCGCGATCGTGGGCAGCCGCGACATCGCAGAGGCCCTGCTGCCGCTGGCCGCGGCGCAGCCGCAGCGCATCGTCGCGGGCTGGATCGGCGGCCCCGGCGTGGCCGCGGCGCGCGAGTGCTTCCAGGCCGCGGGCATCCCGAGCTACGACACACCCGAGCAGGCCGTGCAGGCCTGCGCGATGCTTGCCACCTACCGCCGCAACCAGGCGCTGCTGCTGCAGGCGCCCTCGGCGCACACGGCAGCGGCCACGCCCGACCTCGCGCGCATCGGCGCGATCATCGCGGCCGCGCTCGCCGAGGGCCGCGAGATGCTCACCGAGCCCGAGGCCAAGGCGCTGCTGGACGCCGCGGGCATCCCCGTCACCGGCACCCGCGTCGTCGGCCCGAGCGCCGACGAGGCGGTGGCGGCCGCCCAGCAGATCGGCTACCCGGTGGTGCTGAAGATCCTCTCGCCCGACATCAGCCACAAGAGCGACGTCGGCGGCGTCGTGCTGCGCCTGGAGGACGAGGCCGCGCTGCGCCACGCCGCGCAGGCGATGCTTGCGCGCGTCGAGCGGCTGCGGCCGGACGCGCGCCTCACCGGCTTCACGGTGCAGACCATGGTGATCCGGCCGCAGGCGCAGGAGATCATCGTCGGCAGCCACGTCGACCCGCTGTTCGGCCCGGTCATCCTCTTCGGCCAGGGCGGCACGGCGGTCGAGGTGCTGGCCGACCGCGCGGTGGCGCTGCCGCCGCTCAACGAGCCGCTGGCGCGCGCGCTGATCGCGCGCACCCGCAACGCGCGGCTGCTGGGCGGCGGGCGCGACGTGCCGGCGGCCGACCAGGCGGCCATCGTGCGCGTGCTGACGACGCTGTCGCAGCTGCTGGCCGACGAGCCGCGCATCGCCGAGATCGACATCAACCCGCTGCTGGCCGACGCCAAGGGCGTGATCGCGCTCGATGCGCGCGTTCGCGTCCAGGCAAGCGCCCCGGGCGGCGCGGCACGCTTCTCGATCCGGCCCTACCCGAGCGAACAGGTCGAGACCGTGAACTGGGGCGAGCGGAGCATCGTGCTGCGCCCGATCCGCCCCGAGGACGAGGCGCAGCACCGCGCCTTCCTCGAGCGGCTGGACCCGATCGACATCCGCATGCGCATCTTCTACAGCCGCCGCAGCATCGAGCACAGCGAGCTCGCGCGACTGACGCAGGTCGACTACGAGCGCGAACTCGCCTACGTCGCCACGCAGGGCGAGGGCGCGGCACCGGAGACGCTGGCCGTGGCGCGCGCGACCATCGACCCCGACAACGTCGAAGCCGAGTTCGGCATCGTCGTGCGCAGCGACTTGAAGGGCGGCGGCCTGGGCGAGCTGCTGATGCAGAAGCTCATCCGCCACCTGCGCGAGCGCGGCACGCAGCGCCTCGTGGGCATCGTGCTGCGCGAGAACGCCCGCATGCTGGAGCTGGCGCGCCAGCTGGGCTTCCAGCAGGAGCCCGCGCCGCAGGCCGAGGACAGCCTGCGCATCGTGCTGCCGCTGCGCTGACCCGGGCGCTTGCGACCCGGGCTCTTGAAAGCGCGGGCGGCGCGCCCAGATTCCTCTGCATCGGGGCGGCAAGCCGGCCGCCCGCCGACGACGGAGGAACCGCATGTACCGCAGCCTGTTTCCGCGCGACCTGTTCGCCGAGTTCGACCGCCTGCAACGTGACCTGGGCGGCGCGTTCGAGTATTCACCCGCCATCCGCGGCCTCGGCCGCGGCGGCTATCCGGCGCTCAACGTGGGCACCACGCCCGGCGGCGTCGAGGTGTTCGCCTTCGCGCCGGGCCTGGACCCGGCCACGGTCGACGTGCAGCTCGACCGCGGGGTGCTCACCATCGCCGGGGAGCGCAAGGCCGCTGCCCCGGCCGCCAGCGACGAGAAGACGACGCTGCACCTCAACGAGCGCTTCGCCGGGCGCTTCCGCCGCGTCGTCAGCATGCCCGACGACATCGACCCGGCCAGCGTGCGGGCGAGCTTCACCGACGGCGTGCTGCGCGTGAGCGCCGAGCGCCGCGCCGCCGCCCAGCCGCGGCGCATCGAAGTGCATTGAACGCAAGAGGAGTCCGAACATGAACACCGTCACCCATCGCACCGAAGCCCCCGCGCGCACCGAGCCCGCGCTGCTGCCGCCCGTGGACGTGATCGAGGACGCCTCGGGCATCACGCTCTACGCCGACATGCCCGGCGTGCCGCGCGACAAGCTCGGCCTGCGCGTGGACGGCGACCAGCTCACGCTCGAAGGCGAGATCGCGCTGGCCGTCACCGAAGGCCTGCAGTCCACGCACGCCGAGCTGAGCCTGCCGCGCTACCGCCGCGCCTTCACGCTGAGCAAGGAGCTGGACGCCGCCAAGATCAGCGCCGAGCTGGCGCAGGGCGTGCTGCGCGTGCGCATCCCCAAGGCCGAGCACGCGCAGCCGCGGCGCATCGAGGTGCGCCTGGCCTGAAGATCGAAGCGTCTGAGCGTCTGAGCGCCTGAGCGCCCGGCTGCCTGCGCATCCGGGCGCTTGGGCTTCAGCGCCCGCGCCAGCCCGCTAGCATTGGCCATCGGACCCTCGCGGTCCACGGCCTGGGGAGGCTGGCATGCGCATCACGCTTGGACTGAGACGGCTGCTGCTGCCGAGCCTCGTCGCACTGGCCGGCTGTGGCGGCGGGCTCGTGCTCTCATTCGGCGACGGCAGCTGGCCCGTGCAGCTGCAGGTGCTGGCACCCACGCGCATCGAGACCGGCCAGGACTTCAGCGCCCGGCCCGGCGGCCTGGACGGCTACGGCGGCCTCTTCTTCGTCTGGGACTTCGGCGACGACAGCGGCACCGTCGCCAACGCCGAGGTCACCTACCGCTACCCGCGCGCTGGCAGCTACACGATCAGGCTGGAAGTCAGCGACCGCTGGGACAGCCTGCAGGCCAGCCTGGACGTCGAGGTCGGCGCCTGGTCCATCGTCGACGGCCGCCCCTGCACCGGCACGAACGGCCGCGGCTGGTGCCAGCTCGACGCGCCCGGCGGCAGCGCGGCCGCGCTCGACGCCCTGTGGTTCTTCGACACCCGCGAAGGCGTCGCCCGCGCCCGCGACGGCTCGCTCTGGCGCAGCCGCGACGGCGGACGCAGCTGGAGCCCGGCCGGCGTGGGCATGCGCGCCGAGTTCGCGCCCGACGGCAGCGGCTGGGACCTGCGCGGCGGCCAGCTCTGGCAGAGCCGCGCGCTCGATCGCAACTGGCAGAGCCTCGGCACGCCGGGCGGCAGCCTGCTGGCCGCGCAGTTCGCCGACCGCGACGTCGGCTGGCTGCGCACGCGCGACTGCGATGGCTGCGCGCCACGCCTCTACCGCACGCAGGACGGCGCGCGCAGCTGGCAGGCGATGACGCTGCCCCTGGGCGCCGAGGCGCTGCACTTCGTCGACCGCCTGCAGGGCCTGGCCAGCGACGGCCGCAGCGCCGCCTGGACGACGCAGGACGGCGGCTGGAGCTGGACGCCTTCGGCCGTGAACTTCGGCGGCCGCGGCGGCAGCGTGCAGCGCATCGTCTTCGCCGGCACGCAGCAGGGCTGGATGCTGGTGAACGACGCCGCCGGCAAGGCCTGGCTGCTGCGCAGCAGCGACGGCGGGCAAAGCTGGACGGTCCCGGCCCCTGCGCCCGGCGCGCGGGTGAGCGACCTCGCCTTCGGCGATGCGCGCCGCGGCTGGGCGGTGGGCGAACAGGGCGCGATCTGGGCGACGACCGACGGCGGCCTGAACTGGCAGGCGCAGGCTTCGGGCCGCACGCAGACGCTGCGCGCGGTCAGCGCACTCGACGGCCGCACCGTCTGGGCCGCGGGCGACGGCGGCACGCTGCTGGCCAGCGCCACCGGCGGCCGCTGAAGCCGTCGCCGCCGAAGCCCTGGCCACCGAAGCCGCCGCGCGTCGGTAAGATCGCGCGATGGAAGTCAAGCTCGACAAGCGCTGGCCCCTCGACGCGAGCCTCGAACAGGCCTGGGCCGTGCTCAGCGACATTCGCGCCACCGCCGCCTGCATGCCGGGTGCAGCCATCACCGAGCAGGTCGACGACACGCACTACAAGGGCACCGTGCGCACGCGCATCGGCCCGGCGCAGATGCAGTTCGGCGGCGAGATCGAGGTGAAGGCGCTGGACGCCGCGACGCACAGCATGCAGATGCTCGGCAAGGGCGCCGACAAGGCGGGCTCCTCGGCGTCGATGGACCTCGCGGCGCGACTCGAGCCCGGCCAGACGCCGGACACCTCGGTGCTTGCCGGCACCGCGACGGTGGTGGTGAGCGGCAAGCTCGCGCAGTTCGGCAACCGGCTGCTGGTGCCGGTGAGCGACGCCATGCTCGCGCAGTTTGCCGACAATTTCCGCGCCGCCGCTGCGGCCGTGGCGGCGACGGCAACAGCAGCCGCAGCGGCTGGCCACGCGGCCGAAGGCACCGACGCCGCGGACGCCGCGGACACCGCAAAGGCGGCCAGCCCCGCCGCGGCGACCGCGCCGGCACCGGTGCGCGAGCTCAATGCGCTGGCGCTGCTGTGGCAGGTGTTCAAGGCCTGGCTGGCCGGCCTCTTCGGCCGCAAGCGCTAGACGAGCTTGCGGCCGCAGGGCGCACCGGGGCCGATCCGGCGCACGCATATCCATGAAGGCGGCGCACGCTTGACGGCAGGCCCTGGCCACGCGACGGTGAGGCTGGCATGCTGCGGCGATCGGGCGCGCGAGGCGCACAGGAGTGGCTCATGAACGGCATCGACGTCGACGTCCTTCGCACCGCGATCGACTGGCAGGACCGCGGGCACCGCGTCGTGCTGGGCACCGTCGTGCGCACCTGGGGATCGGCGCCACGGCCGCCGGGCTCGCTGATGATCATCCGCGACGACGGCCAGGTCGCCGGCTCGGTCTCGGGCGGCTGCATCGAGGACGACCTGATCGGCCGCGTCGCGCGCGGCGAGCTCGCCTCCAAGCTGCCGCAGCTCACCACCTACGGCGCCACCGCCGAGGAAGCGCAACGCTTCGGCCTGCCCTGCGGCGGCACGGTGCAGGTGGTGCTGGAGCCGCTTTCCGCGCGCTCGCAGTTGCGCGAGCTGCTGGCGGCGATCGAATCGCACCGGCTCGTCTCGCGGCGCCTCGATCTGGCCACCGGCGTCGTCAAGCTCGAGGACGCCGACGGCGGCACGACGCTGAGCTTCGATGGCGCAAGCCTCGTCACCGTGCACGGCCCGCGCCTGCGCCTGCTGATCATCGGCGGCGGGCAGCTCTCGCGCTACCTGGCGGGCCTGGCCGTGATGCTCGACTACCGCGTCACCGTCTGCGAGCCGCGCGCCGAGTACCACGAGGGCTGGGAGGCGATGGAGGGCGTGACGCTTTCGCGCAGCATGCCCGACGACCTCGTGCTGGCCATGCACCTGGACGCCAACAGCGCGGTGGTGGCCGTCACGCACGACCCCAAGCTCGACGACCTGGCGCTGATGGAGGCGCTGCGCACGCCCGCCTTCTACGTCGGCGCGCTCGGCTCGCGCCGCAACAACGAGATGCGCCGACAGCGGCTGCTGCAGTTCGACCTCACCCCCGACGAAATCGCACGCATGCGCGGCCCGGTGGGCTTGAAGCTCGGCGGCCTCACGCCGCCCGAGATGGCCATCGCCATCGTCGCCGAAATGACCGCCATGCGCCGCGGCGTCGACCTCTCCGGGCCGCTCGCCGACTGGAGCGGCTCGACGACGAGCTGCGCCATCAGCGCGGCGGCAACGGCCGCAGCCCTGCGCTGACCCGGCGGCGCGCGGTGCGCGCTGCTTCCGCCGCTCTCCGCCGTCCCTGCATCGCCTTGTTGCAATTCGGTGCCCCCCTAGGAGGCTGTCGGACTTTCCCTTGGACGCAATGGGATGCTCAATTTTTAGGCAACTTCCGCCCGCTACAAGGGCAAATTGTTCGCCCGGAGTCGGCTTCGAGCATCAATATCGCCTTGTAGCGCGACTCGGCCGCTGAAGTCCGACAGACTCCTAGAGCCATGCAATGAGCGTATCTCCCTGCGTGGCTCAATTGGGTCCGGGCGTCGTGGCGTACAACAGTACCGTGGGCAGCAAACGCCTGTGCGAAGCCCTGAACAACGCCGGCATCGCCATTCGCCGCTGCGACCAGCCTTCATGCCTCGGCCGCTGCCTCAGGATGAACTGTTGCGTTCCACACGAAACGGCATAGAGCCTCGCTGCTTCGGGTGGTCTCGGATCGCGCGTTCGCCAAGGCGCGCGCGCACTTGCATGCGCCGGCTCTTTCCTGGCTCAACGAGCGGCTGGTGTGCGCGGCCGATGCCGCGGGTCTGGTGCCGCGCTGGCAGGGCTTGCGGCTGGTGGCGGCCGACGCTTCGCTGCTGATGCCCGCGGTGCGGCGCGGTCACCTTCTGCGAAGCCGTGCGGGCGGCGATCAGCGCTTGTTCGCGCTGTATCTGCCCGGGGCGGAGCTGACGCTGCACGCGGCCGTGCACTCGGGCGCGGAGTCCGAGCGTGCGATGCTGGTGCAGGCGCTGGACAAGCTCGGCCCAAGCGATGTGCTGCTGCTGGATCGCGGCTATCCGGCAGCCTGGTTGATCAATCTGCTGCAGGCGCGCGGGATCCGCTTCGTCATGCGCTGC
>CAUJJO010000179.1 GCA_963205125.1 Pseudomonadota bacterium | reverse complement strand
GCGTCGGGCAGGTCGCGGGCTTCGAGGGTGCCGCGGCCGTCCAGCCGCGCGTTGCCGAAGGCCGTCATCCAGGCGCGGCGCATCTCGCGCGGGGCGAGCTGGGCGCAGCGCTCGAGCACGGCCTCGGGCGGCTCTTCGTCGAAGCCGCGGCCCCAGTCGTGCTGCGCGCGGATCCTGCCGTAGAGGCGCAGCGCGATCGTGCGGGCGGCGTCGCGGTCGGGCGCCTGCACCTCGAACACGTTCATGCGGTTGAGGATGGGTTCGGGGATGGCGCGCTCGTCGTTGGCGGTGGCCACCCAGATGACCTGGCTGGCGTCGATGGCCACCTCGGCGAACTCGTCGACGAAGGCTTCGGCGGTGTCGTGCTCGAGCAGGCTGTAGAGCGCGCCCAGCGGGTCGTAGGCGTGCTCGCCGCGCGCCTTGTCGATCTCGTCGACGACCATCACCGGGTTGGCGTACTGGCCCTCGACCAGGGTCTCGAAGACCTTGCCCGGGCGCGCGCCCTTCCACTGCGAGGACGCGCCCGAGAGCACCCAGCCCGCCGTCAGGCTGCTCATCGAGACGAAGCCCAGGCCCGTGCCCAGCAGCTCGGCGACCTCGCGCGCGAAGTGCGTCTTGCCGATGCCCGGCGGCCCGAGCAGCAGCATGGGCGTGATCTCGAGCGGGTCGGCGCTGTGCTCGCACAGCGCGAGCTGGCGGCGCAGGTCGTCGAGCCCCACGGCGAAATTGGGCAGCTCGTCGTAGAGATGCGCCATCGCCGGCAGCCCCGAGGGCTTGACCTGGAAGCGCTCGGCGCCCTTCTCCAGCATGCGCTCGTAGGTGGCGCGAAGGCCCTCGTGCTCGCGCTGCGGCAGCTTGTCCAGGCGCCGCTCGACGTCGCCGACGCGGTAGAGGCTGCGCAGGCTGGCGATGGGCAGCCGCCCGCGCGCGAGGGGGACCAGATCGTTGCCGCGGCTCATGGCGTCGACTCCTTGCATGCTTGCACCGACATTCAAGCAGAGCCTGCCACAAGTGCAGCCCGGAACAACACCCGGGACGGCCCGCAATCCGGGGCTTCGTGCGCGAATCGACCCGTCAGCGATAGACCTCGCGCCGGTGGCCGATGCGCACGACGAGGACCGTGACGCGGCGGGCCTGGATGTCGGCGACGATGCGGTAGTCGCCGACCCGCCAACGCCAGAAGGCGCCGAGGGTCGATCCGCCCAGCGCCTTGCCGCTGGCGCGTGGGTCGGGCCCCCGCGCCACCTTCTCGTCGAGAAAGTTCAGGATGGCGCGCGCGGCAGGAGGGTCCAGCCTGGCCAGCGCCTTGCGCGCGCCGGCCGAGATCTCAACGCTCCAGGCCATGCGCCTTCATCACCTCGGCAAGCGAAACGGGCTTGGAGCGGCCGGACTGCACCTTCTCCAGCTCCTTCTCGGCGAGGTAGAGGTCTTCGAGATCGTCCAGGTGCCGCTCGATCGCCTCGCGGGCGTAGAAGGTCTTGGTGCGCCCGGTGCGCTCGGCCAGCGCGCCAAGGCGTTGTTCGAGGTCGGCGGGCAGGCGGATGGCGAGCATGGTGCGATCCTTCTCGACGTCGATGGGAAGCGACGCGCTATACAAGTATATCGAGCAGGAGCGAGCTGCAATCGCCGGCTCGCACCCGCACCGCCCGCCCTCACTTCACCCAGGTATTGAGCTGGATGATGGGCAGCAGCACGGCGAGCACGATGAGCAGCACGACCGCGCCCATGACGACGATGAGCAGCGGCTCGAGCAGGGTGGCCAGCGCCATCGCGCGGCGCTGCACTTCGGCGGCGAGCTGGGTGGCGCCGCGCTGCAGCATCAGCGGCAGCTGGCCGGTCTGCTCGCCCAGGCGCGCGAACATCGCCAGCAGCCCCGGGAAGCGCTTCTTGCCGGCGAGCGCGCTGGCCAGCGGCGCGCCTTCGCGAACGAGGGTGAGCGCGTCCAGCGCGTCGGCGCGCATGGCGCGGTTGGAAAGCGTCTCGGCCGCGGCCTGCAACGCCTTCAGGATGGGCACGCCCGCACCCGCCAGCAGTGCCAGCGTGCCGCCGAAGCGCGCCGCGTTGTAGCCGCGCACGAGGCGCCCGGCAAGCGGCAGGCGCAGCAGCAGGGCGTCGCTGCGCTGGCGAAAGCCCTTGCCGCGGCGCGCCAGCAGCAGCAGCGCGAGGCCCGCGGCCAGCAGCACGGCAAGCGCTGCGCCCCAGCGCCGCACGAAGTCGCTGGCGCCCAGCATCAGCACGGTGAGCAGCGGCAGCGCGCGCTTGGAGCTGGTGAAGACGGTGGCCACCTGCGGCACGACGTAGGTCATGAGAAAGCCGACGATGACCAGCGCGATCAAGGAGACGATGGCCGGGTAGAGCATCGCGCCGAGCAGCCGCGCGCGCAGCGCCTGGCGCGCTTCGAGGTCCTCGGCCAGGCGTTCGAGCACGGCGCCGAGCGCGCCGCTCTGCTCGCCGGCCGCGACGACGGCGCGGTAGACCTCGTCGAACTCGCGCGGCGCGGTGGCCAGCGCGCGCGCGAAGGGGCTACCGGCGTTGACCTCGCTCTTCAGGTGCGAGAGCAGATCGCGCTGGCGCTCGTCCTCGCTCTCGTCGGCGAGTGCGGCCAGCGCCCGCTCCAGCGGCAGGCCGGCGCCGACCAGCCCGGCGAGCTGGCGCGTCCACACCGTGAGCCCGGCCGCCGTGAACACGCGCCGCGTGAAGCGCAGGCCGCCGCGCGCGTCGGCGGCGGCCTCGGCCAGCGGCGTCACGGCCAGCGGCACCAGGGCCAGCGCGCGCAGCTGCGCGCGCGCGGCCTTGGCGGTGTCGGCCTCGACCGTGCCCTTGGCGGCCTTGCCGTCGGCGTCCAGCGCCTCGTAGCGGTAGGCCGGCATCGCCTTCAGTCGCGCGTCACGCGAACGACTTCCTCGGGCGAGGTCGTGCCGTCCTGCAGCAGGCGCTGGCCGTCCTCGCGCATCGGGCGCAGGCCCGCGGCCTGCGCCGCGTCCCGCAGCGCCTGCTCGCTGCCGCGGCCATGGACGAGCGCGCGCAGCGCGTCGTCGACGACCATCAACTCGTAGACGCCGGTGCGGCCCTTGTAGCCGCTGTGGCTGCAGGCGGCGCAGCCCACCGCGTGCCACAGGCCGTCGCTGCCCTGGCGGCGGCAGTCGGGGCAGAGCTTTCGCACCAGCCGCTGCGCCAGCACGCCCAGCAGGCTGCTGGAGAGCAGGAAGGGCTCGACGCCCATGTCGATGAGCCGCGTCACCGAACTCGGCGCGTCGTTGGTGTGCACGGTGGCGAGCACGAGGTGGCCGGTGAGGCTGGCCTGGATGGCGATCTGCGCCGTCTCGTGGTCGCGGATCTCGCCGATCATGATGACGTCGGGGTCCTGGCGCAGGATGGCGCGCAGCGCCTTGGCGAAGCTGAGGTCGATCTTCGCGTTGACCTGCGTTTGGCCGATGCCGGGCAGCTCGTACTCGATCGGGTCCTCGACGGTGAGCACGTTGGTGGTCGCGGTGTCGATGCGCGAGAGGCTGGCGTAGAGCGTCGTCGTCTTGCCGCTGCCCGTCGGCCCGGTGACGAGCACGATGCCGTGCGGCTGCTGGATCAGGCGGGCGAAGGCGGCCAGCACCTCGCCGCTCATGCCGAGTGCCGGCAGGGTCAGGCGCGACTCGGTCTTGTCGAGCAGGCGCAGCACGGCGCGCTCGCCGTGGGCGCTGGGCAGCGTGGAGACGCGCACGTCGATGGCGCGCGCGCCGATGCGCAGCGCGATGCGGCCGTCCTGCGGCAGCCGCTTCTCGGCGATGTCGAGCTCGGCCATGATCTTCAGCCGGCTGATGAGCGCGGCGTGCAGCGCCTTGTTGGGCTGCACCACCTCGCGCAGCGTGCCGTCGACGCGAAAGCGCACCGAGCTGGCGCGCTCGTAGGGCTCGATGTGGATGTCGCTCGCGCCGTCCTTGGCGGCCTGCGTGAGCAGCGCGTTGAGCATGCGGATGATGGGCGCGTCGTCGGCGGCTTCCAGCAGGTCGGCCACCGCCGGCAGGTCCTGCATCAGGCGCGAGAGGTCGACGCCGGACTCGACCTCGCCGATCACCGCCGCCGCGCTGCCTTCGCCGCCCGCGTAGGCGGCGGCGATGCGTTGGCCAAGCGTCGCCGCGGCCTCGAACTCGTGGCGGCTCACGTCGTGCACGCGACCGACTTCGGCCAGCGCCGCGTCGGGCGTCGTCTCCGCCGCCCAGAGCACGCGCTCGCTGCCGTCGTCCTCCAGCAGCAGCGTGTTCGCCTTGGCGAAGGCGTAGGGCAGGGGGTGGCGCGGCATCGCAGGCTCAGGGGCGGTCCGCGCCGGCTCCCGTCGGGCCCGCCGACGCCGGTGCCGAGGCCGGCGGCTCGAAGGGCGCCAGCGGTGCAGCGCTGGCCGGCGTCTGCGGCGGCAGCACCGGCGCGCGCTCGATCGGCAGCACCAGGCTTGGCCGCGGCTGGTTGCCCATCTGGTAGGCGCGGATCTGCTCGTAGCGGTCCTCCGACAGGCGCTGCTGCGCCTGCGCGTCGCGCATCACGATGGGGCGCAGGAAGACCATCAGGTTGGTGCGCTTGCGCTGCCGGTTCTCGCTGCGGAAGACGGCGCCCAGCAGCGGGATGTCGCCCAGCAGCGGCACCTTGCTCTGCGTCGTCGTGTAGGTGTCCTCGATGAGGCCGCCGAGCACGAGGATCTGGCCGTCGTCGACGGTCACCGTGCCCTCGATCGAGCGCTTGGTCGTCGACGGCCCGGCGTTGCTCGTGCCCGCGGCGGTGGTGCTCTTGACGGCGCTCTGCTCCTGGTAGATCTGCATGCGGATGGCGCCGCCCTCGCCGATCTGCGGGCGGATGCGCAGCGTGATGCCGACGTCCTTGCGCTCGATGGTCTGGAAGGGGTTGGTCGTCCCCGTGCCGGTGTTGGTGAACTGGCCGGTGATGAAGGGCACGTTCTCGCCGACGACGATCTTGGCCTCCTCGTTGTCCAGCGTGATCAGGTTGGGCGTGCTGACGATGTTGGTCTGGCTCTGGCTCTGCAGCAGGCGCAGGATCGCCGAGAGCGAGGTCACGCCGTTGATGACGCGGGCCAGGCCGATGCTCAGCCCGTCGCCCAGCGTCAGGTTGCCCTGCGCGAGGCTGCTGTTGACGCTCAGGATGTTGGGCGCGGCGCCGCTGGTCAGGCTTTGCACCGCGTTGATGTCGTGGTTGCCGCTGCGGCCGAGCTTGCCCAGCCACTCGAAGCCGAAGTCGGCGGCGTCGCCGCCGGCGACCTCGACGATCATGCTCTCGATGTAGACCTGCGCGCGGCGCTGGTCGAGCTGCTCGATCATCGCGCGCAGCTGCCGGTACAGCGGCTCGGGCGCGGTGATGATGAGCGAATTGGTCGCCGGGTCGGCCTGGATGAAGCCGCCGGTCTGCGGCTGCGCGGTGGCCGCGATCGGCGCCGCGGCCTGGGCGCTGGCGCCGCCCTGCACGCCGGGCTGCACCGGGTTGGCGCCTTGCAGGCCGGGCGCCGCGCCGCCCAAGGGACTGGCCAGCGCGCTGCCGCCGCCGCCCGTGGCGCCGCCTGCGCTGCCGACGGCGAAGGCCGCGCGCAGCACGGTGGCCAGCCGCGTGGCGTCGGCATTCTTCAGGTGCACGACCCACATGCCCGGCGCGCCGGGGACGCCGCCGCCGCCGTGCGGACGGTCCAGCCGCGCCACCACCGCGCGCACCGTGGCCAGCCGCGCCGCGTTGCTGGCGCGCACGAGCAACGCGTTGGTGCGCGCATCCGCCAGCACCGTCGTCGTGCCGGCGGCACGCACGATGCCCGGCATCGGCGCCGCCGGCCCGCCGTCGGCCAGCCGCTGCACGACGGCGGCCACGTCGGCGGCCACGACATGCTCGAGCGGGATCACGTCGACCTCGCCGCTGTCGGGCTGGTCCAGCGCGGCGATGATCTTGGCCAGGCGGCGCAGGTTGTCGGCGTAGTCGGTGATGACGAGCGAGTCGCTCCCCGGGGCGGCGTTGATCGTGTTGTTGGCGGAGATCAGCGGGCGCAGCACGGCCACCAGGTTGTTCGGGTTCTCGTGGCGCAGCGTGAAGATCTGCGTCACGATCTGGTCGCCGCGTGGCGTCACCTCGCCGACCGAGACGGTGCCCGTCTGCACCTTGGCCTCGGCCTCGGGAACGACCTTCAGCAGCCCGGCGACCTCGACCACCGCAAAGCCCAGGCCGCGCAAGGCCCAGAGGTAGCTCTGGTAGGCCTGCGCGATGCTCTGCGGCTGCTCGCTGTAGACGGTGATGGTGCCGCGCACGCGCGGGTCGACGACGATGGGGCGGTTGATCATCGCGGCGAAGGCGCGCGTCACCGCCTCGAGGTCGGCGTTGACGAAGTTCACCGTCACCGCGGCGCGGCTTGCGGTCGCTGTGCTTGCTGCGCCTGTTGCGCCTGCTGCGCCTGTCGCGCCCGTCGCGCCCGTCGCGCCCGACTGCGCCCAGGCCGGGGGCAGCGCAAGCGCTGCCGCCAGCCCGAGGCAGACGGCGCGGGCGGGCAGGCGCGCAGTGGAGCGGGCGCGTCCGCCGGGGCGGGATGCGGCGCGGCGGGAGCGGCAGGCGCGGTTCATGGTCATCCGATCGCAAGCAGCGCCAGCGGCCCTTGCCGCTGGCCCAGGAGGTTGAGCAGATTGTTCAGCATCGCTTCGCTGCCGGGTTCGGCCTGGGCCTGGCCGCGAAAGCGCAGCCGCGCGCCGCTCCACTGGCCCTGCCCGGACAGGCGCAGGGGGCCTTGCAGCGTCTGCAGCGCCACGCGTGCGCCCTCGTCGCCGTCGGCGGCGCCGCTGAGCACGAGCCGGTAGCTGCCAAGCGTCGGCAGCGGGCCCAGGCGCGAGGACAAGTCCTGCAGCCGCAGCTCGGCCTGCCCGCTCACGCGCAGGCGGCCCTGCACGTCTTCGACGCTCAGGTCCTCCGCCTGCAACTGCAGGCCGCCGCCCAGGCGCAAGGTGTTGAAGGGCGCGCCCAGTCCGGCCAGCCAGGCCGCCGGCCAGTGCGCGCGCACCGGGGCGGCCGTGCTCACGCGCAGGCGGCCGATGCCGGGCTGCAGGCGCAGGCGCAGCACGTCGTCGATGCAGCAGGCCTGGCGCAGCGCGAGTTCGAGGCCGCCGCCCTGCGGCCCCGCGGCCCAGCCCAGGCGCCACTGCAGGCGCCCGGGCAGGGCGCTGGCGTCGCGGCTGCCGGGCCCGCCGCCGAGCACGGCCAGCGCGCTGCCCGACCACAGCGTGCCGCGCGCATCGGCCAGCACGAAGCGCTGCCCGCTGCGATCGGCCACCCAGCGCGCCAGCCAGCTGGCTGGCGCCAGCAGCGCCAGGCCGAGCAGCCCGCCGAGCAAGGCCCCGGCGAGCGCCCAGCGCCAGGGCGCCCGCGGGCGGTCCGGGGCGGCGCGGGGCCCGAGGCGGCGCATCGCGGGGTTCATCGCTTCAGGATCGCATCAAGGCGAGGGCAGGCTCAGCACCAGGCTGCCGGCGAAACGCCCTGCCGCCGGCCCCGGCTGCGGCGCCAGGCGCAGCTCGATGGCGCGCGCACGCGCGCCGACGCGGGCATCGGCGAGCCAGTCGCGCAGCTCCTCGCCGCTGACCCCGCCCAGCGTCAGCACGACGCGATCGCCCTGTTCGGTCAGGCGCGCGCGCTCACCCAGGCGCGCCGTGGCGGCCTGCAGCGCCGCCAGCGCCTGCGCGCGCGGCAGCGGCGGGCTGGCGCGCAACTGCTCGGCCTCGGCGGCCTCGTCCTGCATGCGCTGCAGCTGCGCCTGCAGGCGGTCCAGCCGCGTCGGCGCCTCGCGCAGCGTGCGCAGCGGCGGCTGCAGGGCCAGCGCCCACAGCAGGTAGAGGCCGAGCACCCAGGCCGCCAGCAGCACCAGGCGCCGCTCGCGCGCATCGCGCCCGCGCCAGGCGGCCCGCAAGGTCTGCAGCCGCGCGTTCATCGCGCTCCCGCCACCGTCAGCACGAGTTGCGCGTCCTGCGCATTCGCCTGCGCCTCGTAGCCGGCCGCGCGCACGGCAAGCGCGAACTGCTGCTGCTGCGCCGGGGACCAGCCGGCGGCGCCGAAGCTCAGCCGGCCCGGTTCGAAGCGCAGCGCCTGCAGCGGGCCCTGGCCCTCGGGCCAGGCGGCGGCGGCGGCCGAGAGCATGGGCTCCAGATCGGCGGCGCCGGGCTGGCCGGCGGCCTCGCGCAGGCGCTCGGTCTCGCGCTGCATCTGCAGCGGCGCATCGAGCACGGCGCGCACCTGCGGGTGCGCCTGCTGCAGCAGCGCGAGCTGCGCCTGCTGCCGCTGCCGCAGCTCGTGCTGCAGCTTCCACGCGTAGGCGTTGAGGCCGGCGAGGTGGACCAGCAGCAGCGCCGCCAGACCCCAGCGCAGCGGGCGCCAGGCACGCTCGCGGCGCAGGCGCTGCAGCAGCTCGCGCAGCGCCTGCAGGCCGCGGTGACGCGGCGCGAACGCGAACTGCCGCAGGTCCCAGGGCGAGCGCAGCGCGCGCAGTGCGCGCTCGCCCTCGCCCTGCACCTCGACGGCCGCGCCGAGCCAGCGCTCGGCCTCGGCGGCCACGGCCGGATGCGCGCTGCAGTGCAGCCGCTGGCGATCGAGCGCGGCCAGCCGCTGGCGCGCCAGCGTCCCCGAAAGCCGCAGGCAGACGACGCCGTCGGCGTGGCCGTGCACGAGCCGCGCGGCCCCGCCTTCCTCGTCGGCCGGCAGCAGGTGCAGCGTCGGCGGATCCGCGGGCCAGCTTGCCGGCGCGATGCGGTCCACCGCCACGCCGGCCTGCTGCAGGTCGGCGAGCACGGCGGCCAGGCGGGCCTGCTGCGTCACCGCCACCCAGCCGGCCTCGCCGCCGCGGGCGTCGTCGCGCACCGCCAGGTGCAGCGCCTCGTCCTCGTCGAGCAACTGCTCCTCGAGCATCGCGCCGAGCGCGGCGCGCCGCCGGGCCGGCGGCGCCTTGGGCAGCGTGATGCGCTGCCAGCCCACGTCGGCATCGGCCAGCATCAGCGTCGTCTGCTCGGCGCGCGGCAGCCGCGCTGCCGCGGCCTGGCCCGAGCGCGTGGGCTGCTGGCCGTCGACGCTGAAGACGTAGGCGTACTCGGCCGGCACCGGCGCCGCCGCATCGGTGCGCGGCCGCGACGGCAGGAGGATGACGAGGACGGACATCGGCGGCTATTGTCGCTGGCGGCTCATCCCGTCGTCCCGGGCAGGAGGCTGCGGCGCTCGCTGCGCAGCACGCGCACCTGCGCGCCGGCACCGACGCCGCGGCGTTCGAGCAGCCAGGCTTCCTCGAGCCGCTGATCCTCCCAGCGCAGCCGCGCCCGCACCTCGAAGTGGCTGGAGCCGACCCCCACGCGCGCCTCGTCGAGGCTGGTGCCGGTGGGCAGCAGCTCGCGCAGGGCGGCGGCCGAGGCGGCCGGGCTGCGCTGCAGCGTCTGCACGATGCGCTGCGCATCGGGCAGCTCGAGCCCGTCGATCGCCGCCAGCAGCGCCGGGGCCGCCGCGGTGTTGGCGTTGAGCGCGGTGCGCGTGGGCAGGATCGTCACGTAGGGCGTGATCGCCTGCAGGCCGACGGCGTCCAGCCCCAGCCAGGCGAGCTGCTCGACGCGCTGCGGCGCCAGCGGCGCTTCCGGCGCGCGCGCGTGCCATGCCGCGGCAAGGCCGGCGGCAAGGCGATCGGCCAGCTCCGCCTCGGCGCCCGCGGCGGCGCAGAGGCGGCGCAGTGCCGCGACTTCCGCGGCCATCGGCTGACCTTCGTCGGCGACGAGGCGACGCAGGTTGTAGCGCGCCTGCGCGTCGTCGATCTCGCCGGAGAGGAAGACCTCGAGCGCGTCCTCGCCGCTGCCGCCGCCGCTGCCGCTGCCGTCGTTGCCGCCGGCCCCGAGGAACTGCGACAGCCGCGATTCCTCGAGCGTGCGCGCCCAGCCCGCGCTCGGCGGAAAGGCGCGGCCGGCGTCGCTGCGCAGCATCAGCCGCGCCCAGTCCTGCGCGCCGAGCAGGATCCAGCCGGCCTGCGCGCGCACGCGCTCGGCCGCCTGCAGCTCGACGGCTCGCTGCTGCGCCCACACCATCGCCGCCGCGGCGCTGGCCACGAGCGTCAGGATCAGCATCGCCAGCAGCAGCGCGGCGCCGCGCTGCAGCGGGCGGGGCGGGCGGGCAAGGCGGCGGTCGCAGCTCATCGTCCGTTGACGACGAGGACGTCGCGCGTGAGCGTGCGGCCATCGACGAACTGCAGCAACAGGCGCACGCCGCCGGGCAGCAGCTCGACGCTGCGCGCAGCCCCGCTGGCGGCGTCCTCGGCGGCCGCGGCGACGTCGGCGCTGGACTGCGCGTTGCTCCAGGCGTTGCCGCGGTGGAAGTAGAGCTGCCAGCCCTGCACGTCGTCCAGCAGCGGCAGCACGGCGGCGTCCCCGGGATGCAGCTGCTGGCTTTGCAGCCAGGCCTCGCGAAGCGCGCCCAGCTGCGTCAGCGGCGGCGAGGCCCAGCGCAGCCATTGCGTGCCGTCGAGCGACCAGGCCACGAGCTGCAGCGCCTGGCCGCTGCGCCGCACCAGGCGCAGCGTGCGGCCGTCGAAGGCCAGCGCCGGCACGCCGGCATCGGCCTGCAGCGCCTGCAGGTCGGTCTCCCACTGGGCGACCAGGGTGGCCAGGCGCGCGCTGCGGTCGACGCTGGCGCGGCCGGCGTCGCGGCCGGCGAGCACGCCCTCGAGGCCGCGCCAGGCCAGCGCCGCCATCAGCGCCATCACCAGCAGCGCCACCAGCACCTCGACCAGCGTGAAGCCGCGTGCGCGGCCGGGCCCAGCGCAAGCCATCACCAGCGCGACATCACGGTCGTCAGGGTGACGAGCGGATGCCCGGCCTCGTCGCGCACGACGGCGTCGATGCGCCGCATGTTCGGGTTGGGCGTCGGCCGCGTGCGGAGCTGGCCGGCGAAGCTGCGCCCGAGCTGCTCGCAGCGGAAGTCGGCGTCGCCGATGCCCGGGAGCACGCGTGCCAGGCGCAGCTCGACGAGCTGGTTGTCGGCGCACCACTGCGCCGCGGTGACCTCGGCCAGGCGCTCGGCGTTGCCGAGCAGCGCCTGCGCGGCGCGCGCGCCGGCCGCCAGCGCCACCGCGACGATCGCCAGCGCGACCATCACCTCGATCAGCGTGAAGCCGCGCGGGCGGCGCATCGGCGTGCTCAGTCGTCCGCGGGCAGCAGCGCGAAGGGCTGCAGCCCGTCGGTGCCGACGAGGACCTGCCGCGCGCCCTGGCGCAGGCGCACGCGCTGCGCGCCGATCAGCGGCTCCGGGCCGAGCGTCAGCACGCCGCGGCCGCCCTCGACCTCGGCGACGATGGCCTGCTCGCCGTGCGCGTCGCCGCCGTCGAGCCACTGCGTGGGCAGCGCCAGCGCCGCCGGCAGGCCGACGAAGCGAAAGGCCTGGCCCGGCTGCTGCGGCGTCGGCTGCCAGACCACCGGGAGGGCCGCCGCGCGAGCCTTGGCGCGCGCGCCCTCGAGCAGCGTGGCCAGGCGCAGCCCCTCGCGCTCGAGCCGCTCCTGCGCGCCATCGCGCAGGGCCAGCGCGACCCCGGCGCTGGCGAGGGCAACCAGCGCCACCACGACCAGCAGCTCGATCAGGGTGAAGCCTGCCGCCGCAGCCCGGGCGCGGCGCAGCACCCGCGCCGCCTTGCGCCGGCTGCCGCCACGGCTATTGCCAGGAGCCGATGTCGGCATCCTTGCCCTCGCCGCCGGGCTGGCCGTCCGCGCCGAAGCTGAAGACGTCGATCTCGCCGCGCACGCCCGGGTTCAGGTACTGGTAGGGGCGGCCCCAGGGGTCGGCCGGCAGCTTGTCCAGGTAGGGTCGCCAGTTCGGCGGCAGCGGCGCGGCCGTGGGCTTCTGCACCAGCGCCTGCAGGCCCTGCTCGGCGCTCGGGTAGCGCAGGTTGTCGAGCTTGTAGAGCTTGAGCGCCTGCACCAGGTTGTTCACGTCGGTGCGCGCCGCGGTGGCACGCGCGTCGTCGGTGCGGTCCAGCACGTTGGGAACGATCAGCGCGGCCAGCACGCCGATGATCACGAGCACCACCATCAGCTCGATCAGCGTGAAGCCTTGGGGCGCTCGGCGGGTGCGCGGGGAAGGGGGCTGACGCATCGGGACGGCTGGTGGGGCAGCAGGGAGGGGTGTGGCGAGAGGGTCGGCCCTCGACGAGGCCGGGCCCTGGGGGAGGCTGCGGGATCGCAGGAGGCCTGCGCGGCCCGCAGGGCCCGCGCGCTCGGCGAATCATAATCGCCGCATGTCGGCACGCATCGCGGCTTTCCTCGTCTGGGCGCTGGTCGCCGCGGGCGCGGTGGCCTGGGGCACGCGGCTGTGGGCGCCGCCGCTGCCGCTGCCGCCGCACGCCGGGCTCGCCGTCGCTGCGCCGAGCGCAGCGGGCGACTGGTCGCGCCTCTTCGGCCAGGCGCCGCCGCCGGTGCAGGCCGCGGCCGCCGCGCCGCCACCGGGGGCTGCTGAGCGCCTGCGGCTGCTGGGCGTCGTTGCCGCGCGCTCGGCGCGAGCGGGGGCACCTGGCGTGGCGCTGATCGCGGTCGACGGCAAGTCGCCGCGCGCGCTGCGCGTAGGCGCCGTGGTCGACGCGGATCTGGTCGTGCAGGCGGTGCTGCCGCGGGCGGTGGCGATCGGCCCGCGCGGCGGCCCGACGACGGTGCGGCTGGAACTGCCCGCGCTGCCGCCGCCGGCCAGCGGCACGCCGGGCCAGGGGTCGGCGCTTCAGGGGTCGGCGCTGCCGGCGCCGCCGCCCGCTCCCGCGCTGGCGCCGCCGGGATCCCCCGCGCTGCCGCCGCCGCCGAACCCGAGCGCGTTCACGCCGCATCGCCTGCGCCAGGCGGCGCAGCCGGGGGTGCCGGTGCTGTCTGCGCCAAGCCCGCCGACGCCGGCGCCGCAACCCGGCGAGGAGGCGCAGCCCGCGTCGCCGCTCGAGGCGCGCGCGCTGCAGCGCTGAAGGCCAGGTCGGCGCCGCGTCGTCGCGGCGGGCCTGCGCGCCGACGCGCCGGGCCGCTGCCGGTGCACCGCCTCAGTACAGCGCCGGCCCGCTGAAGGGCTCGAGCGGGGCGAGCGGATCGAGGTCGCCGCGCACGCTCTCGAAGGTCTCGTCGCCCGGGCTCGGCTCGTCGTCGACGACTTCGGTCAGCAGCGCCGCGGCGCAGCGGATCA
>CAUJJO010000178.1 GCA_963205125.1 Pseudomonadota bacterium | reverse complement strand
CTCGCCCTGCAGCTGCGCGCTCCGCTGCTGACTTTCGATCGCCGCCTGGCCGAGGCGATGGCCAAGGCCCAGGGCGACCCACGATGAGGCGCCCGCCGCGACGCGATCGCTGCCGCACTCGGCCCATCACCCCCGATCTGTCCGTCGCCACACCGGCGACCCCTCCGAGATGAGCCCCACCCAACCGATCAGCTTCGAGTTCTTCCCACCCAACACCCCCGTGGGCAGCGAGAAACTCCAGACCGTGGTCGCCGAACTGGCGGCCGTGCGTCCGGAGTTCTTCAGCGTCACCTACGGCGCCGGCGGCGCCACGCGCGAGAAGACCTGGGCGGCCGTGCAGGCGATTGCCGCCGCCGGCCATGACGCCGCGCCGCACCTGTCCTGCGTCGGCGCCACGCGCGAGGGCATCGCCGAAATCCTCGCCACCTACCGCGCGCAAGGCATCCGCCGCCTCGTCGCGCTGCGCGGCGACCTGCCCAGCGGCACCGCGGTGGCCGGCGAGTTCCCCTATGCCGCGGACCTCGTGCGCTTCATCCGCGAGACCCAGGGGCAGGACTGGCACGTCGAGGTCGCCGCCTACCCCGAGTACCACCCCGAGCAGCGCTACGCGCGGCGCGACCTGCAGCACTTCGCGGACAAGGTGAAGGCCGGCGCCGACGCCGCGATCACGCAGTTCTTCTTCAACGCCGATGCCTACTTCCACTTCGTCGAGGAGGTGCAGCGCCTGGGCGTGGCGGTGCCGGTCGTTCCCGGCATCATGCCCATCCACAACTACGCGCGCATCGCCCAGTTCGCCGCGCGCGACGGCATCGAGATTCCGCGCTGGGTGGCGCTGAAGATGGAGGGCTACCTCGACGATGCGGCGAGCATCCGCGCCTTCGGCCTGGACGTGGTGACGCGCCTGTGCGAGCGGCTGCTGGCCGGCGGCGCGCCGGGGCTGCACTTCTACACGCTGAACCAGTCGGCGCTGTCGCTCGAGATCTGCCACCGGCTCGGGCGCTGAAGGCGGCCGCCGCGCTGCTGCGCTACAGGCCCGCGCGCTGCCAGTGCAGCCCCTCGTCGGTGAGCAGCGCATCCAGCGGCACGTCGTGCGGCTCGGCCTGCAGCCAGGGGACGAAGGCGTTGCTGTAGGCCACGCCCACGGTCAGCGGGCGCGGCTGCAGCGCGGCCAGGGTGCGATCGTAGAAGCCGCCGCCGTAGCCCAGGCGCAGGCCGCGCGGGCCGAAGCCCACGCAGGGCACGAGCAGCATTTGCGGCACGAAGGCCTCGGTGTCCTTGGGCTTGGGGATGCCGTAGGCGTCGTCCTCCATCGGGCAGCCCGGATACCAGACGTGAAAGCCGAGCTGTTTGGTCGCGCGGTCGGTCACCGGCAGGCCGATGCGACGCGCCGCATCGGCCTCGCTCCAGCGGTAGAGCGCGGGCAGCGCGTCGAACTCGCCCTTGATCGGCCAGTAGGCGCCGATCGTCGATTCGCCGCGGCCGACCAGCCACACGCGCAGCACGTCCTGCAGTTGCACCGAACGCTGGTGGCGGTCGACCATCGCCTGCCGCTCGGCCTGCAACTGCCGGCGCAGCAGCTTCTTGTCGCTGGGCGGCTCGGAGGTCAGCTCGAAAGGCAGCGTCATGGCGTGGCGGGCTGGCTGCGCCCAATGGCAATGGAAGCGGCATTGTCACCAAGCTCGCCTGTCCAGGCCGCACGGCACTCGGCTACAGTGCCCCGTTCCATGATCCGGCGTGCGAATCCCCGCTCTTCGATCGCGCCATGGGCGCGCGTGCTGCTGTGCCTGCTGTCGATCGTCGGCGCCCTGACCACTCTCCCGTCGAGCGCCCAGGTCGGTGACGACGGCGTCGTCGCGGCGCGCGAGGCGCTGCGCAGGAAGGACGGGCCGCGCCTGGCGGCCTTGCGCGATGCCCTGCTGGCGGCGCGCCATCCGCTGGCGGTGTGGGTCGACTACTGGGAGCTCTCCAGCCGCCTGGCCACCGCCGCGCAGCCGGAGGTCGACGCCTTCTACGAGCGCTGGCGCGGCAGCTACCTCGAGGACCGGCTGCGCAACGACTGGCTGCTCGAGCTCGGGCATCGCCGCGACTTCGCGGGCTTCCTGCACGACCTCGCGCCCTACCGCATGCGCGACGACCGCGAGGTGGCCTGCTGGGAGCAGGTCGCGCGGCTCGGTGAAGGGCCGCAGGGCGACGCCCCGGGCGGCCGCGCTGCGGCGGTGGCGGCCTGGACGGCGCAGCTCGAGCCCGGCGAGGGCTGCCAGCAGCTGGGCAGCGTGCTCGCCGAGCGCCGGCTGCTGCGCTCGGGCGAAATCTGGCACCTGATGCGCCTGGCCACCGAGGCCAACCGGCCGGGCACGGTGCGGCTGGCGGCCGCGCTGATCCGGCCGTCGACGACCAAGGCGGTCGACGAGATCCTCGCCAACCCGGCGCGCGTGCTCGAACGCCGCGTGCGCGAAGCCAGCGCGCATCAGCAGGAGCTGGCGACGCTGGCGCTGCTGCGGCTGGCCACGAGCGACATCGACGCCGCCGAGCACGCGCTGCAGTCGGGCTGGGCGCATCGCCTCTCCGACGAGCTTGCGTCGATGGCCTGGGCCGCCCTCGGGCGCCAGGCGGCGCTGCGCCAGCAGGAGCGCGCCTACGGCTACTTCGAGCTGGCCTGGCAGCGCCAGCACGAGGATGGCTCGGCCCCGCGCTGGAGCGACGAGACGCTGGCCTGGAGCGTGCGCGCGGCGCTGCGCACGCCGCGCCCGGACCGCCCGCGCTGGGCCGCGGTGCTGCGCGGCATCGACGCGATGAGCGCCGCCGAACAGGCGGGCCCGGCCTGGAGCTACTGGCGCGCGCGGGCCCTGGCCGCCACGGCGCGCACCGGGCCTGAGCGCGAGCGCGCCGCGGCCGGCTTCGAGGCGCTGGCGCAAGGCGTCGACTACTACGCGCAACTGGCCACCCAGGAACTGGGCCGCCCCTTCACGCTGCCGAATCCCCCCGTGCAACCAAGCGCCGAGGAGCTCGAGCAGGCGCGCCAGAACCCGGGGCTGCAGCGCGGCCTGATGCTGGCGCAGCGGGACCTGCGCAACGAAGGGCGGCGCGAATGGAACTTCACGCTGCGCGGCATGAACGACCGCGAACTGCTGGCCGCCGCGGAGCTGGCCTGCCGCGCCGCCGACTGGCAGATCTGCATCAACACGAGCGAGCGCACGCGCGCGCAGTTCGACCTGCGCCAGCGCTACCCGATGCCGCACGCCGAGGCGATCACGGCGCAGGCACGCGAGCGCGGCCTGGAGCCGGCCTTCGTCTTCGGGCTGATCCGGCAGGAGACGCGCTTCATGGCCACGCTGCGCTCGGCGGTCGGCGCCACCGGCCTGATGCAGGTGATGCCGGCCACGGCGCGCTGGACGGCCAAGCGCATCGGCCTCGAGATGAAGCCCGGGCAGCTCGAGGACATCGACATCAACCTGCGCCTGGGCACGAGCTATCTGCGCCTGGTGCTGGACGACTTCGGCGGCTCGCAGGCCCTGGCGGCAGCCGCCTACAACGCGGGGCCGGGGCGGCCGCGCCGCTGGCGCGAAGGACAGGCGATCGACGCCGCGGCCTGGACCGAGAACATCCCCTTCGCCGAGACGCGCGACTACGTGAAGAAGGTGCTCGCCAACGCCAGCGTCTACGCCGCGCTGCGGGCCGAGCCCGCCGCGACGAGCGCATCGGCCAGCACATCGGCCAGCGCATCGGCGCCCACGCCCACCGTCGCTCCCGCGCCCGCAACGACGCTGCGCGCGCGCCTGGGCAAGACGATAGGCCCGCGCGAGGCCGGCGCCGCCGCGCCCGACGCCAACCTGCCCTGACCGCGGCACGCCCGCAACGGAGGACTCCATGGCCCTGCAGCTCGTGATCGGCAACAAGAACTACTCCTCGTGGTCGATGCGCCCCTGGGTGCTGATGAAGCAGCTCGGCCTGCCCTTCGAGGAGCGGCGGCTGCGGCTGGACTTCGACCAGCCCGACTCGGCGTTCAGGCGCGAGCTGGCTGCGCTCGGCGCGGCCGGCCGCGTGCCGGTGCTGCTGGACGAGGGCTTCGCGGTGTGGGATTCGCTGGCCATCGTCGAAGCCCTGCACGAGCGCTTTCCGGCTGCCGGCGTCTGGCCGCAGGCGGCGCGCGCACGCGCCCGCGCGCGCAGCCTCTGCGCCGAGATGCACTCGGGCTTCACGCCGCTGCGCAGCCACTGCGGCATGAACATCGAGGCGACGCTCCCCGAGGTCGGCGCGCGCATCTGGGCCGAGCAGGAGGCCGTGCGCGCCGACGTCGCACGGCTGCAGGCCATGTGGAGCGCGGCGCTCGCCGACAGCGGCGGGCCCTTCCTCTTTGGCGCGTTCAGCGCCGCCGACGCCTTCTACGCGCCGGTGTGCATGCGGCTGCTGACCTACGCGCTGCCGATCTCGGCCGAGGCGCGCGCCTACGTCGAGCGCGTGCGTCAGGCACCGGGCGTGGCCGCCTGGATCGACGAGGCGCTGCAGGAGCACGACTGGATCGCCATCGACGAGCCCTACCGCCAGCGCCCCGCCGCGGGCGCGCGCTGAGCGCACCGGCCCCGCGCGATCAGGCTCATCACGCGCGCGAACACGAACGCGGCATGAAGGCCTACATCGTCGGCGGCGCGGTGCGCGACGCGCTGCTGGGCCTGCCCGCCAGCGACCGCGACTGGGTGGTGGTGGGCGCGACGCCCGAGCAGATGCTCGCGCGGGGCTATCGCCCGGTCGGGCGCGACTTCCCGGTCTTCCTGCACCCCGACACCGGCGAGGAGGTGGCGCTGGCGCGCACCGAGCGCAAGTCCGGCCGCGGCTACCACGGCTTCGCCTTTCACGCCGCGCCCGAGGTCACGCTGCAAGAGGACCTCGCGCGGCGCGACCTCACGATCAACGCGATGGCGCGCGACGAGGACGGCCGCCTCGTCGACCCCTACGGCGGCGAGCGCGACCTGCGCGCACGCGTGCTGCGCCACGTCTCGCCGGCCTTCGCCGAGGATCCGGTGCGGCTGCTGCGCGTGGCGCGCTTTGCCGCACGCTGGCCCGACTTCGGCGTCGCGCCGGAGACGATGGCGCTGATGCGCCGCATCGTCGACGAGGGCGAGGTCGACCACCTGGTGCCCGAGCGCGTCTGGCAGGAGCTTGCGCGCGGCCTGATGGAATCGCACCCGCGGCGGCTGATCGAGGTGCTGCGCGAAGCGGGGGCGCTGGCGCGGCTGCTGCCCGAGGTCGAGCGCCTCTTCGGCGTGCCGCAGCGCGCCGAGCATCACCCCGAGGTCGACACCGGCGCGCACCTGCTGCTGGTGCTGCAGGCCTGCGCGCGCGAGGCGGCGCCGCTTGCCGTGCGCTGGGCCTGCCTGTGCCACGACCTCGGCAAGGGCACGACCCCACGCGAGCAGTGGCCGCGCCACCTTGGCCACGAGCAGCGCAGCGCGCGGCTGGCGCGCGCGGTGGGCGAGCGCCTGCGCGTGCCGCTGGACTGCCGCGAGCTCGCCGACGCGACCGCGCGCGAGCACGGCAACGTGCACGCCAGCCTCGGGCTCTCGGCCACCGCCGTGCTGCGCCTGCTCGAGCGCTGCGACGCGCTGCGCCGGCCGCAGCGCTTTCGAGAGCTGCTGCTGGCCTGCCAGTGCGACGCCCGCGGACGCGCTGGGCGCGAACACGAACCCTACCCGCAGCGTGCGCGGCTGGAGCGGGCGCTGGCCGCCGTGCTGGCGGCGGACACCGCGGCCGTCAGCCGACAGGCGCTGGCCGACGGTCTGCAGGGCCCGGCGATCGGCCAGCGCGTGCACGCCGCGCGCCTTTCGGCGCTGGCTCAGGCGCTGGACGCTGAGCCGCCCCGCGGCTGCCCGTCCGGTTCCACCGGCACCGGCTTGCCCGTCAGGTAGCCCTGCACGAGCTGAAAGCCCATCAGGCGGCAGATCTCCGCCTCGGCCTCGGTCTCGACGCCTTCGGCCAGCGGCACCGAGCCGAGCTCGCTCACCAGGCGCACGAGGT
>CAUJJO010000177.1 GCA_963205125.1 Pseudomonadota bacterium | reverse complement strand
TCAGCGAGAACTCGACACGCGCGGGCTGAACTGCCCGCTGCCCATCCTCAAGACCAAGAAGACCCTCTCCGAGATGCAGGCCGGCGAAGTGCTGCGCGTGGTCTCGACCGACCCCGGCTCGATGCGCGACTTCCAGGCCTTTGCGCGCCAGACCGGCCACGAACTGGTGGAGCAGACCACCGCGGGCAACGAGTTCATCCACGTGCTGCGGCGGCGCTGAGGGTGTCGGTGCAGGAAGCGACGTCGTTTGTACTAACATCGATGCGCTTGTCTATCCAAGGAGGCTCACCATGCCCGCAGCAGGTTCGACCGCGCGCACCGCTCGGCTCGGGCTGCGCGCCACACCTGAGCAGGAGGCGGTGCTGCGCCGCGCCGCTGAGGTCGCGCACAAGTCGCTGACGGACTTCATTCTCGACGCCGCTTGCCGAGCCGCCGAGGAGGCCCTGCTCGATCAGCGCCTGTTCATGGTTTCCGGGAGCCAGTACCAGGCCATCCTCGACCTGCTGGATCGTCCGGAATCCGATAGTCCGGGCCTCGCCGACCTGTTCTCGCGTCGTCCGGTCTGGGCCGGCCCGTGAGTCTGTCGGCGCCACAGTCGCTGGGCGCACGTCATCGCCTGGAAGCGTTCGACTGCGGAAAGCCGCCGCTCACCGACTGGCTGCAGCGTCACGCCCGGCAAGCCCAGGGCAGCGGCTCGGCCAGAACCTTCGTCGCATGCGATGGGGAGCGGGTCGCCGGGTACTTCAGCCTGACCGTCGGCCAGATCGACACCCTGGAAGCGCCCGAGCGGATTCGCCGCGGCATGGGGCAGTATCCGATTCCGCTGGTGATTCTGGCGAGGCTTGCCGTTGACCTCGACTACCAGAGGCGGTGTCTTGGGGTCAGCCTGCTGCAGGATGCCATTCGCCGCACCCTCGCCATCGCCGAGCAGGCAGGCATCCGGGCGCTGCTGACGCACCCCATCGATGCCGATGCCGACGCGTTCTATCGCCGCTTCGGTTTCGAGTCCACGCCAGGGTACGAACGGCAACTGATCCTGCTGCTCAAGGACGCGCGTCGTGTTGCCCGCGGATCGCCATGACATCGCGTCGGCACCGCCCGTGCCCCGCGGCCTTCACCGCGCCCGCCGCACCCGCAGGATCTCGTCGAGGATCAGGCAGACCGCACCCAGCGTGATCGCGCTGTCGGCGAGGTTGAAGGCGGGGAAGTAGCCGCCGCGGAAGATCGGCGCGAGGACGTCGAAGCGCAGCTGCAGGAAGTCGATCACGTGGCCGTGCAGCAGGCGGTCGATGACGTTGCCCAGGGCCCCGCCCATGATCATGCTGACGGCGAAGCAGAACAGCTTCTGTGTCGGGTGGCTGCGGATCATCCAGACGATGAAGCCCGAGGCGGCAAGGCCCAGGCCCGCGAAGAACCAGCGCTGCCAGCCGGAGGCGCCGGCCAGGAAGGAGAAGGCCGCGCCCGGGTTGTGCGCGCGCACGAGCGCGAACCAGCTCGTCAGCGGACGCGCGTCGCCCAGCTGGAAGCTGTAGACGACGAGCGTCTTGGCGAGCTGGTCGGCAACGACGACCAGGGCCGCCAGCGCCAGCCACAGCGCAAGCCCGGGCGCGCGGGTGCTGCTGCCGCCGCGCGCGGTGCGCGCCATCAGGCGATGCGGCGCGTCTCGCCGGCGCCGTAGAGGTTGCTCGTGCAGCGGCCGCACAGGCCCGGGTGCGCGGCGTCGTGGCCGACGTCGTCGCGCCAGTGCCAGCAGCGCTCGCACTTGGTGGCGTTGCTCGGCGTCACCGTGACGACCAGCTCGGGCGCTTCGACGACGTCGACCTGCGAGCTGATGAGCACGAACTTGAGGTCCTCGCCCAGCGATTGCAGCAGCACGAGGTCCCCACCGGCCGCGCCGATGCGCACCTTGGCCTGCAGCGAGGAGCCGACCCCGCCTTGCGCGCGCACGTCCTCGATCGCCTTGTTCACCACCTCGCGGATCGCCTGCACGCGCGCCCAGCGCGCCAGCAGCGCGGCGTCCGGCGTGCCGAGGTCCAGGTAGGTCTCGGTGAAGATCGACACCGCCTCGGGCTCGAGCAGCTTCCAGGCTTCTTCCGCGGTGAAGCTCAGGAAGGGCGCCATCCAGCGCAGCATGGCCTGCGTGATCGTCCACAGCGCCGTCTGCGCGCTGCGGCGGGCGGGGCTGCCGGCGGCCGTGGTGTAGAGGCGGTCCTTCAGCACGTCGAGGTAGAAGGCGCCCAGGTCCTCGCTGCAGTAGACCTGCAGCTTGGCGACCACCGGGTGGAACTCGTAGCGCTCGAAGTGCGCGAGGATCTCGGCCTGCAGGGCCGCGGCGCGGGCGAGCGCGTAGCGGTCGATCTCGAGCATGTGCCCGGGCGCCACGGCGTCGCGCTGCGGGTCGAAGTCCGAGGTGTTGGCCAGCAGGAAGCGCAGCGTGTTGCGGATGCGGCGGTAGCCGTCGACGACGCGGGCGAGGATCTTGTCGTCGCCCGCGATGTCGCCCGAGTAGTCGCTGGCCGCCACCCACAGGCGGATGATCTCGGCGCCGAGCTTGCTGCTCACGCCCTGGGGCTCGATGCCGTTGCCCAGGCTCTTGCTCATCTTGCGGCCCTGCGCATCGACCGTGAAGCCGTGCGTCAGCAGGCCGCGGAAGGGCGCGCGGTCGAAGAGCGCGCAGGCCACCAGCAGCGAGCTGTGGAACCAGCCGCGGTGCTGGTCGTGGCCTTCGAGGTAGAGGTCGGCCTCGGGGCCTTGCGCGTGGTGGCTGGGCTGGGCGGCGTCGCCCGGGTGGCTGCCGCGCAGCACGTGCCAGAAGGTGCTGCCCGAGTCGAACCAGACCTCGAGGATGTCGCTGCTCTTGGTGTAGTGCGCGGCGTCCTCGGGGCCGAGGATGTCGGCGGCGCCGACGCGGCTCCAGGCCTCGATGCCGCCGTGCTCGACGATGTCGGCCGCCCGGTCGAGGATCTCCATCGTGCGCGGGTGCAGCTCGCCGCTTTCCTTGTGCAGGAAGAAGGGCAGCGGCACGCCCCAGCTGCGCTGGCGGCTGATGCACCAGTCGGGGCGGTTGGCGATCATGTCGCGCAGCCGCGCCTTGCCGTTCTCGGGGTAGAAGCCGGTCTGCTCGATGGCGTCGAGCGCGAGCTGGCGCAGCGTCTTCTTCGCCTTGTCCTTGGTGAAGACGCCTTCGCCCTCGTCCATGCGGATGAACCACTGCGAGGCGGCGCGGTAGATCACCGCGCTCTTGTGGCGCCAGCAGTGCGGGTAGCTGTGCGTGATCTCGGCGCTGGCGAAGAGCCGGCCGGCGTCGCGCAGCGCCTGGATCACCTGCGGCACGGCCTTCCAGATGCCCAGCCCGCCGAAGAGCGGAAAGTCGGCGGCGTAGACGCCGTTGCCGCCGACCGGGTTGAGGATGTCGGAGAGCGCCAGCCCGTGCTTGACGCAGGAGTTGAAGTCTTCCAGGCCGTAGGCGGGCGAGGAGTGCACGATGCCGGTGCCGTCCTCGGCGGTGGCGTAGTCGGCGAGATAGACCGGGCTCGTGCGCGCGTAGCCCGGGTGCACGTGGGCGAGCGGGTGGTGGAACGCCAGGCCGCCGAGCTTCTCGCCGCACGCCGTCGCCACGACGCGGCCCTGCAGGCCGTAGCGCTGCAGGCACGACTCGACGAGCGAAGCCGCCAGCACCAGCAGCCCGCGCTCGGTGTCGACGAGCGCGTACTCGAGCTCGGGGTTGAGGTTCAGCGCCTGGTTGGCGGGGATGGTCCACGACGTCGTCGTCCAGATCACCGCGAACACCGGCTTGTCGATCGGCGCGATGCCGAAGGCGGCGAAGAGCTTGTCCGGGTCGGCGGCAAGAAAGCCCACGTCGACCGTCTGGCTCTTCTTGTCGGCGTACTCGATCTCGAATTCGGCCAGCGAGCTGCCGCAGTCGAAGCACCAGTAGACGGGCTTCAGGCCGCGATAGACGAAGCCGCGCTCGATAACGCGCTTGAAGGCGCGGATCTCGCCGGCCTCGTTGCCCGGGTCCATCGTCGCGTAGCGGTGCTCCCAGTCGCCGAGCACGCCCAGGCGCCGGAAGTCGGCCATCTGCAGCGCGATCTGCTCCTTGGCGTAGGCGCGGCTCTTGCCCTGCATCTCGTCGCGCGAGAGGCCGCGGCCGTGCTTCTTCTCGATGGCGTTCTCGATCGGCAGGCCGTGGCAGTCCCAGCCGGGGATGTAGTGCGCATCGAAGCCCGCGAGCTGGCGCGCCTTGACGATCATGTCCTTGAGCACCTTGTTGACGGCGTGCCCCATGTGGATCTGGCCGTTGGCGTAGGGCGGGCCGTCGTGCAGCACGAACAGCGGCGCGCCGCGGCGCGCGTCGCGCAGGCGCTTGTAGAGCCCCTCCTCGCTCCAGGTCTTGACCCAGCCGGGCTCGCGCCGGGGCAGGTCGCCGCGCATCGGGAAGGGCGTGTCGGGCAGGTTGAGCGTGGCGCGGTAGTCGGGGCTTGCAGCGGGGGAATTCGGTTCGCTCATGGCCAGGATGCAGCGCGCAGGCTGCGGCAATCATCGGTCGGGGAGGGGCGTGCTGCCGCAACGGCGACGGCACGTGCGCGGACGTTCAGCGGCTGCGCCGACGAATTCGGTCGCGCGTGGTCTGGCGTCGCGTGGCCGCCTGAAAGTGCACGGACGGCAGGGGCCGCAGCAGTGACAATCGCATCGTCCGATTCTACCGGTGCCCCTCATGCAACGAGCCCGAAGCCGCGCGCTGTACTGGCTGGCCCTGATCGGCGCGGTCATGGCCGCTCCGGCGGCGGCGTTCGAGGGGCTGAGCGGGGCGGTCACCGGCGTGGTGCTGTGGGGGCCGGAGTACAAGGGCGCGGCCGCCTCCAACGCCGCGTTTCGTCCGGGCCTGCTGCTGCGCT
>CAUJJO010000176.1 GCA_963205125.1 Pseudomonadota bacterium | reverse complement strand
ATGGACAACATGCGCCAGTGGGATCGCCAGAGCGCCGACGAGATCCAGGAAGCCTTCAACCACTGGGACGACATCGAGCTGCGCTTCAAGGGCCGCGTCCTGCGCTCGGGCGGCCACGGCTTCGTCGGCATCGGCCGCAAGAAGCTGCTCAACATCCTGCAGGCGCGCTGCGAGGCGCTGGACGTGAAGCTCGCCTTCGAGCAGGAGGTCGACTCCGACGCCGACTTCCCCGACGCCGACCTGATCATCGCCAGCGACGGCATCAATTCGCGCGTGCGCAGCAAGTACGCCGAGGTCTTCCGGCCCGACATCGTGACGCGGCCCAACCGCTACATCTGGCTGGGCACGAACCGCCTCTTCGACGCCTTCACCTTCGACTTCCAGCGCACCGAGCACGGCTGGTTCCAGTCGCACATCTACAAGTTCGACGACAAGACGACGACCTTCATCGTCGAGTGCCCGGAGTCCGTCTGGCGCGCGCACGGACTGGACCAGGCCGACGCCGCGCAGTCGATCGCCTTCTGCGAGAAGCTCTTCGCGAACACCCTGCAGGGCGCGCCGCTGATGACCAACGCGCGCCACCTGCGCGGCTCGGCCTGGCTGAACTTCCAGCGCGTGGTCTGCGAGCACTGGTGGCTGAAGAACGAGCATGGCGCCCACGTCGTGCTGATGGGCGACGCCGTGCACACGGCGCACTTCGCCATCGGCTCGGGCACCAAGCTCGCCTTCGAGGACGCGATCGAGCTCACGCGCCAGTTCCAGCGCGTGGGCGACGCGCCCGAGCACATCGGCGAGGTGCTGCAAACCTACCAGGAGCTGCGCAGCGTCGAGACCCTGCGCCTGCAGAACGCGGCCTGGAACGCGATGGAGTGGTTCGAGGTCTGCGGCGAGCGCTACTGCGACCAGCTCGCCCCCGAGCAGTTCATGTACAGCATGCTCACGCGCAGCCAGCGCATCAGCCACGAGAACCTGCGCCTGCGCGATGCCGCCTGGCTCGGCGGCTACGAGCGCTGGTTCGCCGAACGCGCCGGGGTCGCCGTGCCCGCGCCGCAGCCTGCGCCGCCGCCGATGTTCACGCCCTACACGCTGCGCGGCGTGACGCTGGCCAACCGCGTCGTCGTCTCGCCGATGGCGCAGTACGTCTGCGAGGACGGCGTGCCGGCCGACTACCACCTCGTGCACCTGGGCGCGCGCGCGCTCGGCGGCGCCGGCCTCGTCTTCGCCGAGATGACCTGCACGAGCCCCGACGCCCGCATCACCCCGGGCTGCCCGGGCCTGTGGACCGACGCGCAGGGCGCGGCCTGGCAGCGCATCGTCGACTGGGTGCACGCGCACAGCAGCGCGAAGATCGCCATGCAGCTCGGCCACGCCGGGCCCAAGGGATCGACCAACGCACCGTGGATCGGCGCCGGGGCCGACCAGCCGCTGGCCGAGGGCAACTGGCCGCTGCTCGCGCCCTCGGCCCTGCCCTATCTGCCGGACGGCGCCGTGCCCAAGGCAATGGACCGCGCCGACATGGACCGCGTCAAGGCCGACTTCGTCGCTGCCGCGAAGCGTGCGGCCGAGGCCGGTTTCGACTGGCTCGAGCTGCACTGCGCGCACGGCTACCTGCTCTCGGCCTTCATCTCGCCGCTCACCAACCGGCGCGAGGACGACTACGGCGGCAGCCTCGAGAACCGCCTGCGCTGGCCGCTCGAGGTCTTCGCCGCGGTGCGCGCGGCGTGGCCTGCCGAGCGCCCGATGTCGGTGCGCATCTCGGCGCACGACTGGGTCGAGGGCGGCATCACGCCGGGCGACGCGGTGCAGATCGCGCGCGCCTTCAAGGCCGCGGGCGCCGACCTCATCGACGTCTCCTCGGGCCAGGTCTCGCCCGAGCAGAAGCCGACCTACGGCCGCATGTACCAGACGCCGTTTGCCGACCGCATCCGCCAGGAGGCCGGCATCGCCACCATGGCGGTGGGCGCGATCACCGAGGCCGACCACGTCAACGCCATCGTCTCCGCCGGCCGCGCCGACCTCTGCGCCGTCGCGCGCCCGCACCTCGCCAACCCGGCGTGGACTCTCACCGAGGCGGCGAAGATCGGCTACACGCTCATGCCCTGGCCCAAGCCCTACCTGAACGGCAAGGGGCAGATGGAAGCCCTCTTCCAGCGCGAGAAGGCGACGCAGGCGCAGGCCATCGCCGCCGCGCGGCTGGCGGCGTGAGCGCAGGATCCGACATGCCCGCGCTGCCGCTGGTCGGCCGTCACGCCCTCGTCACCGGCGCCTCGCGCGGCATCGGCGCGGCGATCGCGCGCACGCTGGCGCAGCAGGGCGCCACGCTCACGCTGCTCGGGCGCTCCGCCGCGCCGCTGCAGGCCCTGGCCGAGGAACTGGGGCCCGCGCACGGCGTGGCCACGGCCGACGTCGCCGACGCCGAACAGGTGCAGGCCGCGGCGAGCGTCGCACGGGCTGCGCGCGGGCCGATCCGCATCCTCGTCAACAACGCCGGGCAGGCCGAGAGCGCGCCCTTTGCCAAGACCGGCGCCGAGCTCTGGCAGCGCATGCTGGCCGTCAACCTCACCGGTTGCTTCGTCTGCACGCAGGCGGCGCTGCCCGACATGCGCGCGGCGCGCGGGGGGCGCATCGTCAACATCGCCAGCACCGCGGCACAGCGCGGCTACGCCTACGTCAGCGCCTACGTCGCGGCCAAGCATGGGGTGCTCGGCCTCACGCGCGCGCTCGCGCTCGAGCTGGCCGGCGAGGGCATCACCGTCAACGCCGTCTGCCCCGGCTACACCGAAACCGAGATCCTGCAGCAGAGCGTGGCCAGGGTCGTCGCCAAGACCGGCCGCAGCGTCGAGGCCGCGCGCGCCGAGTTCACGCGCTTCAACCCGCAGGGCCGCTTCGTGCAGCCCGAGGAAGTGGCCGACGCCGTGCGCTGGCTGTGCGGCGACGGCGCGGCGGCGATCACCGGGCAGGCCATCTCGGTCAGCGGCGGGGAGGTGATGTGATGGACGACGCGCACCTCGCCGACGCCGCGCACCTGGGCCACGAGGCGCGCCTGCGCGCGGACGATCACGCCGCGCTCAAGCTGTGGCTGCGCATGCTCTCCAGCGTGACCGAGATCGAGACCGAGATCCGCCGCCGCCTGCGCGAGCGCTTTTCCGTCTCGCTCGCGCGCTTCGACTACCTGGCGCAACTGCACCGCCACAAGGCGGGCCTGAAGATGCGCGACCTCTCGCGCTGCCTGATGGTCACCGGCGGCAACGTCACCGCGCTCACCGACGAGCTGGAGCGCGACGGCCTCGTCACGCGCGAGAGCAGCCCGACCGACCGCCGCTCGTGGATCGTGCGCCTCACGCCCGAGGGCCGGCGAAGCTTCGAGGCGATGGCCAAGGAGCACGAGCAGTGGATCCTCGAGCTGTTCGCGCCGATGGACGAGCGCGCGATCCGCCAGATGCACCTGCACCTGGGCGCACTGCGCGGCGCACGCCGCGAAGGCAGCGCCGTACAACGCACGAAAGCGAGCGAGCGATGAAAGTCCTGCAACCCGCCGGCTGGGCCAAGCCCAAGGGCTACGTCAACGGCGTCAGTGCGCGCGGGCGCACGATCAGCGTCGCCGGCATGATCGGCTGGGACGGCGAGGGGCGCTTTCACAGCGACGACCTCGCCGAGCAGGTGCGCCAGGCGCTGCACAACGTCGTCGCCGTGCTGGCCGAGGACGACGCGCGGCCCGAGCACATCGTGCGCATGACCTGGTACGTCACCGACCGCGACGAGTACCACGCCGCCGCGCGCGAGATCGGCCGCGCCTTCCGCGAGATCATCGGCGTCTACCACGCCGCGATGACGGCCGTGCAGGTGAGCGCGCTGATGGAAGCGCGCGCCAAGGTGGAGATCGAGGTCACGGCCATCGTGCCCGACTGAAGCGCGGCGCCATGGCCGCCGACCACGGCGCAGACCCGCGGCGGCTCCCGCTGCAAGCCCTGCTGGACGACGCCGGGCTCAACCGCCAGCATGTCTTCGACCTCCAGGCCTTGCCCGCCGACCTGCTGGCGCCGCTTGCCGTACAGCCGCATGAGCGCCAGCTGATCCTGCTCGCCCACGCCGGGCGACGGCTATGGGCGCGCGTGCAGCAGGCGGGCGTCGAAGGCCCGCATCCCATCGACGACTACAGCGTGCGGACGGCGCGGCAATGGCTTGCGCAGGCGCTGCCGGGGGCGCGCGGGCGCATCGTCTATCCACATGGCCTGCCCGAGGGGCGGCACCTCGGCCTGCAGCGGCTTGGGCAACTCGCCGGCTGGCATCACGCCGCACCCTTCATGATCGGCATCGACGCGCGCTGGGGCACCTGGTTCGCCTACCGCGTGGCGATGCTCACCGACACCGCGCTGCCGGCCACCCCGGTCGAAGCCACCGGCCACCCCTGCGCGTCCTGCGCCGGCAAGCCCTGCATCGCCGCCTGCCCGGCGCATGCGCTGGGCGCTGAAGCGCTGGACCTGCAGGCCTGCATGCGGCAGCGCCTGCGCGAGGGCTCGCCCTGCGCGCTGGACTGCCCGGCGCGGCAGGCCTGCCCGGTCGGCGCCGAGCACCGCTACGAGGCGAGCCAGATGCGCCACAGCGCAGCCCTTTCGCTGGCGGCGATCCGCCGCCACCTCGGCTGAACCGTCGATAACCCTGCTGCCCGGCTCTGCATCGACCTCCACCGCGAAGCCCGCGCGTAGCATCGCCGGACCGACCGGCAGGAGTACGGCATGCACGGCAGAAAGAACCTCGGCCTGGGCTTCCTCTTCCTCGGCCTCTTCATGGCCGTGGGCTTCTTCCTCGGCTTCATGCACGACCTCGCGCCCGCGCGCGAGCAGTGGATCGCGCAGTACGCCACCGGCACGCACTTCGAGGTCCGCCTCGGGCACGCGCACGGCGCGCTGTTCGGGCTCATCAACGTCGCCGTCGGCCTCACGCTGCTGAAGCTGCCCATCCCCGCGGCCCGCGCGCGCTGGATCTCGTGGCTCGCGCTGGCCGGCCTCGTGATGCCGCTCGGCATCGTTCTGCACGTGCTGGCCGGCGTGCCGCCCGTCCTCGTCTTCGTCGGCGGCACGTCGATGATCGTCGCCATGCTGTGGCTCGCGCGCGAGGCGTTCGCGCTGCAGGCGGCAGTGCGCGAGGTCTGAGTAGCCGCGCGGCGCTCGAGCGGCCTGCCGGCTTCGATCTCCCGGGTCACGAGCCGCGCGACGCGGCTGGAAGGGGGCGTCGACCCGCCCCTCGTCAGGGGGCAACGAGCTTGGCCGCCGGCCAGAGCTTGCGCGCTCGCTTCGCGAAGCGCGTGTCGAAGGTGGCGAAACCTTCGTCGGCACCCAGGCTGCTGCGCAGGTGCAGCGCGTCGGCGAAGTTCAAGCCCGCGGCCACCCCATCGAGCGCCGAAGACGATGCGCTCGAGTCTTCGCAGCGAACCCGCGGCAACGCCATCAGCTTGCGCAAGGCCTGCTCGATCTCGGCCGGCTCGAAGCCGAAGGCGCTGCGCAGCACCCACTCGGTTTCCAGCAGAACGGTCTTGGAGAGCCAGATGTCATGACGCCTGAACAAAGCGACCGCACGCTTGTGCTGCTCGGGGTCGTCGGCGACCAGGAAGCGAACGACGACATCAGCATCGACCGCGAGCATGGCGCTTTTTCGCTTCGCGGACGATGGCGGTTTCCATCTCGGCCAGTCTGACGCGCGGCCGGCGCGACTCGAGGCTGCCGGCCACGTCTTCGATTCGTGTCGCGGGTACCCGGGCAACGGGCCTGAGCAGAATGCCGTCGGGCGTGTCTTCCACGACGAATTCCGTGCCGACATCCCATTGGTAGGCCTTGCGAAGGCTTCCCGGCAGCACGACCTGCCCCTTGCTGGACAGCCGCGTGGTTTCGCTCTTGGCAGGCATGCAGGACTCCGGGTGATTAGAGGACGGTAAGACGACGGTAAGACCTTGTCGATTGTCGTCGATGATGTTGTGGAAGTGGAGCGAAAGGGCCGGTCCGTCGAACAACGGAGCACGTCGGCCAGGTCCAAGGCGCTGGCGCGCGCCGGCATCGACAACATGAGCACATTCAGCGCGAAGTGGCGCTTGTCGAACGCCGACTTGCCGTATTTCAGCTCCACGGCGGCCAGCTTGCGCTGCCGGATGCGGACGATGAAGTTGCCGCTGCCGCAGGCCGGCTCTCAAAGCCTTCAACTTCGGCTCATTGACCACGGCGTTGCACTTCGGTCTTGAAACCGCCGAAGAAATGACAATGTCGTTACGATGCGCTAGGCTGTCGCCTGTTTTCCGAGGGACAGACCATGACCGCTGCAAGCACGACGAAGGAACCTCGAAACACGCTCAATCTGCGCATTCCAGCGGCCGAGCGCAACCTGATCGACCGTGCGGCGGCCTCGGCGGGAAAGACCCGCACCGACTTCATTCTCGAAGCCGCGCGCCGCGCCGCCGAAGACGCCTTGCTGGATCGCGCGCTGATGGTGGTCGGCTCCAACGCTTACGCGGCATTCCTTGCGCGGCTGGATCGCCCGGCCCGAGCCAACGATCGCCTGCGGCGAACGATGCGCAGCAAGGCGCCCTGGGACAAGGCCTGATCCAGATGCTGTGCGCGCCGCAGCCGCTCACTCCCGATCACGACCTCGTCGGCTTCGACTGCGGGGTGCCGTCGCTCGACCTCTGGTTGAAGCGCCGTGCAGTGTCGAACCAGGTCAGCGGAGCCTCGCGCACCTTCGTCGTGTGTGAAGCAGACCGGGTCGTCGCCTACTACGCCCTTGCATCGAGCGGCGTGACCTCCGTCGCTGCGTCGGGGCGCTTTCGCCGCAACATGCCGGATCCGGTTCCCGTCGTCGTTCTCGGCCGCCTGGCGGTGGCAAGCAGCCACCATCGACGCGGGCTCGGTCGTGCACTCTTCCAGGATGCAGCCTCGCGCGTCATGCATGCGGCCGATGCGATCGGCATCCGCGGTCTGGTCGTGCATGCCCTGTCCGAGGAAGCCAAGGCCTTCTATCTGCAGCTCGGCCTGGACGAGTCTCCGCTCGACCCCATGACCTTGATGGTCACGCTCGCCGACCTGAAGCAGTCGCTCGCCTGAGCCCCCCGGCCTGCGAACACCGGGGCGCAAACGACCGAGGGTCAGCCGGCACCTGCCTGCTGACCCTCGTGTGAATGCTGGTGGGCCCTGTAGGATTCGAACCTACGACCAACGGATTAAGAGTCCGCTGCTCTACCAACTGAGCTAAGAGCCCCCGTGAAACCTGGCCTGCACGCTTGGTGGGTCGTGCAGGATTCGAACCTGCGACCAACGGATTAAAAGTCCGCTGCTCTACCGACTGAGCTAACGACCCCATCCGCAGAGCCGCGCATTATAGCCACCGATTTCGGCCGATCCGAAGCGCGGCGTGCGCCCTCAGCCGTGCAGGCGTTGCGCGATCGCCTCGCCGGCAGCGACCATGCCGAAGGTCGCCGTCACGGTGACGCTGGAGCCGTAGCCCGCGCAGGCGAGCGCGGCACCCGGGACGCCCGGGACGCCCACGGCAGCGGGCGCGCAGCCCGCCGCCTGCGGGCGCTGCACGGGCTCGCGCGAGAACACGCAGCGCAGGCCGATCGGCCCCTGGCGCGGTGCCGCGCCCTGCTTGCGCAGGCGCTGGCGCAGGCTGGCCAGCAGCGGGTCGTGCGTGACGGCAGCGAGATCGTCGATCGCCACCTGCTCGGCGCGCTGCTTGCCGCCAGCCGCACCCACGCAGACCAGCGGCACGCGCGCGGCCAGGGCCCAGGCCGCGAGCGCCGCCTTGGCCTGCACCTGGTCGCAGGCGTCGACCAGCACGTCCACCGGCCGCGGCAGCAGCGCCGGCCAGTTGTCCGGCTGCACGAAGTCCTCGACCGCGTGCACGCGGCAGCCGGGATGGATCGCCATCACGCGCTCGGCAAGCGCCTGCGCCTTGGCCTGGCCGAGCGTGGCCGTGAGCGCCTGCACCTGGCGGTTGACGTTGGATTCGGCGACGTGGTCGAGGTCGAACAGCACCAGTTCGGCCACGCCGCTGCGCGCCAGCGCCTCCACCGTCCACGAGCCCACGCCGCCGAGGCCGACGACTGCCACGCGCGCGCTGCGCAGGCGCGCGTAGGCGGCGTCGCCGTGCAGGCGGCGCAGGCCGCCGAAGCGGCGCTCGAGGTCCGCGTCGCCGGGCGGCGCGCCGCTCAAAGGCTGCGTTCCAGCCGCCACGCCTGCCAGCGCAGCGCGAGCACGGCGCCGACGATGATCGAGGCCAGCGCGATGAAGCTGCCGACGGCCAGCGTCGACACGCCGGAGATGCCCTGGCCGATGGTGCAGCCCATCGCCGTCACGCCGCCCACGCCCATCAGCACGCCGCCGGCGAGGTGGCTGGCCGTGTCGTCGACGCCGGCAAAGCCCTCCCAGCGAAAGCTGCGCGTGGCCAGCGCCACCACGCCCGAGCCGACGATGACGCCAAGCACGGTGACGATGCCCAGGGTCAGCAGCTTGCTCGCGTCGCTGAAGAGGATCAGCCAGTCCATCGTGTAGGCCACCGGCGCGACGAAGGACAGCGACTCCATGCCGCGCGAGTTGGTGGCGAGGAAGGTCGCCTCGAGCGTCTGCGGATGCTCGGCGACGAAGCCAAGACGCCCCGAGACCCACCAGATCCCCGCCACCGCCAGGCCGCTGCCGAGGCCGCCCAGCAGCACGTCGACGCCGCGCCCCTCGCGGCGCGCCAGCGCAAAGACCACGAGCGCGAGACCCAGGCCGACGCCTAGCGCCAGCGCCAGCGTCGGGCGGGCGAGGCCGGTGCCGGCGGCCAGCAGCGAGGGCAGGTCCTGCCCCGTGGCCAGCGTGACGGCCACCCGGTCGACGCTGGCCACGCGCCAGACCGCGGTGAGGCCGCGCATCGTCGCGTAGGCCGACGCCGCAAGCGCCAGGAACACGACCACCGACTTCAGGTTGCCGCCGCCGATGCGCACCAGCATCTTGAAGCCGCAGCCCGAGGACAGCACCATGCCGACGCCGAACAGCAGGCCGCCCACGAGGTTGGAGAGCCACAAGAGCCGCGGCCCGGCGTAGAGGGTGTTGCGCGCCTCGATCCAGCCCGCGCCCACCATCAGGTTGAAGCCGATCATCGCCACACCCAGCGCCAGCGCCCACATGCGCATGCGCGCCCAGTCGCCGATGTTGACGATGTCGGAGACCGCGCCCATCGTGCAGAAATGCGTGCGCTGCGCGATGGCGCCGAAGACGACGGCCAGCGCGAAGCTGGCCCACAGCACCTGCTGGACGAGCCCGGGGAGATCGGATTCCTGCACCATGGCGCGCGATTCTAGGAGCCGCGTGCCAGTCCTGCGGCAGCGCGCCGCGGGCTGCTCAGCGCAGCGCGGCCAGGCGGTCCTTGCCTGCCTGTGCGGCCTCGGACTTCGGGTAGGCCTTCAGCAGTTCCTCGATCGTCCTGCGCGCGGCCTTGGTGTCCTTCATCTCGGCCTGGCTGTTGGCCAGCGCCAGCAGCGCCTCGGGCGCGCGCGGGTGCTCGGGGGCCGCGGTGACGAAGGCGCGGAAGCTGGCGATCGCCTCCTTGTAGTCGCGCCGCGCGTACTGTGCATTGCCCAGCCAGAAGCGCGCCGCGTTGGCGTAGCCGCTGCTCGGGTAGCGGCGCAGGAAGGCCGCAAGCGCGGGCGCGGCCTTGTCGAAGTCGCCCCCGCGCAGCAGCGCCAGCGCCTCTTCGTAGCCCTTGCGCTCGTCGGGCTCGGCGTTGAACTCCTGCCCGTCCAGGCTCACGCGCACGGGCTCGAGGCGGCGCATGCGCTCGTCGACGGCCTGCCCGAGGTCGCGCTGGCGCTTCTGCAGGTCGGCCACTTCGCGCTGCATCACCTCGTTCTGGCCGCGCAGGCCGGCGAGTTCGCCGCGCAGGCTCTCGAGCTGGCCGTTGAGGTCCAGCAGGCTGCGCTGCAGCACCGCGACCTGGTCCAGCAGCCGCGCGTTGGCCTGCGTCAGCTCGGCCATACGGGCACGCTGCTGCTCGTCGTTCTGCGTCACGCGCGCGCGCAGGTCGAGGATGGCGCGGCGCGCCTCGTCGTCCTCGAACAAGGCCGCAGCGGCCGGGCGCAGCGTCAGCAGGCCCAGGAGCAGAGGCACGGCCACGCGCCAGCCAGCCGCCCGGCTGCCATGCAGGGCGGCCAAGTCAGCGGTCCTTCAGTTCGGCGCGGCGGTTCTTGGCCCACGCCTCTTCGTTGCTGCCCTGAACGGCCGGGCGCTCCTCGCCGAAGCTCACGGCCTCGAGCTGATTGGCGCCGACGCCCAGCAGCTCGAGCGAGCGCACCACCGCCTCGGCCCGCTTCTGCCCGAGCGCGAGGTTGTATTCGCGACTGCCGCGTTCGTCGGTATGGCCCTCGACGACCATGCGGCGCTGCTTGTCGGCGAGCAGCCGCTTGGCGTTGCGCTCGATCACCGGCCGGTAGGCATCGGCGACGACGAAGCTGTCGAAGTCGAAGTAGACGACGCGGTCGGCGGCATCGACGGCGGCCGGCGTGCTCTTGCCGGTGAGGTCGACGCTGGCGACCTGCGACTGCGCGGTCGCGCCCGTGCTCGCCTGGCCCTGCGCGGCGTCGCTGGCCGCACCCTCGGCCACCGGCGTCGGCGTGCGCGACTCGACCGGCGCCTGCTCGCCGAGCTTGACGCCCGACGCGCAACCGGCCAGCAGGGCGGCCGCGGCAAGCGCGGTCCAGCAAGGTGACATTCCTCGTTTCATCTGCAACTCCTCGGGCAGGTCGGAAAACCGATGGCTGCGCCGGCCCGGGTCCTGGCGCGGGCCGCGGCCATCAACGGTTGAAGGGGCCCCACGCGGGCTCCAGCATGTCGGCGCCGGTGCTCACGAGGCGTGTCTTGATCTTGCCATCGAGCGTGGTGGTCATCAACGCATCGCGCCCGCGCTCGCGCGTGGTGTAGACGATCAGCCGCCCGTTGGGCGCAAAGCTCGGGCTCTCGTCGTCGCTGGTCTCGGTGAGCAGGCGCGGGCTGCCGCCGCCGGCAAGATCCATCAGCGCGAGCTTGAAGGCGCCGCCGCCCTGGCGCGTGACGTAGGCCATCTGCCGGCCATCCGGGCTGATCGCCGGGCTGATGTTCTGCGAGCCGGAGAAGGTCATGCGCTCGGCGCCGCCGCCGGCCGTCGCGACGCGGTAGATCTGCGGGCTGCCGCCGCGGTCGCTGACGAAGTAGACGAAGCGGCCGTCGGGGCTGTAGGCGGCTTCGGTGTCGATCGCGCTGCTGCTGGTCAGCCGCCGCGGGCTGCCGCCGCCGCGCGGCATCACGAAGAGCTGCGCGATGCCCGTCGTGGACAGCGTGACGACGAGCTCGCGGCCGTCCGGCGACCAGGCCGGCGCGCTGTTGGAGCCGCGGAAGTTGGCCAGCGCGCGGCGCTCGCCGCTGCCCAGGTTCTGCACCCAGACGACGGCCTTCTGCGTCTCGAAGGAGACGTAGGCGAGCTCGCGCCCGTCGGGCGACCAGGCCGGCGAGATGATCGGCTCGGCGCTGGCCAGCGCGACCTGCGGGCGCTCGCCGTCGGCGTCGGTGACGTAGAGCGTGTGGCGGCGGCCGCTGCGCAGCACGTAGGCGATGCGCGTGGAGAAGACGCCCGGCTCGCCGAGCAGCGACTGGTAGATCTCGTCGGCCACGCGGTGCGCGGCCAGCCGCAGGTCGGCGGCGACGACGAGCTGGCTGCGGCCCAGCAGTTCCTCGCCGCGCACGGCGTCCCAGAGCTTGTAGCGCACGTCGAAGCGGCCATCGGCCAGCCGCGCCACCGAGCCGCCGACCACCGCGTCGACGCCGCGCGCGCGCCAGTCGGCGGCGACGATGCTGGCGCGCTCGTCGAGCGCCTCGGGCGCGTTGCCCGTGCGAAAGAGCCCGCTGCGCGCGAGGTCGGCGCGCACGATCTCGCCGATCGCGGTGCCGGCGGCGGACTCGTTGCGGAAGTCGCCGACGACGATGGGGATCTGCGTCGCGCCGACGCCGCTGATCTCGACGCGGAACTGCGCGGCGGCCGGCAGGCTGCTGGCGGCGGCGGCGCATGCGCCGAGGGTCCCCAGGACTTGTCTGCGGGAAGGCATGGAGCCTGTGGATCGCATCGTTTGGAATTGGTTCAATCGCCGGGCGCAAGCCGCACCTGTGCACCGGCCTGCGCGCGTGGGCCGCGATTGTAGGCACCGGCCGCGATAATGCCGCTGCGCCATGGCCAGCATCTCCGAGCGTCTCTCGCGCATCGCCCCCTACCTGAAGAACGGCCGCCGCGCGCTGGCGCTGGCGGGCCTGGGCGCGCTGGTCGGCGCCGCCACCGAACCGATGATCCCGGCGCTGCTGCAGCCGCTCCTGGACAAGGGCTTCACCAGCCGCGACCTGCCGCTGTGGAGCATTCCGCTGGCGCTGGTGCTGCTGTTCGCGG
>CAUJJO010000175.1 GCA_963205125.1 Pseudomonadota bacterium | reverse complement strand
CAAGCAGCGCGGCGGCACCGTCGACTGGAGTCTTGCCGCCTTCGACATTCGCCGCCCCGAATGGGCCGACATCGGCGACTGCAGCGACGACGCGAGCTGCACGCGCCGAGCCGACGGCGCCTCGCGCCACCGCGGCCTGGAAGCCGAGGGCGAATGGCGCAGCGGCCCCTGGAGCCTGCGCGGCAGCGCGCTGTGGCTGCACGCGCGCCGCGAAGGCTCGCTGCAGCCCGGGCTGAACGGCAGGCAGCCGACCAACGTGCCCGCACGCAGCCTCAAGCTGCAGGCCGCCTACAACGTCGCGGCCGTCCCGGGCCTCGCGCTGCTGGGCTTCGTCACCCACGAGGGCCGGCGCATGGTGTTGCCCGACAACAGCATCGCCACCCCCGGCTGGACGCGCGTGGACCTCACGCTGCGCTACGCCCAGCGGATCGGCGGACACGATCTCGTCTGGCGCTTGGGCGTCGACAACCTCGCCGATGCGCGCGCCTGGAAGGAGTCGCCCTACCAGTACGACCACGCCTACCTCTACCCGCTGGCCCCGCGCACCTGGTCGCTGAGCGTGCAGACAACGCTCTGACCGTCAAAAGCACGCTATACTGCGCGGCTGTTCCCCGATAGCTCAGTCGGTAGAGCGCCGGACTGTTAATCCGTAGGTCCCTGGTTCGAGCCCAGGTCGGGGAGCCAAGAAACGCAAGGGTCAGCAGGTTAGCGCCTGCTGACTTTTTTGCTTTCTGAGCTTGGCTGGTGCCCGTCTGGTGCCCGTCTGGTGCCAGTTCTGAGCATCCCAGGCCCATGACCGCGCCCGGCGTTCGCGAAGAAACGATGGTGCATCTGCGCTACAAAGTGAGCGGCAGCGCCGTCATGACCGACACGTCATTGGTGCGAGCCCGTGGCGTTGGAAGCGCCACGGTTGCGAGCCCGCTTCTGAGCATGGTCCGCAGGTCGTCGGCGACAGTGGTGAGCAGCGCAAGCCGCATCCCGTTTGAGAGATCGAGTCGAAATCGACGCCTTGCATGGCGCTGCCACTCATCAACGATGGTGGAGCAAGCTATGGCAATGCGCAAGCGAGAAGACGAGATTTTTCCGAACGCCGCAGGCATCGACATCGGAGCATCAAGCCACTGGGTGGCGGTGCCCCGGCACCTGGCCCAGGCCGCTGGCGATGAGCCGGTGCGCGAGGTGGGTGCGATGACCGACGACCTCAACGCCCTGGCGAAGTGGCTGGTGGGCCTGGGCGTTGACACGGTGGCGGTGGAGTCAACCGGGGTGTACTGGATCCCGGTGTTCGAGGTGCTGGAGCAGCACGGTTTGAAGGTCTGGCTGGTCGATGCGCGGCAGCTCAAGTACGTGCCCGGGCGCAAGAGCGACATTCAGGACTGCCAGTGGCTGCAGAAGCTGATGAGCCTGGGGCTGCTGCGGGCGGCCTTCCGTCCGGATGCCGACGTCTGCGTGCTGCGCGCGGTAGCGCGCCAGCGCGAGACGCTGATTACAGAACAGGCCAGTTGGGTGCAGCGCATGCAAAAGGCGCTGGTGCAGATGAACATCCAGCTCACCGAGGTGATCAGCGACGTGATGGGCCAGACCGGCCAGGCGATCATCCGCGACATCGTGGCCGGCCAGCGCGATCCCGGGGCGCTCGCGCGCCATCGCCACCGCCGCATCAAGGCCAGCGAGGCCGACATCGTCAGGGCGCTGACGGGCAACTGGCGCGAGGAGCACCTGTTCGTCCTCGAGCAGGCGCTGGCCATGTACGACGACATCGGCCGCCACCTGGGCGAATGCGACGCCAGGCTCGACGCGCTGCTCGATCAGCGAGCCGCCGCGAAGGTCGACATCGGCGCCCTGCCGCGCGCAGGCAGCAAGGCGCGCGTCGAGCATGACATCCGTCAGCGCCTGGCCGACTGGGCCGGTGTGGACCTCACGCGCATCAACGGGCTGGGTGTGACCATCGTGATGAAGCTGCTCACCGAGATCGGCCCGGACCTGAGCCGCTTCGCCAGCGTCAAGCACTTCTGCTCCTGGCTGAGCCTGTGTCCGGGTACGAAGATCAGTGGCGGCAAGGTGCTGTCCTCGGGTACCAGGCGTTCGGCCAGCCGGGCCCGCCAGGCGCTGAAGATGGCGGCCATGACGCTGTGCCGCAGCGAATCCGCGCTGGGTGCGTTCTATCGCCGGCTGTGCGTTCGAATGGACAAGCCCAAAGCCAACACCGCCACCGCGCACAAGCTGGCCCGGATGGTGTACTTCATGCTCACCCGCGGCGAGGCCTTCGTCGATGAGCGCTACGAAGAGCAGCAGCGCCAGCGCAGCATCGCCGCCCTCAAGCGCCGCGCCGCCGCGCTGGGCTTCCAGATCAATCCCGTGGAGACAGCCGCATGAACGCGACCGTCTTCAGTTCTGTTTCTTGAGAGCACAGCGTCCGAGAGCGGAATCAGCTCGCGATGGCTGCACGCCGAACACTTGATGCGCGGCTTCTCGCACACGCCCTGCCGCCACTCGTTGGCGCACGCCGGCGCATAGCCCGACTTGCCGGAGGTCTGGCTCTCCCAACGAACCGGGAAGACGTCGGGTCGGCCCTTGAAGAGCCGGCCGAACAAGGTGACCTTCCCTGCGGGGCTCAATCTGACCTGTGGCGGTTGCGACGATGGAACTTGCGTCCTCAGCAATGGCCGATCGGCACCGCGCGTATCAGCAGCGACGCCTGGCAAGGCGCGCTCGCGCCACTCGATGCCGTGCGCATCGAGCAGCCTGATCAGTCGCGCGTTCTCGGCGCGCAGGGCGGGAAGTTCTTCAGGATCGGCCAAGCCTGTTTACCTCGGCATTGCCTGCAATTGGCTCCGCTTTCGATCACCATCGCCGCGGGCGACCACGGTTCGAGCGACCGACTGATCGTCGGCCAGATGGACGATGTCAGATACTATAGTATACTTCTGACTTCCAAAGCACACCACCCAGCCAATCCATGTCCGCGGCCACCCTGAGCCTGCCCGAACAGATCGTCCAGCAAGCCAAGGCGCTGCCGGAAGGTGGCGTGCTGTCGCCCAAGGAGTTCCTGCACCTGGGCAGCCGGGCTGCCGTGGACCAGGCCTTCTCTCGCCTGGTCAAGGCCGGCAGCCTGCTTCGCGTGGCGCGAGGCAGCTACACGCTCCCGGTAGCCAGCCGCTTCGGGACCCGGGCGCCTGCGCCGCAGAAAGTCGTCGAATCACTGGCCGCAGCCAGCGGCGAGACGGTGGTTCCGCACGGCGCCGCTGCCGCCAACGCGCTGGGCCTCACCCAGCAGGTGCCGATCCGCGAGGCCTACCTGACCACCGGGCGCACACGCAAGCTCAAGTTCGGCCGCTCTGAAGTCATCGTGAAGCAGGCGCCGCGGTGGATGTTCGTGCTGGGTTCGCAGCCCGCAGGCGCTGCCATCCGGGCGCTGGCCTGGATGGGGCGTGAACACGCCCAGGAGTCGCTGCAAAAGCTCCATCGCAGCCTGCCGCCATCCGAGTGGCAGGCCTTGACGAGCCACCGCGCCAGCCTGCCCTCCTGGATGGCAGAAGCGATCGGTCGGGAGGCGGTCGGTGGCTGATGCGTTCTTCGCGCTGAGCGAGGCCGAACGGCGCGAAGTGCTGGAAGTGGCTCGCGAGCGTACCGGCCGCCCGACGCACCTGCTCGAGAAGGACGTCTGGGTCGTCTGGACGCTCGCCGCCATCTTCGACGCGCCCGTTGCCGACCAGTTGACGTTCAAGGGCGGCACGTCGCTGTCAAAGGCCTACCGCATCATCGAGCGCTTCTCCGAGGACATCGACCTGACGGTCGACATCCGCCGCCTGATCCCGGATCTGGCTGGAGAAGGCAGGGAACTGCCGGCCAGCCGGAGCCAGGCTGACAAATGGACTCGTGCCGTACGCGACAGCCTGCCTGACTGGGTCAATGCCCAGGTGCGCCCATGGCTCGCGCAGCGCCTCGCCGAGAGCGGCCTCTCGGCGCAGTTGCGCAGTGCCGGCAAGGAGAACGAACAGCTGCAGTTGCACTACCCGGCACTCAGCGCCGGTACCGGCTATGTCGCGCCTGTGGTGAGCCTTGAGTTCGGCGGACGCGCAACCGGCGAGCCTCACCAGCCGATGCCAATCTCCAGCGACATGGATGGCCACGTCGACGGCGTCGTGTTCCCGACGGCAGCACCCCAGGTCATGAGTGTCAGCCGCACCTTCTGGGAGAAGGCCACCGCGGCGCACGTCTACTGCGCGCAGGCGCGGCTTCGCGGTGAGCGGTTCGCCCGACACTGGCACGACCTGGCCGCCATCGCAAGGTCAAGCCACTTCGATCGAGTCGTCGCCGAACGCGCAGTCGCACAGACGGTGGCAGCTCACAAGTCGTGCTTCTTCCCGGAGAAGGATGCGACGGGCGCGTGGATCGACTATGGCGTGGCGACGCGCGGCGGGCTTCAGATCGTGCCGACCGGCGCGACGCGAGAGGCGCTGGCCGCTGACTATGCAGCCATGGTCGCTGACGAGGTGATGCTGGGCGGTGCCGTGCCTTTCGACGCCCTCATGCAGGCCTGTGAAGTCTTGCAGGACCGCGCGAATCAGGCGGCAGCGTGACCGCCATGAATGCGGCGCCCGCGACGCTCGGCCACCGAGAAGACTGGACGCATTGCATGCACAAACGCCACAGCAAGGGGCTCCGACCAGCCGCTCCAGGGCTTCTTTCCTTTCCCCTGCCAGGTGTCCCGCCACGAGAGCACGTCAGCGGCGTCAGGCATCCTCCGTAGCGACCACCAGTCCTACGACGGACTCGGGGCAAGCCCGGCACGTCTGCCTGGACTCTACGCAGCCTCTAAGACCCGCTCGAGAAGCCTTCGCGCCGGTGCCGCATCATCAAGTGCGCTGAGAAACTTCTTTCGTTGCGCTCCCAGCACTTTTTTCATGGCCCTCGGCAACTCGGAAGCCGCCTCGAGCACCGGTTCGAGCCCAGGTCGGGTAGCCAAGAAACATGCGAGTGCCCGCCTTGGCAGGCACTCTCATTTGTGCGCCCAGGCGCCTGGGTAGGAAGTGGCGACAGCGTCAGTCACCCACGAACAGCCGCAAGCGGACAGTCGCCGGCCGCTGCGCCTTCCTTGGCCGCGGGAAGCGTCACTTCGACGAGCGGCACTTCCCACGCGTCGACCTTGATGCGGGCCTGGAAGTCGGGGTGGGTCTGCGCGCGTGTGCGCAGCATGATCGCGAAGACCGAGCCGGGGGCGGCCTGGTTGGGCAGATCGCATTTCTTCGAGAGCGTGCCGACGAGTCGACCCCCGACGGTCCGCAACTGCCGGTCGGCGACGCGGATTTCGTCGCCGACGCGCAGCGCGGCCAACTCGGCGTGAAGCGTCGCGCCTGCCACTTTTCGCCCGGCGTAGCCCAGGTCGACGTCGGCAGGACCCAGGGTGACGCAGCGGCGATCGAGTTCGGGGCGATGCGTGGGGCGGGGCTCGGGCAAGGCCTCCTGGACGCCGTCGAGCGAGGCGAGGTCGGTGAGGTAGGCGTTGCGTCCGGTCTCGGCGCGCAGCATCACGAGCGTCTGGCGGGCGCGCGTCATCGCGACGTAGAGCAGGCGGCGGTTGCTGTCGCCGTCCCAGCGCCAGTCGCCGCAGTCCATCACGATGACGTGGTCGAACTCCAGGCCCTTGGCGCCGTGGGCCGTGCTCAGGCGCAGGGCGTCGCGACGGCCATGGCGCCGGCCCTCGTGCGCCGCCTCGTAGAGCGCATCCAGGACTTCCTGAGCCGTCACGCGCTCGCTCTGCGAGCCGGCGATGAGCTCGTCGACGGCCGCGGCGATGTCGGACCAGTATGGGTTGTCCGGCTCGTCGCGGCGCTGCAGCCTGAGCCACTGCTGCAGCGACGCCAGTTCGACCAGGTCGGTGCGCCGCGACGGCAGGGCCTGCAAGGTCCGCCAGCCCTCGCGCAGTTGCATGAAGGACAGGCGCGCGCCTGCGCCCTCCAAGCCCGCCAGGTCCAGGCGCAGCCCGGCGTCTTCGCACAGGGCGCGCAAGGGGCGAAGGCTGGCGTGTTCGCGCGCGAGGACGGCGATCTCGCCCAGCGGCGTGGCGGGGTCGGCCGCCAGGATGCGGCGGATCTCCTGCATGACGACCTGCGCCTGCAGGTTGCTGCTGGCCGGTGCCGCGATCGAGCGCACGCGACCCTGGCCGGCC
>CAUJJO010000174.1 GCA_963205125.1 Pseudomonadota bacterium | reverse complement strand
GCGGGGCCGTGCTCGATCGACGCAGGCGAGTGATCAGGGGCTGCGCGCAGCGGCGAGCTCGAACACGGAGAAGCCGCCGACGCGGTAGACCAGCGTGGCGCCGGCCACGTCGCGCTGCTCGTTGCCCATCAGCGGCAGCAGCCGCGCAGCCAGCGTCCTGCCGGAGGCCTCGTCGGTCAGCGCGATCGCGCGCAGCGGCCGCTCGCGCGCCTGCAGCACGCCATAGGCGGGGTACTTGTGCTCGTCCAGCCAGCCGTGCACGCGGCGCACCATGCCGTGCACGTCGCCCTGGGCGCCGAGGTCCTGGAAGGCGACGCCGAGCTTGTCGGGCGCCATCTGGCCGAGCAGGACGAGGTCGCGCAGGTGCAGCACGAGCACGGCCTTGCGGCCGCCGGCCAGCGCCTGCAGGGCGGCGATGCCTTCGTGCTCGGGGGCCAGCAGCGCCTGGGCGAAGCGCGCGAAGTCCTGCTGCTCGCGCGCCAGCACCGCGGCGTCGACCGCCGGGCCGCTCGCCCAGAACGCGCGCTCGGCGGCCTCGATGCCGCCCTTGGCGCCGCGCCAGTCGGCCGGCACGAAGAGCGGCACGCCCAGGTGCTGCGTGAAGGCGACGTCGACGCCGGCCAGCCGCTGCAGCAGGCGCGAGTGATCCCACCAGCCCAGCAGCGTGGCGCCCTGCGCGTGCCGCGCCAGCACCGGCGCGAGGGCGGCGACGTCCTCGGCCGGTGCGGTGATCGTCAGGAAGGGGTCGTCGACGCGCGCCTGCCATTGCAGCAGCGCCGGGGCCAGCGGCGTGCCGTCGGCGCGCCGGCCTTCGAGGATCTGCAGCTCGGCCAGCGGCGTGGCCTGGTCGTCGGCCATGACGCGGGCGCGGCGCACGGTCAGCCGGCCCTCGCCGAGCGCGGCCAGCGCCCCGAGCTCGGCCGCGGAGACCGTCTCGCCGAGCACGTAGTGGTAGGGCGCAGGCAGCGTCTGCTGGCGCCAGAGCAGCGCGGCGGCGGCCACGAGCAGCGCCGCCCCCGCGGCGATCGCCGCCACGCTGGCGGGACGCCACGCGCCGTGCACGCCGCGGCCCTGGTGAGCGTTCGTGGCGCTGCTGGCGGGAGCGCTGGCGGGAGCGCCGTCGGAGCCGCTCGCGGGATCGCGGCCGTGGTCGGGCAGGCTCAAGGCGTTCATCGCGGCCCCTGCGCGCGGGCCGCATCCTTCGCGTGGCGATTGCGATTGCGATTTCGACTGCGACTGCGCAGCCCCGTCAGCAGCAGCCCGCCGCCCAGGAGCGCCAGGCCGCCGCTGGCGAGCACCGGGTCCTCCATCACGTCGGCGTAGAGCGGCGCCGGCCCGTTGCGGTAGGAGCTCGTCTTGCCCGTGCCTTGGGCCTTGCCCTCGAGCTTCTGCAGGCGCTGCTCCATCGCCGCCTTCTCGCGCAGCAGCGTGTCCTGCTCGTTGATGATGGCCTGGTCCTTCATCAGGTCGCTCCAGCCGTGCGAGTAGGTCCAGCCGCCGGGATTCACGTGCTGCAGGCCCTTCATGTAGCGCGCCACGTGCTGCTCCCACATCTCGGCGAAGGTGCGGTCGACGGTGGTCGTCTGGTTGCCCTTGGCAAAGAAGAGCGAGAAGAAGCCGCCGGCCTCGTCCTGCTCGGGCGCGGGCAGCGTCGGCCGGTTGCTCTTCTGGCCGACGAGCAGCTTGTCGTCGTAGAGCTTCTGCACCACCTTGCGCGTCTCCTCGACGAGCTTGGTGCCGTCCTGGATGCCCTTGTCGGCCATCGTCAGGAACTCCTGCGAGAAGCGGCGCGAATGGCACTGCGAGCAGGTGTCGACCCAGGCCTCCTTGCGGTCCTTGAACCACGGGTGGTCGAGGTTGTCGGCGATGTTCTTCGTGGGCAGGAAGCCCCAGCGCACCTTGCGCACGACGTTGTGCGAGTACTGGCCCTTGAATTCGAAGTGGCAGCTCTGGCAGGTCGGGGCGGTCTGGCCGTTCTTGTGGCCGAGCTGGTCGGCCAGGCGGATGTTCCAGTCCCACTGCGCGCCCAGCGTCTGGTAGACGGTGCCGTGCTTGGAATACATGTACTGCTCGAACTCGTTGTGATCGACGCCGTTGTGGCAGGTCGCGCAGGCTTCGGGCTTGCGCGATTCGACGGTCGAGAATTCGTGCCGCGTGTGGCAGTTGTCGCACTTGGTCTGGTTGGTGTGGCACATCGTGCAGCTCGCCGCGACCTCGCGCTGCTGCAGCGCCGCCCAGGTCGCCGTCTCGACGTTGGCGGTGTAGTCGACCGCGTGCGAGGGGTGTCCCTTGTCCCACTGCTTCTGCGGCCAGACGGCGGTGTCGCGCTCGGACTCGGCCTCGGCGAACTGGCGCACGTGGCAGGAGCCGCAGACGCTGCGGTCGGGCATGCGCAAGTCCTTGGCGTGGTTGCCGGACTTGGCGCCCACGCCCATGTGGCAGTCGATGCACTGCACCTCCTTGAGCGGCACGCCCTTGCCGAGCAGGCCCTGCAGGCGCAGGTTGTCCTCGACCTCCGCGATGATCTCCTTCTTGTAGGCCCGGGCGTCCGACGCCGGCAGCGCGCGGATCTTGTCGAGGTTGGCGTGCACGCTCTTTTCCCAGGACTTGACCCAGCCGTGCGTGGCCCCGGCGTGGCAGGCCACGCATTCCTCGCGCTTGGCCTCGATCGCCGGTTCGGCCGGCGGCTTGTAGAAGAGCGTGGGCGCCAGGTACATGTCCATCGGGATCGGCTCCCAGTACTTGGCGAACTTGCCCTTGTTCAGCTCGGCGCGGTAGCGCTTGGAGAGCCGGTCGAACAGCTCCTTGGGCGAGGCGTCGCGGGTGAGATCGAGCGCCTTCAGTTGTTCATCGGGCACCGAGTCCCAGATCGCCGCCGACGCGGGCGCGTGGGCGGTCAGCAGGCCCAGGGTCAGGGCGATGAGGCCGAGCAGTCGCATGAACATGGTTGCCTCCATGCGGGCCGGCTTGTGCGGCCCCGTTCCTCGTTCGGGGCAACTATGCGCATTTGGCGCGGCGAACCAAGGTCCATGGACCGGCGCGCCGCTGGTGCCATCGGCGCGCCGGCTCGGGACAAACCCGCAGCCGCGCGCCCCGCGGCTCAGGAGCCGCGGTAGGTGCTGTAGCCGTAGGGGCTGACGAGCAGGGGCACGTGGTAGCGCCCTTGGGCGTCGGCGATGCCGAAGTCGAGCTGCACCACGTCGATGAAGGGCGGCTCGGGCAGCGCGACGCCGCGTGCGCGGAAGTAGGCGGCGACCTCGAAGACGAGGCGCCAGCGCCCGGCCGCCATCGCCGCGGCGTCGAGCAGCGCGCCACCGTCGTTGCGGCCGTCGGCGTTGAGGGTGAGGGTCTTCACCGTCTCGGCGCTGCCGTCGGCACGCACGCGCTGCAGCGTGACCTTCATGCCCGCGGCCGGGCAGCCATGCGCGGTGTCGAGGACGTGGGTGCTCAGGTGTCCCATGGCGTGCGGTCTCCTCAGGAGGGGGATGTGGGGTCCGCGGGTGCCTCGACGAGCAGCGCGCGGAAGTCGTTGACGTTGGTGCGCGTGGGCCCGGTGACGAGCGCGTCCGACAGCCGCTCGAAGAAGCCGTGGCCGTGGTGGGGGTCGCGCGCCTCGCGCGGCCGCTGGCGGCGCGCGATGGCGCGCGCCAGCGTGTCGGGGGCGATCCACGCGCCGGCGACTTCCTCCGTGCCGTCGACGCCGTCGGTGTCGGCGGCCAGGCCGTGGAC
>CAUJJO010000173.1 GCA_963205125.1 Pseudomonadota bacterium | reverse complement strand
GCCACCCCCATCCAGAACAAGGTGGTGCCGATCAGGCCGATCGAGGTCCGCCAGCCCTGCGCGCGCAGCGTGAGGCCGATGGCGGGCGGGCCCAGCGGCGCGCTGGCGAGGATGGAGGCGCCGCTGCCGCCCGGCGCGCGGCCGTCTCCGGCGATGCTGGCCAGCACGCGCACGCGCTCGTCGACGACCGCAATCGCCCGCCGCCGGGCGACCTCAGGCGGCACGTACTGGCGCAGCAGCGTCGGCACCGCGTACTCGACGAGCAGGGTGCCGAGGAAGCCGTGGCGTTCCTGCAGCGGCAGGTAGAGCTGGAACACGGGCTCGCCGGCCGGCGACTCGAAGGCCTTGGAGTAGGTCGGCTGGCGGCTGCGCATCGCCTCGGCGAAGGCGTGTTCGGCGGCGCTGTTCTCGCCGGCATGCGGGAAGCTGGCCGGCGGCGACGCCGGGTCGGCGAGCGACTCGGGCAGGTAGAGCAGCGGGTAGTGGCTGGCCTTGACGCGGCGGCGCGCGTCGAGCCAGCTCAGGTGACGGATTTCCGGGCGTTCGCGGGCGAACTCGCCGGCCATCGCGGCAAAGCCCGCGGCGTCGACCTCGCGCGTGAGCAGCTCGCGTGCCATCCGGGTGAGCTGCTCGACGTTCTGCATCAGGCGCAGGTTGATCTGCTGCTGCGTGATCTCGGTGTCGCGCCGCACCAGATCGGTCTCCCGCTCGAATTCCTCGTTGCGCAGGTACCAAAAGGCGGAAATGATCGCGGCCAGGAAGAGCAGCACCGAGATCAGCGGGGCGAGCGTTGCGAGCCGGTCCTGGCGCGCCGGAGGCAGCCCGCGCCACCACAGGCCGAAGAAGCGGCGGGCGGCGGGAAGCTTCGCGGCGGCCGGCTTCGCTGGCGGTGGAGGCGAGGACATGGCCGGGATTATCCCGAGCGCGGCGACGTCGGGAAATCGCCATGAGTGCAATTCATAATGTGAAATATAACCGCATAATTTGGAATATTCCGGGCCTGTGCCACACTCGGCCCCATTCCTATCCCCATTCATGACCTGAACCGACCAGGAGACAAGCATGCCCGCCGTGCCCCAGTTCGTCCCCGGCCTTGCTGCGAACGACACCGACGCCCAGGAGACCCGCGAGTGGCTGGACGCCTTGTCCGCGGTGATCGAGCGCGAGGGCCCCGAGCGCGCCCACTTCCTGCTCGAGAACCTGCTCGAGCACGCGCGGCAGAGCAGCATAGACCTGCCCTTCTCGGCCAACACGGGCTACGTCAACACCATCGAGCCGGAGCAGGAGGCACGCTGCCCCGGCAACATCGCCATCGAGAAGCGGCTGCGCGCCTACATGCGCTGGAACGCGATGGCGATGGTCGTTCGCGCCAACCGCATCCACCCGGCCGATGGCGGGACACTGGGCGGCCACATCGGCTCCTTCGCCTCGCTGGCCAGCATGTGGGGCGCGGGCTTCAACCATTTCTGGCACGCCGAGAGCGAGGGCCACGGCGGCGACTGCATCTACTTCCAGGGCCACAGCGCGCCGGGCATCTACGCGCGCGCCTACCTGGAAGGGCGCATCACCGAGGAGCAGCTCGAGAACTTCCGCCAGGAGGTGCACGGCAAGGGCCTCTCGAGCTACCCGCACCCGCACCTGATGCCGGGCTTCTGGCAGTACTCGACGGTGAGCATGGGCCTGGGCCCGATGATGGCGATCTACCAGGCGCGCTTCATGAAGTACCTGCACGCGCGCGGCATCGCCAGGACCGACAACCGCCGCGTCTGGGTCTTCCTCGGCGATGGCGAGATGGACGAGCCCGAGAGCCGCGGCGCCATCACGCTGGCCTCGCGCGAGAACCTCGACAACCTCAACTTCGTCATCAACTGCAACCTGCAGCGCCTGGACGGCCCGGTGCGCGGCAACGGCAAGATCATCCAGGAGCTGGAAGGCGACTTCCGCGGCGCCGGCTGGCACGTCATCAAGCTGCTCTGGGGCAAGGGCTGGGACGACCTGCTGCGCCGCGACAAGGATGGCAAGTTGCGCCAACTGATGATGGAGACGCTGGACGGCGACTACCAGACCTATCGCTCCAAGGACGGCGCCTACATCCGCGAACACTTCTTCGGCCGCCACCCCGAGACGGCCAGGCTCGTCGAGCACCTCACCGACGACGACATCTGGGAACTGCGCCGCGGCGGCCACGACCCGGAGAAGGTCTTCGCCGCCTTCCACGCCGCCAACGAGCACAAGGGCCAGCCCACGGTGCTGCTGGTGAAGACGGTCAAAGGCTACGGCATGGGCAAGGCCGGCGAGGCCAAGAACACGGTGCACCAGACCAAGCTGCTGGACGAGGAGGACATCCGCTACATCCGCGACCGCTTCAACATCCCGATCCCGGACAGCGAGCTCGACAAGCTGCCCTACTACAAGCCGGCCGACGACACGCCCGAGATGCGCTACCTGCACGAGCGGCGCCAGGCGCTCGGCGGCTACCTGCCCTCGCGCCGCGAGAAGGCCGACGAGAGCTTCACCGTGCCCGCGCTCGAGACCTTCAAGGCCGTGCTCGAACCCACCGCCGAGGGCCGCGAGATCAGCACCACCCAGGCCTACGTGCGCTTCCTCACGCAGCTGCTGCGCGACAAGGCACTGGGCCCGCGCGTCGTGCCCATCCTCGTCGACGAGGCGCGCACCTTCGGCATGGAAGGCCTCTTCCGCCAGATCGGCATCTACAACCCCAAGGGGCAGCTCTACACGCCGGTCGACCGCGACCAGGTCATGTACTACAAGGAAGCGACCGACGGCCAGATCCTGCAGGAGGGGATCACCGAGGCCGGCGGCATGTGCTCGTGGATCGCCGCGGCGACGTCGTACTCGACGAACAACCGCATCATGATCCCGTTCTTCATCTACTACTCGATGTTCGGCTTCCAGCGCTTCGGCGACTTTGCCTGGGCCGCGGGCGACATGCTGGCGCGCGGCTTCATCCTCGGGGGCACCTCCGGACGCACGACGCTCAACGGCGAAGGCCTGCAGCACGAGGACGGACACAGCCACATCCTCGCCGGCACCATCCCCTGCTGCGTCAGCTACGACCCGAGCTTCGCGCACGAGGTGGGCGTGATCCTGCACCAGGGCCTCAAGCGCATGGTGGAAAAGCAGGAGGACGTCTTCTACTACATCACCCTGCTCAACGAGAACTACGCGATGCCGGGCCTCACCGCCGGCACCGAGGAGCAGATCCTCAAGGGCATGTACCTGTGCAAGCCCGGCGCCGAAGGCGAGCGGCGCGTGCAACTGCTGGGCTCGGGATCGATCCTGCGCGAGTCGCTGGAGGCGCAGAAGCTGCTGGCCGCCGACTGGGGCGTGCAGGCCGACGTCTGGAGCTGCCCGAGCTTCAACGAGCTGACGCGCGAGGGCCAGGACGCCGCGCGCTGGAACCTGCTGCACCCGCTGGAGGCCCCGCGCACGTCCTTCGTCGCGCAGCAGCTGGGCGCGCACCCGGGCCCCATCGTCGCCTCGACCGACTACCTGAAGAACTACGCCGAGCAGATCCGCCCCTTCGTCCCGTCGGGGCGCAGCTACACGGTCCTCGGCACCGACGGCTTCGGCCGCAGCGACTTCCGCTACCGCCTGCGCGAGCACTTCGAGGTCGACCGCCACTACATCGTGCTGGCGGCGCTCAAGGGCCTCGCCGACGAGGGCAAGCTGCCGGCCTCGCGCGTGGCCGAGGCGATCGGCAAGTACGGCATCGACGTCGCCAAGATCAACCCGCTGCACGCCTGAGGGGAACGCGAGATGGCCATGGTGGAAGTCAAGGTCCCCGACATCGGCGACTTCAAGGACGTCGGCGTCATCGAACTGCTCGTCAAGGTCGGCGACACGATCGCCGCCGAGCAGTCGCTGCTCACCGTCGAGAGCGACAAGGCGTCGATGGAGATCCCGTCCTCGCATGCCGGCGTGGTGAAGGAGCTGAGGGTCGCCCTCGGCGACAAGGTCAACGAAGGCAGCGTGATCGCGCTGGTCGAGAGCGCCGCGGCCGAGGCCGCCGCCGTGGCGGCGCTGCCGCCGGTGCCTGCCTCGGCGCCCGCGCCGAGCCCGGCACCCGCACCCGCACCCGCACCCGCACCCGCGGCGAGCAGCAGCGTCGAGGTGCTCGTTCCCGACATCGGCGACTTCAAGGACGTCGCGGTGATCGAGGTCTTCGTCAAGCCCGGCGATACGGTGAAGGTCGAACAGAGCCTGATCACCGTGGAGAGCGACAAGGCGTCGATGGAGATCCCGTCCTCGCACGCCGGCCTCGTGCGCGAGGTCAGGGTCAAGCTGGGCGACCGCGTCTCGCAGGGCACGCCGCTGCTCGTGCTGCAGGCCGCGGCTGCTGCGCCCGCGGCCGTGGCCGCGCCGTCTGCAGCCGCCTCCGGGGCGCCCGCGGCTGCTTCGGCCCCGGCCGCGGCTGCACCTGCGGCGGCCGTGGCGCCAGGCGCGCCGCAGGCCGCAGCGGCGACGCCCGTGCCGCCGCATCAGCCGACGACGGTAAGCGCGGCGCTGCCGCACGCCTCGCCCTCGATCCGCAAGCTCGCGCGCGAGTTCGGCGTTCCGCTGGCCGAGGTCAAGGGCAGCGGCGCCAAGGGCCGCATCACGCAGGAGGACGTGCAGGGCTTCGTCAAGCAGGTGATGAGCGGCGCGGTGCAGACCGCCGCGCAGCAGGCGCGCGCGCCGGCCGCTGCCGCTGCGGCGGGCGCAGGCCTGCCCGGGCTGCTGCCCTGGCCGCAGGTCGACTTCGCCAAGTTCGGGCCGATCGAACGCCGCGAGCTCTCGCGCATCAAGAAGATCAGCGGCGCCAACCTGCACCGCAACTGGGTGATGATCCCGCACGTCACCAACCACGACGACTGCGACATCACCGAGCTCGAGGCCTTCCGCGTCCAGCTCAACAAGGAGAACGAGAAGGCCGGCATCAAGGTCACGCTGCTGGCCTTCATGATCAAGGCGGCGGTCGCGGCGCTGAAGAAGTTCCCCGAGTTCAATGCCTCGCTGGACGGCGAGCACCTGGTGCTGAAGAACTACTTCCACATCGGCTTTGCCGCGGACACGCCGAACGGGCTGATGGTGCCGGTGGTCAAGGACGCCGACCGCAAGGGCATCCTGCAGATCAGCTTGGAGATGGCCGAGCTGGCGAAGAAGGCGCGCGAGGGCAAGCTCTCGCCGGCCGACATGAGCGGCGGCTGCTTCAGCATCAGCAGCCTGGGCGGCATCGGCGGGCGCTACTTCACGCCCATCATCAACGCGCCGGAGGTCGCCATCATGGGCGTCTGCAAGAGCAGCATGGAGCCGCGCTGGGACGGCAAGGGCTTCCAGCCGCGCCTGGTGCAGCCGCTGTCGCTGAGCTGGGACCACCGCGTCATCGACGGCGCGGCCGCCGCGCGCTTCAACGCCTTCTTCGGCGCGCTGCTGACCGACTTCCGCCGCGCGCTGCTGTGAGCGGCGGCGGTCATTTCGACCCGTCCTTCGCCCCGACGGGGCGCCTGCGAACCCTCGAGCGGAAAGCCTGACCCATGGCCCAGATCGACATCCTCGTGCCGGACATCGGCGACTTCAAGGACGTGGCCGTCATCGAGCTGCTGGTCAAGCCCGGCGACCGCATCGCTGCCGAGCAGTCGCTCGTCACCGTCGAGAGCGACAAGGCGTCGATGGAGATCCCGTCTTCGCACGCCGGCGTGGTGAAGGCGCTGAAGGTGGGGCTTGGTGACAAGGTCAACCAGGGCAGCGTGCTGCTGAGCCTGGAGACGGAGGCGGGGGCCGCACCCTCACCCCAGCCCTCGCCCGCAAGCGGGAGAGGGAGTGACGCTGCACCCTCGGCTCCCTCTCCCGCCGTGCGGGAGAGGGCGGGGGGTGAGGGTGGTGGCGCTGCACCCTCGGCTCCCTCTCCCGCCCCGCGGGAGAGGGCGGGGGGTGAGGGTGCGGTCGACCACGACTGCGAACTGCTCGTCCTCGGCGGCGGCCCCGGCGGCTACTCGGCCGCCTTCCGCGCAGCCGACCTGGGGCTCAAAGTGGTGCTCGTCGAGCGCTACCCGACCCTCGGTGGCGTCTGCCTGAACGTCGGTTGCATCCCGAGCAAGGCGCTGCTGCACGTCGCGGCGGTGATGGACGAGGTCAAGCACTTCGCCGCGCTCGGCGTCGACTTCGGCAGCCCCACGGTCGACGCGGCCAAGCTGCTCGCGCACAAGAACAAGGTCGTCACCAAGCTCACCGGCGGCCTGGCCGGCATGGCCAAGGCGCGCAAGGTGACGGTCGTGCGCGGCTACGGCAGCTTTGCCGACCCGCACCATCTGAGCGTCGAGGAAACGACCGGCGACGGGCAGGCGAAGACCGGCAAGACCCTCGTCGTGCGCTTTGCGCAGTGCATCATCGCCGCGGGATCGCAGGCGGTGCGGCTGCCCTTCCTGCCGGAGGATCCGCGCATCGTCGACTCCACCGGCGCGCTGCAGCTGCGTCAGCTGCCCAAGCGGATGCTGGTGATCGGCGGCGGCATCATCGGCCTCGAGATGGGCACGGTCTATTCGACGCTGGGCGCGCGGCTGGACGTGGTCGAGATGCTCGACGGGCTGATGCAGGGCGCCGACCGCGACCTCGTCAAGGTCTGGCAGAAGGTCAACGCAG
>CAUJJO010000172.1 GCA_963205125.1 Pseudomonadota bacterium | reverse complement strand
GACGGCAAGTCCATTCCCAAGCCCGTGGCCTCGGCCGCCGAGGGCTACACGCCGGTGTCGGTGCGCATCTGATCCACCGCGGCAGCGACGCGCCATGCCGCACCTGGTGCTGCTCTACACGCCCAACCTCGAGGCCGAGGCCGACATGCCCGGCCTGTGCCGCAGGCTGGCCGACGCGATGCTGAGCGTGAAGGACGAGCGCGGCGCGCAGGTCTTCCCGACCGGCGGCACGCGCGTGCTCGCCTACCCGGCGGCGCACTTCGCCGTCGCCGACGGCTCGGGCGATTTCGGCTTCTGCTGGCTCAACCTGCGCATGGGCCGCGGCCGCAGCGAGGCCGTGCAGCAGGCGGCCGGCCAGGCCTTGGCCGACGCCGCCAAGGCCCATTTCGCGCCGCTGCTGCAGCGACGGCGCGTGGGCCTCACGCTGCAGGTCGACGTCGGCGCGGAAGTCTTCGACGCCAAGTTCGGCAACCTGCATCCCCTCTTTGCCAAGCCCTGACCATGCTCGACGCTGCCACGATCCAGACCCTCGCGCGCCAGCTCTACGACGCGCGCAAGACGCGCACGCCGCTGCGCCAGTTCTCGCGCCAGCATCCGGGCATGACGATCGAGGACGGCTACGCGATCCAGCGCGCGTGGGTCGCGCTGGAGCTGGCCGACGGCCGCAAGATCAAGGGCCGCAAGATCGGCCTGACCTCGCGCGCGATGCAGATCGCCAGCCAGATCACCGAGCCCGACTACGCGCCGCTGATGGACGACATGTTCTTCGCCGCCGGCGGCGACATCCCGATCGAGCGCTTCATCGCGCCGCGCGTCGAGGTCGAGCTCGCCTTCATCCTCGGCAAGCCGCTGCAGGGGCCCGGCGTCACGCTCTTCGACGTGCTCGCCGCCACCGACTACGTGACGCCGGCCATCGAGATCATCGACGCGCGCATCGAGCAGTTCGACCGCGATACCCGGCAGATGCGCAAGGTCTTCGACACCATCAGCGACTTCGCCGCCAACGCCGGCATCGTGCTCGGCGGCCGCCCGGTGCGCCCACTCGACGTCGACCTGCGCTGGGTCGGCGCGATGCTTTTCAAGAACGGCGTCATCGAGGAGACGGGCCTGGCCGCCGCGGTGCTCAACCACCCGGCCACCGGCGTCGCCTGGCTCGCCGACAAGATCGCGCCCTACGGCGAATCACTCGAAGCGGGGCAGGTGGTGCTTGCCGGCTCCTTCACCCGCCCGGTGAATGCGGTGGCCGGCGACAGCTTCCACGTCGACTACGGGCCGCTGGGGGCGGTGGCGTTCCGGTTTGGGTGAGTGGCAGGCGCCTCCTGCCCAGACTCAAGCCGCCGCCTTCAGCACGAAGTCGACGTGCACAGCGGCGTACGGGAATTCGATGCGGCCCGCATCGTCCTTGCGCAGCACGCCGGCCTGCAGCAGCATGTGGACGTCCGAATGCACGGCACGCACGTCGCGACCGACGCGGCGCGCCGCTTCGCGAAGGCTGATGGGCCCGGCACCTGCCAGCGTCTGCACCAGCGCCATGCGATGGGGCGCGAGCACCTTCCAGAGCGTGTCGAGGGACTCGAACGAGATGCGTGGTGCCTGCCGCCGGCCGGCGAAGGCCTCGGTGACGCGCTGGCGGAAGGCGTCCGCCGAGTCGACCGTGATCGTGACAGCAGTCATCGTGAGCTCCTCTGCCATGTGGCGACGTCGGTCAGGCAGTCATCGAGCAGACGGTCGACGGAGGTGAACACGTAAGCGGTCTCCTCGTCTCCAAGATGCCTGTGATCGCCTTTGCCAGCCTCGTTGTCGTAGCGAAGCACGCACCTGTTGTCGACAACGTAAGCCAGCCGGTACTTGAGGTCGTGCGTCGATCCGCGCAGCGGATGCGGCAGGCGCCAGACGATGGCTTCGATGAAGCCGACCTCCAGTACACGACGCTCATGCATGAGCGGCTCGGCATGCATGTTGCTCATCCTAGCAACAACGAATCCAAATCGTCAATCCCGGCTGTCGAGCAGGGATGGCAGCGCCTGCCTTCACCGCTTCCTCAATCCCAGCACCATCACCGTGCCGACGACGATCAGCGCGCCGACGATCTGGATCGGGGCGATGTGCTGGCCGAGCAGCGCCCAGGCCATGATCATCGCCAGCACCGGCTCGATGTTCAGGATGGGCGAGGAGCCGACCACGCCCAGGCGCGGCAGCAGCGTGTACATGACGACGAAGGCGGTGCCGTAGAGCAGCGTCAGCATCACGACGCCCCAGACGCCGGTGGCCGACTGCGGCAAGTGCATGCCGCCCTGCGCCTGCGTGACCGCAAAGGCGAGCACGCCCACCACGCCCATGGTGATGGCGCTGCGCACGCGGCCGTCGATGCGGGCGATCTCGTGCTGGGTGACCACCATCATCAGCGCAAACGCTGCGGCACCGCCGATCGCGAAGGCGACGCCGGCACCGATGCGCCCCCACTGCGCCTGCGCGCTCAGGCCCGAGGCGGCACCGAAGGCGTCGAGCGCGAGCGCGAGGCCGAACAGCAGCACCGGCGTGGCCAGCACGATGCGCCGCGTCGGCCGCTGGCCGTAGAGCAGCGCCGCCCAGACTGCGGTGAACATCGGCCACATGTTGAAGGCCAGCAGCGCCAGCGCCACCGGCAGCCGCGCCACCGCCGAGTAGAGCGCGAGGCTTTGCATCGCCAGCAGCAGCGAGACGCCGGCCAGCACCTTGCGCTCGCGTGCCTGCATCTGCCAGAGCGCGCGCTGGCTCCACACCAGCGTGGCGGCAACGATGGCCGTCACGCTGCTGCGCACCATCACCGCGGTGGCGACGTCGACGCCGTCGTTGAAGGCAAAGCGCGCCGCGACGTGGTTGGCCGCGAACATGGTCGCGATCAGCAGCAGCGTCAGGAAGGCGCGCGGGGTCAGGGCCTGGGCAGGGTTCAT